>CAZSUH010000001.1:0-51355 GCA_964609905.1 uncultured Verrucomicrobiota bacterium
TGAGAATATCCATGGCCTGGCCGATCCGGCGGCTGTATTCGGCCGTCCAGGCCGGATCCCCGGGGCGCACGATCTGCCCCTTGGTTTGCATGGGCTGTTTGTCGTTGGCGCCGAGGGCGATGATGACGGTATCGGGCTTTTGCTCGGCCATGACGGATGCGAACTTGGCCATCCAGTCAAAGGCATCCAGCCGGGCCAGCCCCGATCCGATCGAGGCGAAATTGGTGACGACCAGCGCGTGGGGCAGCTTGCTTATTTCCCGGTTGCCCTGGTGTCCGAGGAGTTTCATCATCGAATCCCCGAGGAAGGCCACCCGCTCGGGCTTGGCCTCCTGGGCCAGGGCGGGGAGGACGAAGGCGAGTGTGGCGGCGGCCAGCAGACGAACGGAGTTGTTCATGTGGGGCTTTCCTTGTTCCAGACGGTTTCGATCCATTCCCGGACGAGATACAGACGCGAGGCTCGGCTGGCCCACCGAAGCGGCGCGGTGACGCGGAGGCTTGTCTGTCGAACGCGGCCGTAGGGCATCCGTTCCGCGTTTTTGTAAAGGGCGTCCCCGTTCAGCAGGATCCCGGCCAGGTAAAAGGCGATCACGGCCGTGAGCGTGGGGGCCAGGGGAATGCCCCGGCCGCCTTGCGCGCGCCGTTCGCCGATTTCATCCCGCCATCTGACCATGACCGTTCCTCCCGCGCGAGCGGATTTGCGTTAAAACTGGAAGTAGATGAACGGCGCTACGCCCTGGGGACCCAGTCCCAGGATAAGCGCCAGCACGGCCGCGCAAAGAACACCCTGCGCCGGGGCGGGCAGGCGGCTGAAGCGGTTCCAGACCGGTTCCAGGCGCGTGCCATCCAGAAATTGAATCAGCCAGCCGGCGGCCAGCACGAGCAGGCTGACCGGCGTCCAGAGGGTGGCCGGGCCGGACCAGTCGCCGATGCTGCGGAAAAGGGCGGAGGCGTCGGCGATGGTGGGGGATCGGAAAAGGATCCAGGAGACGCAGACCCACTGGAAGATCCAGATACGCCGCAGGATCACGGGGATCGGCGCGGTGGGTTCGGCGGAAGCGGCCGGCCCGGTTCCGTGACGGAGCCGGGACAGGAAGCGTTCGACGGCCAGGTACCCGCCGTGGAAGGCGCCCCAGAGGATGAACGTCCAGCCGGCGCCGTGCCAGAGTCCGCCGAGGAAAAAGGTGAGGAACTGGTTGCGGTAGGTCATCCATTCGCCGTGTCGGGAGCCGCCCAGGGGAATGTAGAGGTAGTCGCGCAGCCAGGTGGAGAGGGAGATGTGCCAGCGGTGCCAGAAATCCTGCATCGAGGTGGCCAGGTAAGGCGCGTTGAAATTGATGGGAAAATGGATGCCCATAAGGAGGGAAACGCCGATGGCAATGTCGGAGTAGGCCGAGAAGTCGCAATAGATTTGAATGGCGTACGCCCAGACGCCGAGCAGCGCGTCCGGCCCGGAGAAGGCTTCCGGGTTGGCGAAAACGGGATCGGCGAGACGGCCGGCGAGGAAATTGGCCACCACGATTTTCTTGAACAGCCCGGCCAGGATGAGCAGGGCGGCCCGGCCCGTATCCAGGGGGATGTGGCGGCCGGGCGGCGTTTCGATTTGAGGCAGCAGGTCGCGCGCCCGCACGATGGGGCCGGCGACGAGTTGGGGGAAAAAGGACAGGTAGAGCGCGAAATCGAGCAGGGTGCGGCCGGGTCGAATTTCCCCCCGATAGACATCGATCACGTAGCTTAGCCCCTGGAACGTGAAAAAGGAAATGCCCACCGGCAGCACGATCCGGCCCGCCATTTCGAGTGTGGCGAGCAAGGGGCCCTCGGGCAGGGGAACGCCGATCCAGTTCAGGAACTGGAACGTCGTCAGAGTCAGAAAACCGAAATACTTGAAAAAGGCCAACACCCCCAGATCGAGCGCGCAGGTCAGAACGATCAGATGTTTGCGCCGCGGCGACCCGAGCGGTTCCCTGTGCATCAGGACGGCGAGGGCGTGGTTGATCACCGAGAAGCCGCCGATCAGGAACACGAAACGCCAGTTCCAGAAGCCGTAAAAGAAGTAGCTCGCGATCAGGAGGACGATCTTCCAGATGCCCGTTCGCGTGACCAGCGCCCAGTGGAGTAAGAGTACGAGTGCGAAAAAGACCGCAAACGCTGTTGTCGGGAAAAGCATGGACCCCCATTGGATAATCCGGATTACTATAGAAAAGAAAGGGGGACTGAAGCAAGAAAGAACCGCGTGTGCGCGCCCGTGGATGCCTGTTCTTTTGGATTGCCAGCAGGGGCTGTATTTTGATAGAGTAAGAACATCAAGAACGGGTTTTTTTCAAGAGCCGGAAACCCGTACCCGGCAGGGAGGTCGTTGTGCCGAAGTTCAGATTTGTGGCCATGGATGCCAAGGGACAGGAAACCGAAGGCGTGCTGGAAGCCGAAAACCAGAACCGGCTGATCGGCACGTTGAGGGAGAAGGGGCTTTTCCCCACCAAGGTGGAGGAACTCGGCAAAAAAACGGGCGGTCCATCCGCCAAGTTCGGCCCGACGGCTTCAGCCAAAGGCGGGTTGCAAGCGGAAATCAAGTTGCCCAAGTTTTTGGCCACGCTGTTTGCCGCGCGGGTGGGCGCCAAACAATTGACCATTTTCACTCGCCAGTTGGCGACCCTGTTGGATGCGGGGCTTCCCCTGCTGCGCGGTCTCCATATCCTGCAACGCCAGGAGACCAATCCCACGTTGCGCGGCGCGATCAGCAACATGGCGGAATCCGTGGAGGGCGGCAGCACCTTCGCGGAGGCGATGGGGCAGCAGACCAAGGTGTTCGACAAGTTTTTCGTCAACATGGTGAAAGCCGGCGAAGCGGGCGGCGCGTTGGAAACCGTCTTGTTGCGCATGGCGGATTTCATGGAAAAGGGGCAACGGATCAAGAATAAAATCAAGGGCGCCATGGTCTATCCCGTGGTGGTGCTGGTCATGGCCCTGACCATCCTGATTTTCATGCTGATCGTGATCATTCCCAAGTTTTCCGAAATCTTCAAGGATCTGCTGGGAAGCGCGGACGAAATGCCGGCCCTGACCAAGGTGGTCGTGGGCATCAGCCAGAACGTCACCGAGCACGGGCTGATCGCGCTGGGCGTGGTGGTCGCCGTGGTGTTCGCCATCCGGACCCTGTCGGCCACGCGGAAGGGGCGGTACTTGCTGGACGTGTTCAAGCTCCGTGCTCCGATTTTCGGAACCCTGTTCCGCATGGGCGCCATCTCCACATTCGCCCGGACGCTCGGCACGCTGCTGACGGGCGGCGTGCCGATGTTGCAGGCGCTCAACATCGTCAAGGACGTGGCCGGCAACCTCGTGATCTCCACGGCCATCGCCCAGGTGCATGACGCCGTCAAGGAGGGCGAGTCCATGGTGACCCCGCTCGATGCGGCGAAAGTTTTTCCGGGCATGGTCATCGGCATGGTGCAGGTGGGCGAGGAAACGGGCGCCCTGCCCGACATGTTGATGAAAGTCGCGGACACCTATGACGACGAGGTGGACACGGCCGTGGACGCGATGACCTCCATCATCGAACCGATTCTGATCATTCTGCTGGCGTTGATCGTGGGCACCATCGTGGTCGCGATGTTCCTGCCCATGGTGTCGATCATCAGCAAGATGTCCACGTAAGAGCAACGCCTCGCAACCGAAAGGAAATGGCATGAAAACGCGCCGCGGTTTCACGCTGGTCGAACTGCTCACGGTGATCGTGATCATCCTGATTCTCGCGGGCATCACCATGAAGCTGATGGCCCTGATTAATCAGAAGACCGCCGTCGCCCGGGCTTCGGGGGATATCGAACGGATCAAGAATGCGCTGACCGAGTACCATACGATCAACGGCTGTTATCCTCCCGCCGGCAAAATGAGGCGCGAAAAAGAGGGGGAAATCGGCGAAGGAAGCGTGAGACCATCAGAAGGATACGGCTATTCCGACGGGCTTACGACATACCTTTTCCCGGATGAGGGGGACGCGCCCTGGGCGAAATATCTCGACGGCATGCTCCGCACGCCTAACGTATACAGGGAGGGAGCTAATCCGGTAGGCGGCAAATCGGTTTGGTCGAACAAGGTCCACACGATTCGAGATCCTTGGAATAATGACTACGTTTACACATCAAGTCCGCCCTTCCAGGCGTATCTTCTGTACTCGGTGGGGCCGGATGGGACGGCCGAAACGGCGGATGACGTGGGCGGCAAGTGGTTGGAATAGCGAGGTGAATGCATGAAGCGGCATGGGGCGGTTGGATTCACGCTGATGGAGATGTTGGTGGTTATCGCGATCATCGGCATACTGGCCGGTCTGTTGCTGCCGGCGCTTGCGACGGCCCGCGAACATGCCCGGAAGAAAACGGCGCGGTTGGAAGCCGGCCAGGTGGAGGCGGCGCTGCGGGCCTGGTATATGGATAATCGCGACTGGAAGGGAAACGGAGGAACGCCGGGCGGTGAAAGCGATGCCACCTTTGTGAGCCTGCTCCAGGGCACCGGCGGCAAGGTGACCTACATGGAGTTTAGCGCCCGAAACCTGGTTGGCGGCAGGATGGTGGACCCGTGGGAGCGCCCGTATCGGATTGCCTATTGCAATAATCAAAACCAGGTGACCGTGGGCGAGCAGACTCTATATCGTGTCTGTGCGGTCTGGTCGGCGGGGCCCGACGGCAAGGATGAAAGCGGCAAAGAGGGTTCGGACGATGTGTGCAGTTGGAAATGACCGGCGGAGAATCACCATGAGCGCATGGGGGAAAAAAGTCGCGCGGGGCATGACCCTGATGGAGCTGATGGTGGTGATCGCCATCATCGGCATTTTGATGGGCCTGTTGATTCCGGCGACCATGCAGATGCGCCGATCCGCTGCGGCGACGCGGGCCCAGGAGGCAAGGGCTGCGCTTCGGACCGCCATCCTGAACTATCATGCCAAAGTCGGGCAATGGCCGATCGGCAATCAAATCGCGATCAAGAAAGAAAAAAGTTCAGTGGTCATTGATGTGTTGCGCCCGAAGGGAATGTGGGAACGGGAAAGCGCCATCATGGACGAAAACGGCGAGGAGTATTCGGTGACCATCAATCCAAACGGCACGTATCCGGTCATGCCAACGGACGATTTCTCGTCATCGTATTCGGTCTATTTTTCCGTTCCATAAAACACACGTGGAGCTTGAGTCATGCGGGTCACGCCTTCAACCGATTCCCGAAACGGGTTCACCCTGATGGAACTCCTGACGGTCATGGCGATCATGGGAATCCTGCTGACGGCCGGGGTCGTGTCCTATGTCGGCGCCCGGCGTGGCGCGGAAATGCGCGGCGCGGTGGGGTCCATTCGAGCGGCGTTGACCATGGCCCGCCAGCATGCCGTGACCAAGCGCCATACCACGGCGGCGTTGTTCCGGCTTGAAGGCGGAACAAACTGTATGTATGTGTTTGCGAAAGCCGGCGTAGCGGTGCAAAGCT
Source organism: uncultured Verrucomicrobiota bacterium (assembly GCA_964609905.1). GTDB lineage: Bacteria > Verrucomicrobiota > Kiritimatiellia > CAIKKV01 > CAIKKV01 > CAZSUH01. Next base: position 5,469 of record CAZSUH010000001.1, read on the forward strand.
CCGGAAACATTCTGACGATTCCTGCTTCCGTTGGCGTGAGCTTTTCATGGCCTGATGAACGGGAGTATGTGTGCAACATGAACGGCCGGGCGGAGGGTTCCATCGGGCGGTTGGGCCCCTTCAGCGGCGCAGCCGATCAACGCGCCACCCAATGGTTGGCCACCGAAACCGGGGGGGCTAAATGGACGAGCGGCGATTCGTTCGGATTTCTGGTCGGTGAAAAATTTTTTATGCCGCCCGGCATCGAATGCAAGGTGAAAAGGCCGCGTGGTATGATGAGCGACAATGAGATGATCCTGTTTTATCCAAATGGGAAATCCGTCGGCATGGGGGAATGGACCATCCAGTTGAACGACAAGATGGGGGACGTCACTAAAATCGTCACTGTTTATCCCCTGTTGGGCTTGGTGAAATCGGATTGAGGATGGCCGAAATGGGAATGGAAACGGCATGAGCAAACGCAACGGAAGACGGAAACGGGGTTTCAGCCTGGTCGAGGTCTGCCTGGCGATGCTGGTGGTGGGACTCGGCTTGCTTTCCATTTTCGGGCTGTTTCCAACGGGTCTGGCCGCCAGCGAAGATGCGGAGGCGGATACCACGGCCAGCCTGTTCGCCAATCAGGTGCTGAACGGGTTGCAGGCGCAGGCCGACGACCTCAAGCCGATGGCGGGCGATGGGCAAGCGCTGATCAATCAGGCCTGGATCGACTGGGGAAAAAACGTGTTCGTGAATCCGTACAAGACGGGGCAAGCCGTCCTGTTGGGTCCGCCGGACTACGTGGCCTATTACCTGACAGTCGATACGCCGGCGAATCCGGCTGTCAAACAGGTGACGTTGTATGTGCTGCCCTGGAAAGGGATCGATGCTCCAACGGCCGGCCTCATTCGGAACAAAGGGCTCGTTTTTTACACGGAACTCTATTTCACGGTGCTGCCATGAGAGGCGGGAAAAGCGGGTTTACGCTGATCGAACTGCTGGTCGCCATGGCGATTCTGGGCATCATTGTGGTGATCTGCGGGCAGTTATTCGAGCAGGCCACCACGACGTGGAACACGGGCGTGCGCAAAGCCGAGATGAACATGGCCGGCCGGGGGCTGGCCGATTTTATCGCGCGGGATATTTCGCGTTGCGTGATGCCCACGAATAAATCGCCACCCACCTTCGGGGGAGGGAGCGCTTCCTTTTGGGTTATCGACGAGTCAAGCGTCCCTGGTCAACCGGAGGCGTTGCAGGAGATCAAATACTCGTTGGGCGATCCACCCACGCGAAATTCGGTGTCACTGGCTCCCAAGGGCCTTATCCTGCCGCCGATTGTGGTTACGGAGAGCGATTCGGGGGGGTATGTGGATGTGGCGGTGACGGTGAAAGAGGATGTGGAAGGTTCAACGGAAACCAAAACGTTCAAAGCTCGGGCTTGGCTCGGCAACCGGGATCGGTATGCATATGAAGAATAAACAAACGCGAAAACGCGGCATTGCGCTCGTGGTGGTGCTGGGGCTGCTGGCGTTGTTGCTGATGATGGCAGTGGCGTTTTCCATCTTCATGCGCACCGAGCGTCATGCGGCCGGGAGTTATCAGCATGATGTGCGGGCGCGATTGCTGCTTCAGGCCGCCGAAGCGAAGGCCTTGGAGGCGTTGGAGTTGGACGCCAATCTGGGCGATGACTATTACCCCGATTGGGTTGTGCTCTATTCCCAGGGCGGGTCCGTCACCAACACCCTGACGACCAATCAGGTCTGGGCAACGCACCTTCCGGACGCCCTTCTGACCGATCCGGCGTTGCTGGCGGCCCTGAACAAGGTGAGCTGGCTCCCGGTAGCCGGGGGCTGGGTGGGGTACCTGATCGTCAACGCATCCGGATTGCTGGACGCCAACAAGGCCGGCGGCGGGACGCGCGGTACCGGTGTCGATCCCAGTGAAATCGACTTGACCGGGCTTGGAAATGGAGAGGTGTCGGATCCGGCTCTTTTGGCTGATGGGCGGGATTACGAATCGGTGGCGGAACTGAAAAAGGGGCTGCCGAATCACGGTCTAAAGAGCGTCGGCCATTTTGTCACCTATTCCCGGTCGCCCACCAATAACGTGATCACGGATCCCCTGGATATTTCGGGAGACGATCTTCTTCCGGAGCGGGGTGCGATCATCGGCAAGTTGCGCGATGAATTCGGTTTTACCGCGTTCGACGCTGCCGACGTCGCCGATGCCCTGATCGACTACGTGGACGCCGATTCGATTCCGAAACGATTGGATGCCCCCTGCATGGAGCGGGTGCCGATGATCAACGAAATCCTGCTGGAACCCAAGTGGGTGCCGGCGCGTCCTCCGCGTCCGGGCACGCTGGACCTGACGCCACAAATCGAGGTGTTTTATCCGTTTGTCTACAGTCGTGGATCGGCCAAATTTACCCTTGAAGGCACGATCACGTATGTATGCGACCAACTGTCTTTCGACCCTCCAGGAAAAACGAAAAGCGATTTTCCGCTTCCCGGCGAAAATGGCAAATGTTCGTTTACCAGTGAGCCGAAGGGCCTGGAGCTTTCATACAATCACCTTTTGTTCCCGCCATTGCCCACAGCCAGTGTGGCGGTCGACACCTCCGTGTGGGCCGGCGTTACGGCCTATTTCAAAGTCACAGTCAGCCTCACGTTGAAGGACGACGCGGGGAAGCCGGTCGATTCGGTGGAGAACCTGGATGTTACGATGGGGCGACCCAGTGCGCCCCCCCCTTATGCCTGGCTGCCCTCGGTGCGGATACCCGGACCGGGTGAGGTAGCTGTCGTTAAGCGGTCCGGAGTCGAGTGCGTTGATCCCCGGTTTAACCATCTGACCGGGCAAGGCGTGGCGTGGTACAGTTATGCCATGCTGGAGGCTCCTCCCGGACACCGGGGTGGGGAAGGATTCCCCGCTTATCCGGATCACGGAACCCTGGGCGCACTCAATAGACTGACCGAGCGCTGGTTAGCCAAGCAAATGGCGACTCAGAACTATTCCACCGATGGCCACCCCTTCATGCATGTGGCGGACGCCAAGCTTATCTCTCCGGGAGAACTCTCTTATCTCCCCCGTGGCGGAAACCAGAAACATAATTTCTGGAACACGCTCCGATTGATCGATTCCGGCACCAATGTCATGGAAAAGGCCGATCCCATTTATCAATATTTTACCGTGACTCCCGATAATCCCACGCAACGGGGATTCGTCAATCCCAATACCGATTCGCCCGAGGCATTACAGGCGTTGTTCATGAATATGCCCATCGATCGGTATCCGGGTGACGACTCGGTCGGTCATGTGACCCAAGCGCAGGCTGTCCGTCTTGCGACGGCATGGTTGAACGACACCAACTGGCCCGATGGCGGGTACACGAGTCGGGCCGATCTCTGCGCCAATCAGTCCTATTTGGCGGAAGCGGCAAAAGTGGCGAATGAAGTATCCATGGCCTTCCCGGCGAGTGTTTCACAAGCCACCGCGTTCCGGAAGGAAGCGGCGATCCGCAATCTGCTCGGCTTGGTGAACCCCCGGCAGAACTACTTCCTGATCGCGCTATTTGCCCAATCGACCGCCAAGGTCCGATTGCCCCGCAAGGGCGACGTCCTAGGCGAGGAGATCGAGTCGGTTCAGGGCGATTCGTCCGCCCTGCTGGAGGTGTGGCGGGATCCCATGCCCGTCACGGGTGGCGCCGTGACCAATCGGCCCATGTTCAGGCGTCGTTTCGAGATTCTGAGCGAGGAATAAGCCGGCGGGTTTCCCGTCACGCCTCGCCGTTTTCCGTGAGGGCGAGGAACACCTCTTCGAGATCGCCGGAGGAGCCGCTGCGTTCCCTGATCTGGTCCAACGTGCCCAACGCGATCAGGCGGCCGTCCGACAGGATCCCGATCCGGTCGGCCACATCCTCGGCCAGGGAGAGGATGTGCGTGGTCAGGAAGATCGTCATCCCCGCCCGGGCCTTTTCCCGCAGCAGGATTTTGATTGCCCGGATGGTGCGGGGGTCCAGTCCGATCAGCGGCTCGTCGATGAACAGCACATCAGGTTTGTGCAGGAAGGACGCGGCATAGACGAGCCGTTGCCGGAGGCCGTGGGACAGGTCCTTCACCAGTGCGGCGCGGTGAGCTTGGAGCCCGAAAAACACGAAAGCCTGTTCGCGTTCGGCCTCAATGGCGTCACGGCGCATGCCGTAGAGGGCGCCGATGAAGAGGAAAAACTCGGTGGCGGTCAGGCGATCGTACAAGAACGGCGTGTCGGGGATGTAGGCGATCTTTTTTTTGGCTTCCAGCGGATTTTCCGTCATCTCGATTCCGCCAATCCAGGCTTTGCCCGAGGAAGGCCGCATCAGGCCCGTGAGCATTTTGAGAGTGGTGGTTTTGCCCGCGCCGTTCGGGCCCAGGAAGCAAAAAATCTCGCCGCGCGGGACGTGCAGGCTCAGGTCCTTCACCGCGTGGAGGGGACCAAAGCGCTTGTTCAGGTTTTCCATTCGGATCATGGCGCGAGTTCCTTTTCGAAAGACAAAACGCCGATCGTCAACCGGCCGATGTAGCGGAGAAGGCGTGTTTGTCCGGCCAGTTCGCCCTCCGCCAGGGCGATGTGGGTGGCGTCCGCGATCTCCTGTCCGAAGGTGGGGTCCATCTCCACCCACCGGTTGCCGGCCCGAACGGCCGGCCAGGCATGATAATAAAAGGCGCCGTTCATGTAAACCAGACCGGCCATCACCTTGGCGGGGATGCCCGCGGCACGGCACAGCGCCACGGTCAGATAGGTGTGCTCGTTGCAGTCGCCCTCCATCGTCTCCAGCACGGCCAGCGCGGAAGGAAGTCCCGCGGACGGGGTCTTCCGCACCTTGTTGAAGACCCAGTCGTTGATGGCCCGCGCCGCGGCCGCGGCATCGGCGTCTCCGCCGGCGATGGCGCGGGCTTTGGCGAGGATCGCGGGATCGTCCGATTGAATGAAGGGCGATGCCGCGAGTTCATTCGTGAAGCGGGACGGTTTGACCGGCTCGGATGGGGCCGGCCAGCCGTCCGCGCGAACGATTACCCGGACACCGTTCGTGCCGGCGTCGACGGCTTCCTGGCGGTCGGTGGTCAACTCGCCGATGGGCGCTTCAACCCCTTTCAGGAACACGTCCAGGCGTCGCACCTGGCGTGGGTTGGGGATGGGACGATCCGCCGGAACCGCGGCCGCGGCCAGCAGCTCCCGCCTTTTCGCGGCCACGCTTTTGAAGGCCATCGCTTCCTCGCTCGAGCAGGCCTCAATCACCCAGCCCAGGGGCGTCTCCTGGCGCAGAATCGTGCCGTCACGGTCCACCCAGGTCCAGATGGTCATGCCCTGATACTCGGTGGCCAGGACGGTGGTGGCGACCGTGCGACCGGTTAACGTCAGGGGTTCCTGGCGATCCGCGCGAACCAGCACGTCCGCCACGGCCAACGATGCCGGATCCAGCGTGCGGAAGGTCCGGCGTTGTCCGGGTTTCAAAGCGCCGAGAGCCTGCTCCAGCATGGGGGAATAGAGCACCACGTCATCCGGAATCGACAGGTCCAGGGAGCGGGAGCCTCCTCCCGATTGAATGGCGATCGTGAAACGATCCCCGTGCAGACGGCGGCCTTCGATCTCCGTGTCCGCGCCCTGGGAACGCAGGCTGAAGGTGAAGCGTTGAAGGCGGGACAGGATATCCAGGGTCAGAACCAAACGCGAGTAGACCTTCTGGCGCAGGTTCATGATGTTCAGGTCGAGTTCCATTTCGCTGTCAATGCGATAATGGGCGCCGGGTTCTTTGTCGTTGACGTCGATTTCGGTGTGGGAATAGCCGATCGGCGAACCGTCGGCGAGGATGCGCATCCAGGCGCTCCGGATCAGGACGCCTCCCTTGAAGAGGTCGCGGTAACCGTCGAACCGGCCGGTAAACCGTTCGGGGCACGCTTCGAATCGGATCAGCCACACGGTCATGACGGCCCAGAAGAAAATCACGGCGGCAACGCGGAACGCCGTGAGAGGCCGGATACGGCGGCGGAGGGTGTGCGCGGAGTCCATCATTTGAGGGGGCCAGCCAACAGTTTCAGGATAGCCTGTTTTTCCTGCAGGAGCGCCTCGAGGTCCCGCGCGAAACCGCTCGGACCGGATCGGCCGCCGGTTTTTTCGACGGCCTGTTTGCGTTCCTTAAGGGCGCGCAACAGCGTTTGTTCCTGGTATTTCATGGCGCGTAGCCGCTCCAGGATCCGCATCCGGTCGGCGCCTGTTTTTTGATCCAGTTGGGCGGTCAGATTTTTCACTTCCGCCTGAAAGGCATCGAAGCGGGTCTGAACCTCACGAAACGCTTTTTCTTCAGGTGTATACGCCTCTTTCTCCCGGTTGAGGCGGAGGCGAAAGCCGTTTTCCTGGAACGCGATTTCAGCGAGGCGGCTGCGCAGGGCGACTTCCTGGGGCGACACCGATTGGAATGAACCATTCCGGATTTCCAGTACGTCCGCGCGGAAAAGAAGATCGGGGATATTCCGGTTGTTCAGGATCAGGGTGCCGGTCAGCGCGGGTTCCTCGCGGATGCGGCCGGTCCCCTCGATTGCCAGCACATCGCCCGGTTTGAGTTCCCGGACCGGCTGACCGGTCAAGGCATTGAAGGCCACCGCGCGGGAATTGGTCACGATGCCCCAGGAGGCGGGGAATGGTGGCGGCTCCGGATCGGGAGAACTCGGAATCGGGCGCTCGATAACCGGGGGCGCGTCCGCCGTTACGGCGGACGGGGTGGGCGGAAGCGCCGGTGCGGCTGGAGCGGGGCCGGTTGGGTCGGGCGAGGGGGAGGGGTTCAATTCCGCGCGGCTCTTTGCGGCTTTGAGTGCGATCAGGGAATGGGGAAAACGGGCCAGGAGTTGATTCGCCAGGGCATTCAGGGCGGTCCTGTCCTCCACGTCCGTCAGTTCATCGATCAACGCGTCGTAACCGGCCCAGGCGTTGTCCAGGGTGGGGGGGTATAAGCCCCCCATCAGGCCGCTCACGAGCGACAGGCTGAGTTGGTGGAGCCAGGCGACGGGATCGCGGGGGAGCTGCGACCAGTCGGGGCGGGGCACGGGCGAATCGCAGTCGCTCCTCATGGTCTCCGCGACCGACGCGGCCTCCGCCCGGCCAAGCCGGGCCAGGCAGCGTACCCGGAGAGCGGCGCATTCCCGATAGCGGCCGGGAAAACAGCGCGCCCAGGGAAGCAGCGCTTCAAGCAGGCCGTCCGCCTCCGCGAGACGGCCCTGATTGAAATAGTGTTCCGCCTGCGCGAGGCCGCTGCGCACGGCGCCGGCACGCATGCCGGCCGCGACCAGCCCCGCGATCAGAGAACCGGCCGCGAGCGTCAGAACGAACTTATACGACAGGTCAAGCCACTGACCCAGGCGTTTGAGCGCAGAGGGCGAATCCACGTGACATCCTTTACTGGAACCGAATTTCACGGCCACGGACGGCGCTGGTGTAGAGGCCGTCGAGAATTTTCTGAACCCGGATGCCGTCATCGGCCGAGGCCGAGGGCGCCCGGTTTTCCCGGATGCAGGCCACGAACTCCTGCTGGGCGGAGGGGACGGCGGCGGTGTTCACGCTGAGTGTTTTGGTGAAGAGGCAACCCTGCTCCTCGGTCATGAGCTCCGCCTTGAACGCGTAGCCGCCCCCGACGTTTTTCTGGGTGATGGCCCCCTTTTCGCCGTACAGGGTGGTGATCATCTGCTCGGGTTCGTCGATGTTCAGCGCCCAACTCGCCTCCACGATCAGCGTGGCGCCGTTGGAGAACTTGACGATGCCGCAGGCCAGATCCTCCACCGAGTAGTGTTTTTTCTGTTCGGCGGCGATGCGTTTGGCGATGACGTTGTACGCGGAACCGCTGACGGCGACCGGTTCGGGATGGCCCATGAGCCAGAGGGCCAGATCAATCCGGTGGACGCCCAGGTCGATGAGCGGTCCGCCGCCCGCGAGCTCCTTGTTGCCGAACCATCCGCCGAAGCCGGGCATGCCGCGCTGCCGGTGCCAGACCGTGCGGCCGAAGTAGATGGGACCCACCACGCCCGCGTCGACCTGTTTCTTGAGCGCCACGCTCATGGGGGAGAAGCGGTAGGAGAAATCGATCATGAGTTTCCGACGGGCCTTGACCGCGGCGGCTTTCATGGCCCGTGCCTCAGCCAGGTTCATGGCCATCGGTTTTTCGCAGAAGACATGGCAACCGCGCTTGAGGGCGGCGATGGTGAACGGCGCGTGGAACTTGTTGGGGGTGGCCACCACGACGGCGTCCAGTTTGACCTGGTCGAGCATGGCAAGGGGGTCGGTGAACCGCGCGGCAATGCCGAGTTTGTCGCCCAGGGAGTTCAGCCGGTTGGGGTTGAGATCCGACACGGCCGCAACCTCGCACCCGGGGAGCTTGGAGAAAATCTCCGCATGCCCGCCGCCGATTCCAAGCCCGATGACGCCGAACCGAATTGTCTTAGCCATGTCTACCCCTGAGTTGAGATGTCCGCGCGATACAATGAAGGGAATGATATGACGTTGAATGGAAATGGCAACTGCGAATTGAAGCGTTTAACGAAGGCCGGCGGCTTGTTGGATGCAGGGAATGAGCGCATCGGGGGCCGCGAGCAGGTGATCGGGTTTTTCGCGGGCCAGTTTTTCGGCGTCATGCCAACCCCAGGCCGCGGCCACGGCGATGGCGCCGGCTTCACGGGCTTCCCGGATGTCGCCGGCGGTATCGCCCACGTAAAAGACGGGAACGTTCGGGTGTCGGGCTGCCACGCTCCGGATTTTGCGCACCTTGCTGGCATCCTTGTCGCCCCCCAGCACATCCCGGCAGACCGTCAGGCCGTGGGCCTCGAGAAAGTCCCGCACCACGGCGCTGTGGTTCGAGGAGATCACGAAAACATCGGCAAATTCGGCCAGTCTGCGCAAGACTTCGGGAATGCCGGGGAAGAAACGGTATTTTTCAGATTTCAGCTTCAGCCGCTCGGCCATGCCGCGAAACACATTGTCGCGCAGATTTCCGGACAGGCCGGCTTGGGACATGCCCTCGTAAAAGTTGATGTCGAAGAGCGCCAGGAAATCGGCTCGGGTTTTCACCCGGTGACAGCCGTGTTCGCGGCAGGCATCGAGAAACGCGTCGAGAAAGTAGTCGAGCGAATCGACGAGTACGCCGTCATAATCGAACAGGATCAGGGGGCGTGGGGCAACTCGGTGGGTTTTCATCCTGGTTGCCTCGGACCCTGAACCGGGTCGAAATTCCAGCTGCCGGCCGCATGGTAGCGGTCGGCGATTTCGCTCGGGCGCATCCAGGTTACCTGATCGCCCAAATGTTTGCGGATCCGCTCGATCACGGTCACGAAGGCCGGCCAACCGACGCCCGTGACCGGGTTCAGTCCCTGCCAGTGGGAATACCAGATGCAGTAGGGGGCGTTGTTCCGGACATGCCGGACCACGATGCCGGAGGTTCCATCGGCCGAAATGTAGTAATCCGGATCGACGCGGGCCGGGTTGTTTTCCCAGATGCCGAACCGGTCCTCGGCGTTCGGCATCAGGTCGTAAACACCATGGGCGCCTTGGCCGGCCTTTCGATGGATGGCGAAATCGGTCTCGCTGCTTCCGAAAAAGCAGGGCACGCAGCGGCCGCGGAACCGGCCTTCCCGGGCGAGTCCGAGCAGCGCCGCCCAGACGGCCGGATTGGGTTCCGTGACTCCAGCGGCCCGCAATTCGGCGTAACGTTTTCCGCAGGGGGTGCAACCGCAACCCGGCCAGGTGAGACCGGTGAACCGCAGGCCGGCGCGTTCCCCCTCGGCGAGAATGTCCAGGAAATAGCGGCGGTATTCCGCCTCCGTCGTGCCGGGTTCGTATAGCCACAGGCCCTCATGAACAGAGTCCTTGCGCGGGGCGTCAGCGGCGAAGTCGAACAGGCTCCCGTGCGTCATCAGTTCCATATGCGTGTCAATGCCGCAGTCCCAGGCGCGGCGGGTGTGGCGGAGGAATTCCGCCTCCTCCGCGGGGGGGGTCCGGGTGATGGAACGGCCGCCAATGCCCAGGATGGCGCTCGCCTCCCCGGCAATCCCCTGGTCGGCGCAGAAGTCGAGGAATGTTCCAAAGGCCCGGGCGCCTCCCACGGAGGGGCTGGTGTCGTCACAGTAGAAAGACAAGAGCGTTTTTCTTTGTTGATGGCGGGGGGTTGGGAGATTCATGCGGGGCCTTTCCGTCAGGCTTGATAGAGCGACTTCTTGACGCGTGCGCGCCAGGCGGCATCCTTGGGGAACTCCTCGAATGACCGGAGCGGCGCGAGCCGGCGGTCCGTGCGGGCGACCCCCAGTGTCTGGAGGAGAGCGTAATCCTGGAGGCTTTCCCCGAAGATTTCCCAACGCACGGAGTCGATCGGGCCGTCTTTTCCTGGATATACCACGAACGTGTCGCCATAGGCCCAGCCGGGCCAGCGTTTGCCGTCCTGGGTGGTGAACGGGTCGATCAGGTTGCGGGTCTGGGACTCGTACCAGTAGTTGTAACCCCAGTGAAGGAAACCCTTGAACGGCCAGCGATAGAAGAGGAAGCCGTGCATGGCGATCTTGGCGAGGGGTGTGTCGAGCAGGCGATTGAGAAATTTGCCGCGCGGGCCGCAACAGTAGTAGCACCAGCAGGGGATATTCTCCTTTACGAAATCAAGCGCGGTGCTGATACTGGGGACGGGCATGTCGGTCAGCCGTTCGCGGCCGAACCGGATATCCGTGAGAGCGTCCATGACCTTCATCCAGGGCGCCAACTCGGCCAGCAAAGCCCGGCCGGCCCTGTAATTCTGGAGCGGCTCGTCCCCGTGCGGTTCGTCGGAGACATGGAAGAAGGAGCGGTCGAGCAGTTTTTCAGCGGTGAGGAAACGTTTCAACGCCGGCAGGTATTGCGCCAGGAAGCGGCGATACGTGTCCGAGGTGGCGCCGGTGTCGATCGGCCAGAGAAGTTTCTCTCCGGCGCCTTGCCCCTCATAGATCCGGATGGCGTGTTTGACGCCCCACTGGGTGAACGGATGGCACCATTCGAAACGTTCGATGCCCTGCGCCCGGGCCAGGCGGAGATAGCGGCGGACATCCGACCAGTCAAACGCATATCGGTCTTTGCCGGCCTTTTTTACGCGGAGGAGCTGACTGGGGAGCTTGACGCCGTCGAGGGGCGGGGTGAAGACGGGCACATAGAGGGTGTTCTGGCCGTGTTCCACGACGTTCTTCATGTAGCGCGCCGCGATCTCCCAAAACCGGTCGTCGAACAGATCGGTCTTGTACCAATGAATCAGCGCGTCCGCGTAAAACCAGTGGGTGATGTCGAAATCGTGGCGGGGCTGAATGATCAGGCCGTGGAGGGTGACCGCCAGCTTGTGCGTGACGGCTTTCCCTTTTTCGGGCGACACGGTGACGGCAATCGTGCGCCGCCCCGGCGCGGCGTCCGGCCCCGGTCGGACGGTCAGCCAGAAGGCGTGGGTTTCATCCTGCGGGAGCAGGATCGTGTTTTCGTCGAACAGGGGGTCCGGCACATACCCCGGAATCCTGCCGACGCCTTCCGTGTCGCGGGGGTCGGCGAGAATCGGCGTGTTGTGATGGGCAACGGGGACGAAGCCGACCCGGCGCACCCGGACCGACCAACCCGCCGGGCCGCTGGCCTCGACGGTGACAGGGGAGGGCGTGTCGCTCCGCATGGCGACCTGGAAGCTGAACTGCTCGTTGCGCGCGGCTTCGACGGCCCGGAGGGGGATGCGCGGCGGCGGGGTGGTGGGGAAATGGCGGGTGGTGGAAACGGATAACCAGGATTGAAAGCGCATCGGTGCTCCTTGTTGAGGGAAGGTATATTTTCTACCAGCAAACGGGCTCAAGAGAAAGCGAATTCTCGTTCAGGGCGAAATAGGCTTGTTCCCGTTCAACGCCTTGTTCATCCTCGATTTTCACCTGGTGCTGGTACCGCATCCCGCAGGATTCCATCAGCCGAATGGAGGCGCGATTGCCGGCGTCGCAATAGCCGCTGATACGGTGACGATCCAGAGAGGAAAAGCCGTGCCGAAGCAGAGCGCAGAGCGTTTCGTGTCCCAAGCCCTGTCTCCGGAAGGCGGGAGAAAGCCACAGGCCGACATCGGCGCCATCCACGGCGTCACAGGCCAGCAACGCGCCGCCAACCGGTTGGCGCCTTCCTCGGGGAACGATGGCCAGGCTGAGCCGGCATGGCGCGCGATCGTGTTTGATGGCGTTGGCATCCCGGATCAATGTGGCGGCCAGGCGCGCGGCGGTCAGACGGCGCCCGCCGGTGTCGAAATAGGCGCGCGCTTCCCGACCTTCCAACAGTCGATGCAACGCCCCCCGATCCGCTTCCCGGAAAGGACGGAGCGTGAGTCTTGGCGTGCGAATGGCCGGCCGGCGGCGCGGCTCAATCCGTAATATCGATTTTCTGCTCATCGGAATTGCCCCGTAATTCCGGCGTATACATGCCCGAGATGCGCGTGGGAAGCACGCTGAACCGCCCGGGAATTTCCGCCCGCACCCGGTAGCTGACGCTGTGTTTGCCCCGCGCGAGGGCGCGCAGGAACAGGCAGACGCGCTCGTCCCGGAACTCCATATAAGCGCCCAGTTCGTTGCCCGTGTAGCCGCTTCTCACATCCACGGGCTCGAAACCGGCGGCTTTCCTATCCTCGACGATCAGGTATTCATAGTCGTTCTTGCTTTCCAGCAGCAGTTCAACCTCCACAAGATCGCCGCTCTTGAGGATGTCGCCGTTCTTCAATTCCTTGCGTTTCTCCCGATCCACCCGCACATCCGCGGCTTGTCCGCGCGCGCCGGCGGCCGGGGCGGTTTGATCGGCGTCGATCACCTTGAACAGGCGGCGCTGCACCTTCACTTCCAGGCCGGCCGACGTGATGGGATCTTCCCGCGTGAAGTTTTCCAGGTACGCGTTGAAATAGAGCGGTCCGCTTCCGCTCCGGCGCATCTCGACGGTATGCGCGCCGTTTGCGAGGGAAGCGCCTTCCAGCGTCACGGTGTTGTCCAGCGTGAACAGATTATCGGCGGTGACCTTCACGGGGCCGGAAACGCGCTTGCCGTCCAACCGCACCTCGACTTCCATGTCGGGCTTGCCTTCGCCGCTGGCGGCCATGAATTCGGCGAGCGCCTCGATGCACTGCGCCGTGTCGCGCGTGGAGTTCCAGTACGAGGCGTGCTTGCGATTGTTGAGCAGGTATTTGACCAGCCGCGACGCCAATGAGCCCTTGGAGTCCGTGCGGGAAAGCAGCTTCAGGTAAACCGCGTGCGCTTCGATCTCGTCCCCAAACCAGAACCACCAGTAGCCGCCGTTGTTCATGCGCAGCCAGGCTGTTTGGTTTTCCTCATCCTGTTCCACGAACTGGCCGATGTTGGCCAGCACCATGTCCAGTTCGGCCTGGCGGCCTTTTTTCAACAGCGACAACCCGAGTAATCCTTGCCCATAGAGCGAGAGGTCCGTGCGATCGCGATACAGGAAGTCGCGCAGGGCAGTCGGATCTTTCCCCCCTTCCACCAGCACGCTGTAGACGAGCGCATCCAGGTTGTCCGCTTTTGCCTTCCAACGCTCTTTTTCCTTTTTCTCATCGGCATTCCGGAGGAGGCGGATCTGTTCCTGCGCATACCGATCGAGCCAGGCGATCCCTCGTTGAAGGGACTCTTTCGGCACGTCCACATCGCAGGTTGCGGCGAGGAGCATGCCGTGCACCACCTGGGCGGTCAAGTGGGCGGAGGAGTCGCCCTGCCAGCCGGGGAACCAGTTCCAGCCGCCGTCGCCGTTTTGCATGTCGGCCAGGCGGGCGATGCCGGTTCGGACCATCTTGTCGAGTTCCTCGGAATCGAAGACGGGGTTATCGGGGAATCGTTTCCACTGTTCCGCCCGTTTTTCCGGATCGCCCCGCTCCTGGGCATTCAGGTTGGTCCGCTTCAGCCGGATGGCTTCCAGGTTCAGTCCGGATCGTTCGAGCGCGCGGCGGGTCAACACGGCGGGTAGGAAACGGTTGAGCGTCTGTTCCGTACAGCCGTAGGGATAGGCGGCGAGGTAGGGCAGGGCATCCACCATGGCGCCGGCCAGGGTGGGGGACCAGCGCAGTTCCAGTCGCGTTTGGTCGGGCCTCCGTTCGGCGGGGATGCGGATCGCGACCGCGGCGGAATCGGCTCCATCCCGGATGGCGCCGCTCCAGCCTTCGGTTTTGAGCATGCCGTGCACATAGACGGGAAACTCCATCTGCATGGCGTCGGATTCCTCGTCCGACAAGGCCGCCATCCGCACGAGAGCCTTGCCTTCGGCCTTGGCCTTGACCCGCCAATCCACCCGGAGTTCGCCCTTGGCCTTGACGGTAACCGAACGGGCGAGGTCGTCCATCGGCGCTAGCGTTCCGCCTTCCAGCGTCAGGATGGCGCGCACTTTTTTGTCGGTATCGAACGCATTATGGATGTTGGCCGACAGCACAACCTCATCTTTTTCCACAAAGAAGCGAGGGGCCTGCAGCCGCACGAGCAGGTTTTTGGTGGTGACGATTTTGGCTCGATTTTCGCCGACCCGCGCGCCGGGCGCCAGGGCCCAACTGCGGGCGGTCCATTCGCCCAGATTTTCCGGCATCGCAAACTCGACCACGGCTTCGCCGTTGGCGTCGGTTGTCAACGTTGCGGACCAGAAAGCGGTATCGGCGAATTCCTTGCGTACGGCAACCGGCGCCTCGCCCGCGGCCGCATTCGGGGATTCCCCGCCGGAGGTCGGCGCCACGGCATCGCTTTCGGCGACCTCGATGGCTGACATGGGCGCGGCGGCCATCAGCATTTTATCCTTGCTCCCCGAAAAGGCTTTCATGGCTCGTGCGCCTCGGTTCCGGGTGGAGAAGGCGTTCCCTCCGGCGCCTTTCGACTGTTCCTCATCCGCCACGGAGTCGCCGAACAGTCCCAGGTTTTCCATGGTTGGGGTTTCGGGAGGCGAAACCGGGCCCGACCAACGATCTGCGCTGGAACTGCCCGAAGGCGCATGACGGCGGCGCCACTTCCAGAAGAACTCCCGGATTTCCGGCACATTCGAGCCGCCGGAGATGTATTCGACGGCCTTGTCGTAGACCGTCAGTACGAGCGAGGCAATGGCCGGCTTGCCATCCAATGTCGTTGCCTGGACGATCACCTTGTTGGTGACGCCCGGCCGGCACGACTCGAGTGCGGGAGTGACGTTGACGTTCAGCACACGCGGTTCGGGGGGAACCAGAATCTCGCGCGTTTCAGTGTGAACTTTACCGCCGTGCACCGACAGGGCTTCGACGAAGCAATTGGGCATATCCCCGGAGGCTACCGTCAGTTCGCGCAACGCGGATTTCCCCGCCAGCCGAATCACCTCCGGCGTGCCATAGACACCTTCCGAAGGACGTGTAAAAAACAAAACGGTGCCGTTCATGCGGTCGGCCTGGAGCAGGACGGAGGCCTTTTCGCCGGCCGCATAGGTTGCCCGGTCGGTCGTCACCTCCACCGCATTGAACCGGAACTCGGCGCCCGTGTAGCCCTCGCCGCGCACGGTGAGCATGCATCCGCCTTCGATGGTTTTGCCGCCCGCCCCGGTGATGGACGCGGATAACCGGTACTGGCCTGCCTGCGCGGCCTTGATCTGCAGGGCGGCCTCGCCCTGTTCGCCGAGGGTCACCGGCCATTCCTGCACGAGGGTTTCGATGGGCATGTTGGCCGTGTAAGACAGCTTGAGGAGTCGCACCGAGCCCTTGCCGGAGACGGCTTGGCCGTCGGGCCGGCGGGCGCTGAAGGAGGCTTGAATGGTATCGCCGGCGCGATAGAAACCGCGATGGGTCCAGGCATAGACCTTGAAGGGATCGCGCGCCGCGATGACCCGGCCGGAGCCGACGATGGTGCGGCGGGAATCATCCGTAACCTCCGCGGTAATCGTATAGGCGTGATCCGTATTGCCGAACAACGCCTTGGCGATGGCCGTGTCGATGGGAACCTGAACGGCGCCGTTGGGGCCGATTTCCACGGTGCTTTCGGCGATCACCTCGGGAGGCGTGAAGGGGGTGGGGCGCCACCAGGGGAAGGGGCGGAAGCAGCCCCACCGGGTCCAGCCGGGATACCAGTCATAATCGGCAGCCAGCCAGCCGTAACCGGGGCCGTAGAGCCAGTCCCACGGACCCGGCGGGAACCAGTTGATGGCGTGGGTGTTGCGGACGACTTTCCAGGCAACGCGTGCGTTGGACACGGGCGCACCGAAATAGTAACGCGCGTGGATGGTGGCTTTGAACGCATCGCCCAGCGCGATCGGGTCGGTCGGCGCCTCGACGGTCACCTCGAACTCCGGCTTCTTGTATTCCTCCACCCGGAACGCACTGCCGCCGAAATCCGGTATCTGGATCGAGTACACGCCCAGCATAGCCTCGCCGCCGAGCGTGACTTCGCCCGTGATGCCGCCATAGGCGTCGGCCGTAAGGTTGGTTTCCAGAATCTTATTGCCCTGCGGCTCCTGGATCAGGAGGGAGAACGATTTTCCGGCAAACGGGGATTCCTCGGGGAGATCGTACCGGACGGGCGTGATCCAGGCCTTGAATTTGACGGTCTGGCCGGGCCTGTAAACCGGCCGATCCGTCATGACGTAGGCGCGGGTTTCCCGAAACAGGGCTTCCTGGCGGCCGGGCGACCAGAACGAGGAGAACCCGAGAAAAGCGAAGCGGCCGTCGGGCGTCGTGGCCGTGTGGAGCCAGTTCAGTTCCGGATGCTTGTTGTCATTTCGGGTAATTGGCGCCAGGCCGTTCGCATCCGTCCGGGTGGCGTGCGACTCGGTGACGACCGTGTAACGGCCGCGCCTCCGTCCGGCCTCTTCCTTCCATTCGGTGCGATAGCCGAAACAATCGATGGCGGCTTCCGCGACCGGGGTTCCGGATTCCGCATCGGCCAGGAACAGCAAGGGTCCATTCCCCGTGGGTTTTTGAACCAGAATGGAATCCTGCACCCACAGCACGATGTGACTGGTGTTGCCGTTGTCCATCCGGGCGGTGAGCCAGTAAGCGCCGGGCTTGGCGAGGGGCGCCTCAACGGTTACGCGCCGGTCGAAGTGGTTCTTGCGGGGCTGGAGGTCGAGCACCCATTCGGCCGCCACGGCGCCGATGTAGCGGGAGCCCCCGGACTGGAGCAGGCGCCAGCCGAGATTTTCGATCTGAAGGCGGTCCCAATCCAGTTCACGGGGATTGGACGCGAGATACTCGCGAATATCCCGGAGCAGCCGCGGCACATCGACGGCGCGGGCCTCGAAGGTGACGCGGGTCCCGTTCCGGAAGCGGAAATCGAACGACGGTTTGCCGTCGGGCGTCTGTGGGGAGAGCGGTTCGAAGGTTCCCCAGTTGCCGGTAATCTGGTCGAGTTTCTTCCTTTTCCGATCGTCCCCGCCGGGGCCGTAACGAGTGATGCTTTCCCGCCAGCAGGCGGCGGCCTTGGCGTATTGCCTTCGGTTGGCGAAAATCTCGGCCAGTCGCTGGAGCGCGCGGTCGCCCGCAAAGGCGTTTGGATGTTCCGGATTGGCGGCGTCCGCCGCGATTTTCCGGAGCAGAAAAACAGGATTGTGTTCGGCCGGCAGCGTGAAGCGTTTGACGCCGGCCGCGAGTTTGGCCAGGGCTTCGTCCTCGCCCAATGTGTCGAGGGCAAAGAGGCTTTTGGCGTGGTCGGCGTCGTTGCCTTCCAGTCGGAACAATCCGGGTTGGTCGGCGAGGGTTTCAACGCCGAACTGGAGATTGAGAAAGTCCGCCCGTTCCAACCGTATGAGCAAGGCGCTCGACGGCACGCGGCGCGCCGCTTCTTCCTGGAGCCAGCGAATCCCTTCGCCGTCATTGCAGGCGGCCTCGAAGGAGGCTGGAATGGCGTAGAGGATCGGATGGCCGGCTTCATCCACCGGCGCGCCGGAGGCGGCGGAGGAATGGGGAACGGCGTCGTCCAAGGCGGGGAGGGTGGCCAGATCGGTTTTGACCTGGAGCCGCCACGATTGGGTTGGGGCGGCCCGGTTTTCCTGCAGGATGTGGGCGAAGGTCATCAGGACGCCCGAGAAATCGAATAGATCGGGCGCGGTCATGCCCGCCAGTCTCGACTGTTCCAGCAACTGGAGAGCGCGGACGCGATCGCGTCCTTCGGTGTTCACCCAGCGGCCGCCCCCGCGATGCCAACCGCGGGTAAACACCCCGCCCACGATGACACCGGAGTGCGGGAGGGCGTTGATTTGGCGGGCCGCGACCTGGAGCACCCGCCAATCGTTGGAATGGACGGAAACAACGGATTCGATGAACGCGTCGGTTTCTCCGATCAGGTTTAGCCGTTGCAGGCAGGCGACGCCGTTTTCCAGCGCCTGCGCGGAAATCGGGCCGGCCAACTCCGGATCCAGCGCGAGCTGGCGGTGCAGGTCGAGGGCTTCCTTGAACTTGCCCGCGCGTTGCAGGGCATCGGCATTTTCCCGCCTATCGGCCGGGTCGGCGGCCAGCGCGAACAGGGGGAGCAGGACGCAGGCGGATAGACGAAAGATTCTTTTCACGTCAATCTCCATATCCCTCAAACGGTTGTCGGCATTGTTTTCTTCGTTTCGACCGGAAGGGATTAAAGCGAATTCCAGAGGCGGAGGAACCAATCCCGTCCGAAGCAGCGGTACTCCCGTTCGCCCGCAAAGGATTCGACGGTCACGGTGCCGTCGTAGCGGGTCTCTTTCAATGCACGGATGGCGGCTTTCCAATCCATCGTGCCGGCGCCGGGCGGAAGATGAGCATCTTCTCGCCCGTTGTTGTCGTGAACGTGCAGGTGGATGGTTTTCGAGGCGAACCGGCGGAGCCAGGCGGAGGGGGTGAACCCGTTCAGGTTGCAGTGGCCCAGATCGAGGTTACAGGCCAGTTCCGGGAGGGCCGTGAGAATGGCGTCGACGTGATCGGG
The DNA here is from genome assembly GCA_964609905.1 of uncultured Verrucomicrobiota bacterium. Taxonomy (GTDB): domain Bacteria; phylum Verrucomicrobiota; class Kiritimatiellia; order CAIKKV01; family CAIKKV01; genus CAZSUH01. The sequence continues at coordinate 24,368 of CAZSUH010000001.1, forward strand.
CACGTCGAACCCGGTTGCGGAGGGCTCCAGCATCAGCGTGACGCCCGCGTCACGGGCGATCGGGATCAGGGCACGCAGGGATAGGATTTGGAGCTCCAGTCCCTCCTCGGCGGAGAACAGATGGGTCGGCCAGTTGGTGTGGATGGTCGCGTGGGGCACGCCGATGCGGCCGAAGGCGCGCAGGGCGGCGGCGGCGGATTCGACGCCGGCCGAACGGAGGGCCGGCATGGGGGAGCCGATGGGCAGGTACCAGGCCATGTGGCCCACCAGTCCGATGTTCCAGCGGGCGAGCGCGTCGCGAATGGAGGCGGGCTCGATCTGGTCCGGCAGGCAGCGGTCGGGTTCCAGCGACAGGTCGAGGAATTCAAAGCCATTCCGGGCGGCCCAGGCGATCTCGTCTTCGGCGCGAAGCCGGGGGTTGTTGGGAGTTCCTAATTTCATGACTGGGGCGTTCCTTTCAGCCGCGCGAGCGCGCGGAGTTCATGTTCGCGCAGACGGGCCAGTTCCTCGGGCGTCGCGAGGGTCAGGCTGGGGCACAGGACGATCGCCAGTTCCGGGCATTCCCGTTCGAAGCAGAAACGGGCGCGGGTGACGTGGAAGTCGGAGGTGACGATGCGGATGGCGGCGATGCCGTGCGACTTGAGGATGGGCGCGGCTTTCTGGGCATCCTCGGGGGTATTGGCGCTTTCCGCGATGGGCAGAAAGGCGGCCTCCGGAATGCCCTTGGCGATCAGATAGGCGCGGGAATACCAGCCGTGCGGTTTGTCCGTCGTGTTGAAGTGGGCGCCCCAGCCGCCGGTGGTCAGGATAAAATGGTCCGGGTGACGCCGATATTCCTCCCACGCGCGTTCGCAGCGTTCCAGCGCGCGGGCAAGCAGGCGGCCGGATTCGTCGTTGGGCGCGCCCAGGACGAGGATGGCACGGGCGGCATGGTCGGTCATTCGTCCTCCGTAGTCCGTGGGTTGACGGCTGAATATACCGTACCACAACGGCGGGGAAGCGGAAAAGGAAAACGAGCCGGCGTTTGAGAATCCACGAAATCCACCGATATCGCTTGACAAAAATCCCCGACGGCGCGTTAGTATCTCAAACATACACAAAGGGGTGGCCATGAAACGGATAAAACGGTTTTCGATGGCTGGTTGCGCGGTGTTCCTGACCCTCGCGTTGTTTGGCGGTTTGGTGATGGCCGAACCGGTTTCCGTCGAAAACGTGGTGGCGGCGGCGCGCGGCTGGCTTGCCCTCAACGGCGGCAATCCCCTGGAGACGGCACTGGGCGGCGGACTATCGTTTCTGGCTCCCGTGCTCGATGAGACTGGCACGCCTCTTTATTACGCGGTCTATCTGGAAAAAGGAGGCGTGCTGGTTCTGTCGCCGGACGATGCGATCGACCCCGTCATCGCTTTTTCCCCGGATGCCGCGGGGTTTGACGATCCGTCGCCCTGCAACCACCTGCGATTGATGCTGGATGCCGATCTTGCGGACCGTGTGGCGGACGTGGAAGAGGGGCTGGTTGCGGATGCGGGCAAGAAAGCCGCCCTGTGGTCGCGGTTGATCGCGGCAGCCAAGGACCCGCAAGGCGTCAAGACCGGATTGGGGAGCATATCCGATGTGCGGGTCGCGCCGCTGGTCACGACCAAGTGGAATCAATCCTACGTGTACCAGGGTAGCGCCAAGCTGTCGTGTTACAATTATTACACGCCCAACGGATATTACTGCGGCTGCGTGGCCACGGCGTTGGCCCAGTTGATACGGCACCACCGACATCCGAACATCCGGCTGACGCGGACGGACTTTCCGATCCAGGTGGACTATTGGGACAAGATGCGCAAGTTGCGGGGCGGGAACGGCACGGGCGGTCAATACGACTGGGCGAATATGCCTGCCGATCCCGCGGGACTGGCCCGGGGTGGGCAATTGACGCTTACCCAGCGAAAGGCCATTGGCGCGCTGTGCCATGATGCGGGGGTGGCTGTCAACATGAATTACGGCGCCTCCAGTTCCTCCGCGTATCTCTGCTGGTGGTCGAAGGGCTCGCATCCGTTGCAGACGGTTTTCAAGTTCGCCAACGTGGACGCCCCCTGGATCGACATGTATTCCACCTATCCCAAGAGCGACATCAATCAGGCCATCAATCCCAGCCTGGATGCCGGCATGCCGGGCGCGCTGTCGATCCGGAACGATAACGGGGGCCATGCGGTGGTGGTGGACGGGTATGGGGTTAACCTTGGCAAGGTCTACCACCATCTCAACATGGGTTGGGGCGGCACCGACACGGCCTGGTACAACTTGCCCAACGTGAAGGACTTGCGCGCGACCCCTTATTTCCGGGTCACCGGGCTCCTTTTTAACCTGAATAAAACGCTCGCCAATCTATGCGTGATCAGCGGTCGCATTCTCAATCAATACGGCAAGCCCGTATCGGGGATCCGGGTGGTGGCCCAAAACGCCGTTATTAAAAAAGCGGCGCTCACCAACAGCAAGGGTATTTTTGCCATCAAAGTGACACCCGGAACCTACACGGTGCAGGCGTTTCAAAGCGGATTCGGATTCAGTCCGGAATCCCGGAGCGTGACGGTGCAGGGCGAGTCCACAAGCCGAAACGCCTGGTTCAACAACTTCAAGCGGGTGACCCGGATCATCCGGCTGTCGCCGGGAAAAATCGTGTTTGGACCGGTTCCCGTGTCCTCGCGCAAGACGCTGAAATTCACGATTTACAACGACGGCACAGCCCCCCTGACGGTGAGCCGCATCGCCGGGCCGGCTGGTTTTTCCACGGGGCGGGCCATGCCCTTCAACGTGCCGGCCAAGGGCTCGGTGAAGATTTACCTGACCTTTGCGCCCGCTGTCGCCGGTTATGTCAAAGGCGATTTGATCATTAAATCCAACAAATCCAGCGGTGGAAACAGGATCGTGGTGACGGGATCGGGATATGAACCAATCTAGAAAAGAGAGAACGATGGGCAAGGAAACGCGCGCGTTTAAAACGGAAGTTCAGCAGTTGCTGGATCTGGTGATTCACTCGCTCTATTCGAAGAAGGAAATCTTCCTTCGTGAATTGATCTCGAATGCCTCGGATGCGATCGACCGCGCCCGTTTCGAGGCCCTGACCCGGCCCGAGTTGCAGCCCAAGGACGGGACCTGGTCGATCCGGTTGGCCGTGGATGCGAAGGAGAAAACGATCACCGTCAGCGACAACGGCATCGGCATGACCGCGGAAGAGCTGGACGATCATATCGGGACCATCGCCAGTTCCGGCACCCGCCATTTCCTCGAGGCGCTCCGCGAACAGAAAGGCAACGCGCTTCCGGAACTGATCGGCCAGTTCGGGGTCGGCTTTTACTCGGCGTTCATGGTCGCCGACCGGGTGACGGTGCTCACCCGCCGCGCCGGAACGGACCGCGCGTTTCGTTGGGAATCCGCGGGGGACGGCAACTATACGGTCGAGGAGGCGGAGCGTCCCGAAGCCGGCACGGATGTCGTGCTTCATCTGCGCGAGGGACAGGAGGAGTTTCTCGACGAGTGGAAGATCAAGAGCCTGGTGCGGCACTATTCCGATTATATCGCCTTTCCGATCCTGCTGAAGGAGGAGGCGCTCAATTCCCAGAAAGCCATCTGGCGCAAGGCGAAGGGCGACGTGACGGAGGAGGAATACAAGGAGTTTTACCGGCACGTCAGTCACGAACACGACGACCCGCTCAAGGTCATCCCCTATGCCGCCGAGGGAACCGCGGAATTTCGCGCGCTTCTCTTCATTCCGGCCAGGATTCCCTATGACCTGCTGATGCCGTCGCCGGAACGGGCGTCGGGTATCCAGCTCTACGTGAAAAACGTCTTTATCACCGATGCCTGCCGGGAACTGATCCCGCCTTATCTGCGCTTTCTGCGCGGCGTGGTCGATTCCAGCGATGTGCCGCTCAACGTCTCGCGCGAGATGCTGCAGGACCATGCCGCGATCCGGCGGATTCGCAAAAGCCTGGTGGGCAAGGTGCTGAACACGCTCGGCGAGATGCGCGACCAGGAAGCTGACGTTTATAGCCGGTTCTACGACGAATTCGGCCCGATTTTGAAGGAAGGATTGCACGTCGATTTCGAGAACCGTGAAAAAATCCTCGACCTGTTGCGCTTCGCTTCCACGGCGGAGGAGGGTCGGAAGATATCCTTGAAAGACTATGTGTCGCGTCTTAAAGCGGGGCAGGAGGCCATCTATTTCCTCGTGTCCGAGACGCCGGAGGTGGCGCGCCAATCACCGCTGCTCGAAACCTTCCGGGCCCGGGGCATCGAGGTGTTGTTGCTGACGGATCCCGTGGATTCCTGGATCGAGGACGCGCTGGACCGTTACGCCGATCACCCGTTCCGGGCGATCCATCGCGGCGAACCGGATCTGCCGGCGGATGAATCCCCAAAGGACGCCCCCCCATCCGATGGCGGCGGGGCGGACGCGTACAAGGAGCTGCGCGACTCCCTGGCGAAACTCCTTGGCGAGTCGATCAAGGAGGTGCGTGTGTCCAAACGCCTGACCGAATCGGCTTGTTGCCTGGTCACCGATTCCGACGGGCTGACGCCGGGGATGGAGCGGCTGATGCGGGCCATGCGGCAAGCGCCCCCGCCGGTCAAAAGGATTTTGGAAATCAATCCGTCGCATCCCGCGGTCAAGCGGTTGGAAGTGTTGCGGAAAGCCAATGCCGACGATCCGCGGTTGGCGGAAGGGGCCGAACTGCTGTTGGGCCAGGCGTTGCTGGCCGAGGGGGCCATGCCGCGCGATCCGGTCCGCCTGGCCCGCTTGATCGCGTCACTCATGACGGAACCGAAAGCGGATTAAAGAAGCACGTCGGTCTGGGGCAACAACTTTTTCACGCGGTCCTTTTCGGCTTCGGGCAGCGGGTTGCCGCGGAGATACAGCCGTTTCAGGTTTTTCAGGTTGCCGATGGAATCCGGAAGAGATGTGAGTTGGTTGTTGTTGAGCCGCAGCCACTTCAGGGATTCCATCTGTCCGATTGTCTCCGGGAGCGCGGTCAACCGGTTGCGATCGAGGTTCAGATAAGCGAGTGCGGACATACCGTTGATCGAGGCCGGCAGTTCGGTCAAGGCATTGTCGGAGAGATAGAGCGTGACGACGCGGGGGATCAGGCCGGGTTCCGGGAAAGCGCTCAATTTATTCTCGCCGAGATCCAGCCAGACAAGACCGGGTATGGTTTTGACGGACTCGGGCAGCACGGACAGGCCGTTTTTACGGAGACTGAGGCGGCTGAGCGACGTGAAATTTGACAGATCGTCCGGCCAGGCTTCGGCGGGTTTGCCGGTCAAGTCGAGAAACTCGACAAGGGCGGGCTTTTCCATGGCCTTGGCCAGGGAGTCGGCCGTGTTGGGGCGATGGGGCGCTTGTTGGGGGAAACAGCCGGTCGCGGCGAGCGCCAGGACCATTACGGACGGAACCCAAAACCTCATGTTCATCCTCCTGCATGTGCTGCGGGAATCATACGGGGTGGGGGCGCAAAGCTCAACGGTAAACTTGTCGTGGTATTTTGCTTGAACCTGGCGTTCCAAGCCCGTATAGTAATGACCCATTATGACCGGCATAAAAGAGCCGGTTGTTTGCCGCCTGACGGTGTGTGTAGCTCAGCTGGTTAGAGCGTCAGATTGTGGATCTGATGGTCGCGGGTTCGAATCCCGTCACGCACCCCATTTTATCATCTCGAATCCCCCCGACGTCACTGAGGGATTACGCGCAAACTCGGGATCCGGTAATGGTCGGCGATCCGGGCATTGGCGTCGGGCAGCGCGGCGGCGTCAAGGGCCAGGTCCAGATCCAGTCCCAACAGGCCGATCCGGCTAACGGTTCCGTCCCGGTCGCGGATGCGCTGGATGTCCTTGAGGTTTTTCACCGGTTCACCATTGACCGTGCGGATCACGGCGTCGCGAATATCCTGATAACCCACGTTGATCGAGTCTGGCAGCACATAGGCCAGGATCGGAATCCGTTCCCCGTTGGGGGCATGGTCCTCGCCCCGGGTCAGGAACAGATGAACCAGCCGGGCGTTGGCGCGCAACATCCAGTCGGCGCCGCCGGCCTGGAGATAGTCGCCGGTGAGGTCGCGCATCACGAACCCGCCTTCGATCAGATAGGCCGGCTGCCGGCTGCGGTCATGCGCCGGCACGAGCGGGCGAAGGGCGTCCCGCGCGGTGAGCCGCACGCTGGCCTGGGTGACGATGCCGTCGCGGGAGAAGGACACGGGAATGGCGTCGCCGGGCCGGCACGCGACGATGACGGCCGGAAAGAGCATCCGGCCCAGGGCGGGATCGGCATAATAGCCCTGCTGATCCAGGGAGTAGCCGCTCCAGGAGAGGATGACATCGCCGGGTTGGAAAACTGCGGCGGCGCCGGCGCCGTCGCGTGTGGAGACCACCTCGACGCCCCGATCGCCCTCGGGCGCCTTCAGGTAGCGCCGTTTCGCGGGATCGACCAGCGGCTGCCAGGCGAGGCCGGCCACGGCGAGTCCCCGGTAATCGGCGAGCGGCGCATCCTCGACGAACCGTTTGAGCACGCGGCCGGGATAGAGCAGGCCGACCTTGGTTTCGCGGTCGTAGGAAGCCACGAGACCGGCCAGGAGTCCATTTTGGAGGATGGGGAGGCCGGGGCCGTTCAGGGGAATGTCCGCGAGGAAATGGAGGCCCAACAGCGCGGGCGCATTCTCCTCCGGCGGTTCCATGGAGGCGCGCAGGATGTGAGCCGAACCTTCCTGCGGGTTGCCGCCCTCTTCGAACTGGAACAGCGCGCCCTTGGAGCCCAGGAAAGGAATGGAGGCGGGTTCCAGGGGCAGGGGGGTGACGGGGAGGGCGGGCGCCGAAACATCCAGGAGCGCCAGGTTGAAATCGCGATCGGCCCGGACAATGCGGGCGGGATAATAACGGGCGCTTCCCGCGGGATTCACCTCCACCAGGGAGGCGTCGCGAACGAGTTGCTCGGTGGTCAGCAGGAGGGCGGGCCCGACGGCCAGCGCGTAGCCGCCGCGCCGTTCGGGCGCGCCTTTCTTCCAGGGCTGCACGGGATCGAAGCGCTGGGCGGTGACGCGCAGGCCGAACAGGGAGCGGGTCATCTGGGCGGGGGCGCCGTCATCGGCCGCCCGGAGCGGGGCGGCGGCCAGGAGCAGAAGGGGGAGCAGGAGGAGGCGTTTCATGGAGCGGGGGTTCCGGTGTTGGCGGAGGCGGGAATGCCGTAGGCCTCCCGGATTTCGGGTTCCGCGCGGGTCGCCTCGGCGGCATCCAGCACGAGGGTGTCCTTGCGGTCCAGGAAGCGGAACACGTGAAAACCGTTCACGGGTTCGAGAAGCGCGTGCTCCAGTTCGGCGAGGTTGCGGATCGGCTTCCCGTTGACCTCGGTCACGCAGGCATTGAGAAACCCGTCGGCATAGGCGTTGATGGCGTGCGGGAGGCGGCGGAGGAGGACCACGCGTTCGTCCTGGTCGCGGACAAGATTGTCCTGACGGCCGAAAAACCAGGTATACAGCAAGAGGTGGTTCTCGGCGCGGCCAAGGCTCTTGCCGAGGCTCATGAGCCATTCTCGGGTGAGGGGACCGAAGAGAAGCCCTCCCGTAAGCACCCAGCGGGGCCTGGTGTCGTAGAGGCGGCGGAATAAAAACGCCTCGGACGATTTGTCCGGCGTCACCTCCACGTTCCGGAAGGCGCCGTTGCGCCAGACGTCGAACCGCACGCGCTGGCCCACCTGTTTACGCTCGAAGAGCTCGATATAGGCCATGGGCACGCCGGCGACGCGCACCGAGCCGTCGTTGGCGATGGGCAGGCCGTCGATGGCGAGCAGCGTGTCGCCGGGGAGCAGGATGCCGGCCGCGCTCCCGAGCGGATCGACGCGGGAGACGGCCACGCCCGTGCGGTCCGGCGGGAGCCCCAGCGCGCGGCGGAGGGCGTGGTTTCGCGTTTCCAAATGAGAAACACCAAGTTCGGGGTAGCCGTCGTAAGTGCCGTCCGCGATGTCATCGAGAAAATGACGGATAACCGGGATGGGAATGGCGTAGCCGATGTTCTGGGCCCGCGAGATGCCCTGGAAGGCGACGCCGGCGACCCGGCCCTTGAACAGAACGGGCCCGCCGCTGTTGCCGGGATTGATGGCGGCGTCCACCTGCATGACGAGGTGGCTGTCCACCTCGCTGTGGGCATACACGTTGTAATCGATGCGCGAGACCACGCCGCGAGTGAGCGACAGGCGGTCGCCGCCCATCGGGTAGCCCACCACGACGACCTGGGCGTCCAGGTCGGGCAGGGCCTTGCCGAGCGCAAGCGGTTCGACGCGCTCCCAGAACGCGGGGTCGTCCACCTCGAGCACCGCGAGGTCGCAATCATGCCCGGCGAAGGCGACGCGGGCCTGGCGGGGGATGGGATCGCCTTCCCGCTGCACTTCGAGGAAGCGGGCATCGGAGACGACATGGGCATTGCTGAGAATCCAGCGTTTCCGGCCTTCCTGGATCACGAAGCCGGAACCGCCGGCCTTGACGAAGGAGTCGTCCTGCCAGGGAAGGGAAACATCGGGCCGCTGGGAGGTGACATTGATTTTGACCACGGACCGGCTGAAGGTGTCGGCATGGCCGGTGGCGCAGACGAGCAAGGTTAAATAAACGGCGGGGAGAGAAAGACGGGCTGACACGGAAGCCCTCCCGGGAGTGGATTAGAAGGAGAAGGCCAGCGAGAGGCCGAACTCCACCTCGTCGAGTTCAAAGTCGTTGACCAGTTTGCCCCACTGGTCGAAATCGTAGAAGGCCAGGGCCTGAAGTTCCATCCGGGAACCGAGCGGAATGCCGAGCCCCATGATGAAGGAGTAATAGAGATCGGTCCAATCGTCATCCGTGGTGTCGGTTTCGGCGAGGTAATCCTTCTGGATGCCGAAACCGGCCAGAAAGAGGCGGTCCCGAAACACAACATTCAGGAAGGGGGTGACCACATAGTCGTACAACTGATCCTCTCCGGCATCGGGGATATAGCGGGCGCCGAGTTGCCAGAAGCCCATGGTGTCGCGCAATTCGTAGGCGAGGCCATAGCCGAAATCGCCGTCGTCGAAGGGACGATCCTCGAATTTGGCGTGGGCCGTGTATTGGCGGGCTTGGAGACTGAGCGCCTGCTGGATGGCCCAGGCGGGGGAGGCGAGGACCAGGGCGGCGAGGCACAGGGGGGCGAAACGGCGCGGCATGAGCATGACAAACCCCTTTCTTGAAAGCGGCGGATGTGACTTTCTTTATGCAGACCATCGTTTCACGATGAAGGGCGGGATACAAGCGAAAATCGCGCCCCTCCAGCCAGAATAAACGCTTGTCCTGCACAGCGCCTTCGGCTAGTATTTCCCCCCTACATGCGTAAAGAAGCGGATCGAAAAGAGGCTTGACATGGCCAGTGAACTGGGGTTTGCGTTAATTAATCCGTACACGATCGCCAAGTCGCGAACGGGGGGTGTGATCGGACGCCTGATCAGTCGGACCGGCTTGAGGCTGGTGGCGGCCCGCATGTTCGGCCCCAGCCGGGAATTGGCGGAGCGGTATGCGGATTCACTGGGAAGATCCATCCGGGACGACGCGGAAATCGGGCCGCTCCTGGCCGAGTACGTCCGTAAAAACTACATCCCGGAGCCGAAGACCAACCTGCGGCGGCGGGTGATTCTCCTCCTTCTGGAAGGGGAAAACGCGATCCAGAAAATCCGGGACGCAACCGGTCATCTGAAATCCTGCTGGCTGGGCGGGGAAACGATCCGGGACACCTACGGCGATTTCATCCTGGACGACAAGGGGAAGCCCGGCTATTTTGAACCGGCCGTTCTGGTGGCGCCTTCGGTGGAACGGGCCGCCGAAGTGACGCGGATGTGGGCGACCTATTCGGAATCCGACGGGGGCATCATTGACACGGCTTCGGATGTGGCGTCCGCCGAGGGTGTGCAAAGCACCCTGGTGCTGCTCAAGCCCGAGAATTTCAAGACCGCGACCGCCCGCCCGGGGCACATCATCGATCTGCTTTCCCGTTCGGGATTGCGGATTATCGGCACCCGCATGTTCTCCATGACGGTTGCGCAGGCGGAAGCGTTTTACGGACCGGTCCTGCCGTTCCTTCAGGAAAAGTTCAAATCGATCACGGGCGTAAAGGCGGGTGAAGCCCTGGCGCAGGCGTTCAACACCGAGGTGTCGGAAGAACTGAAAAGCCGGGTCGGCGAGTACCTTGGCCCGCTCGTGGGGACGCGGCAATTCGAATCGATCATTCAATTCATGACCGGGCGGCGTCCCTCCGAGGTGGCGGAGGCGGATAAAAACAAGCCGGGCACGGAGAACTGCCTGGCGCTGATTTACAAGGGCATGAGCGCCGTGGAGAAGATCCGCTACCTGCTGGGACCGACCGATCCGGCCAAGGCCGATCCGGGTTCGGTCCGGGGCGAGTTTGGCAGCAATATCATGGTCAATGCCGCGCACGCGTCCGATTCCCCGGAGAATGCGGCTCGGGAGATGCGGATTGTGAATGTGGGCGAGGACACCATCAAGGCATGGGTGCAGAAGTATTATGGAACTTAATCCCCGAGTGACGGCGATATCCCCCTCCATGACTCTGGCGGCGGACGCCAAGGCCAAAGCGCTGAATGCGGCGGGTGAATCCGTGTGCGGCTTCGGCGCCGGCGAGCCGGATTTCGACACGCCCGACTTCATCAAGGAGGCCTGCGTCCGGGCGCTGAAAGACGGGAAGACCAAATACGCGCCCAACGCCGGCCTTCCCGAGCTGATCGCCGCCATTGCCGAAAAACTGAAGGCGGAGAACGGAATCGGGTACGGAGCGGACCAGATTCTGGTCAGCAACGGCGCCAAGCATTCGCTCTTCAACCTATTCATGACGTTGCTTCGGGACGGCGACGAGGTGCTGCTGCCGGCGCCCTACTGGGTGAGTTACCTCGAGATGATCCACATGGCGGGCGGCAAGGCCGTGCTGGTGATGGCGGATGAAGCGCGGGGCCTGAAGATATCGCCGTCCCAACTGGAGCGGGCAATCACGCGCCGCACGCGGCTGCTGGTGTTGAACAGCCCCTCGAATCCCACGGGGGTTGTTTACAGCGAAGCGGAGTTGCGCGCGCTGGCGGACGTGGCCGTGCGCCACGATCTGGCGATCATCTCGGACGAGATTTACGAGCGGATGTGTTACGACGGGGCGAAACCCTTCAGCGTCGCGAGCATCGGCCCGGAGGTCGCGGCACGCACGGTCACGGTCAACGGTTTCAGCAAGCCGTACGCGATGACGGGCTGGCGTCTGGGATATGCGGCCGGGCCGAAAGCGGTCATCCAGGCGGCCGGGGCGCTTCAGAGCCACAGCACCTCCGCGCCGAACACCTTTGCCATGCATGGCGCGGTGGCGGCCTTGCGCGGCCCGCAGGCGTGCGTCGAGACGATGCTCCGGGCTTTCGACGAGCGGCGCCGCTATCTGTACGGCCGGTTGACCGCCTTGCCGGGGGTTTCCTGCGTCAAGCCCCAGGGCGCCTTTTACATGTTCCCGAACATCAGTTCGTTCGGTCTCGACTCGATAGCATTTTCCACCCGCCTGCTGGAGGCGGGGAAAGTGGCGGTCGTGCCGGGGACCGCGTTCGGGTCGGACGCCCATATCCGCCTGTCGTATGCCTGCTCAATCGACAACATTCGGGAAGGCATGGATCGGCTGGAACGGTTTTTGAAAACGCTGAAAGGGTGAACAGAGGCGGACGATACGTGGGACGGAAGGGTCTTGGGCGAGGCGGGATTTGAACCCGCAAGCCTTGCGGCACAAGATCCTAAGTCTTGCGTGTCTGCCAATTTCACCACTCGCCCGTGGTCGATGCGTGTAGGGATACCACATCGGACGGGGTATGAAAAGGGAAGAATCAAGAAAGGATCGTATCGTGCCGTATAAAGCATACAATGCCGACGAGGCCGCCGCGTATCTCCATGTGCCGCGGGAGGCTCTCGACCGATTGGTGAAAAACAAGGAGATTCCGTTCCAGATCCAGGCCGGGCGGGCCGTCTTCACCCGTTGCGAGATCGACGCCTGGGCCTCCCAACGCATCCTCCGGCTCTCCGGCGATTCGCTCGACGATTATCATCGCGCGTCGACCCAGGCGGTCCATCCCGAGGGGACGATCGCGCCAATCATGCCTGACCGGATTCGCCCCGAATGGATCGCGCCCGATCTCAGCTCCCGCACCGCGAGCGGCGTCCTTCGCGATATGGTGGAGGTGGCGGAACGGTCCCAGAAGGTGTGCGACGCCCGCGACCTGCTTCGCCTGTTGCAGGAACGCGAGGAACTCTGTTCCACGGCCGTCCCCGGCGGATTGGCGTTGCTGCATCCCCGGCACCACGCGCCCTTCATGTTCCTCGACTCCTTCATCGCCGTGGGCCGCACGGTGCAGGGCGTCCCGTTTGGCGCGCCGGACGGGGAACTGACCGATATCTTTTTTCTCATCTGCTGCCAGAACGACCGCACCCATCTGCACCTGCTGGCCCGGCTTTGCGCCATGTGCCAGAAGACGCGAATGCTGGCGGCTATCCGCGAAAGCGATTCCGCGGACTCCATCGCGGAGGCCATCATCGCGTCCGAGCGGACGCTGGTGATGCAGAAATAACGATTTCCGGGATTCACACACAAAAACCGCGGTACACATAAAAAAGGAAGGCCGTCATGAGCATCAGAGACATGAACGATACAATCGATTTTGAAACACGGGCGCGAACCCCTCGGCGTTTCGTTCCCGCGCCTCGGGCGTGGGTCGGCGCGGTTCCGACGATCGCCATCACGCCGGTGGCGGACGGACGGATCAACGCGCACGAAGCGAATGTGGCGGGCACGTGGAAAATCGTCGAGAAGGTGCGGGACCTGATCTTGAAAAATGTCCGGCTTCCCGACGGCACGCCTGTGCGTGTGGTGACGGCGCCCGAGATCGTCTATGGCGCCCGCACCGCCGCCCTGGCACAGGCGGCCTACGCCCGCGAAGGCGTGAGCGCCAACATCTGGGTCGGCCGGTCGTGGTCCTACAGCGACGAGTTGATGGGCGCCGCGATGGGAATCGGTTCGACGGAGTGGCCTCAGGCGGCCTACGGGCTGAACCAGACCGATCGACCGGGAGCGGTGTGGCTGAAGGCGTTCACGGCCGCCATGGACGAGAAAAAGCGCCCGATCTTCTGCATCTACAATCCCGATCTCGAGGATGAGAGCGGCCCGCTGGCGCCGTACGTGTCCGAGCGGCTGCTGCGGTTCGCCCGGTGCGCGGCCGCGGTGGGAGAGATGCGCGGCAAGAACTGCCTGTCGCTGGGCTCGGTTTCCATGGGCATCGTGGGAGCCGATGTGCGGCGCAATCTGATGCTCCAGTACCTGGGCATGGGAACGGTATCCTATGACATGGTCGGCATCCAGGGCCGGATGGAGCGGGGATTCTACGATCACGAGGAACTCGAGAAGGCCTATGCGTTCATGAAGGCCCGCTTCGCGTTCGACTTCGGCACCGGCAAGCGCCCCTACGGGAACGACGAACTGCTGCGCCGGTGCCTGATGATGACGCTGATCACCCGCGACCTGATGGTCGGTAACGCGAAACTGGCGGATGCCGCCACGGGCAAGGCGCAGGGGTTCAAGGCGAACGTGGAATTCGCCCAGGGCGCCAACGCCATCGTCGCGGGCACGCAGGGGCAACGGCAGTGGACCGATCTGTATCCGAATTTCGATATGACCGAGTCCATGCTGAACAGTTCCTTCGACTGGAACGGCTACCGTGCGCCTTTCGTGGTGGCGACGGAAAACGACAGCAAAAACGGCATCGGCATGCTGATTGCCTACCTGCTGACCGGCGCCCCCCAGCTCTTCGCAGACATCCGCACCAACTGGACGGCGGCCAGCATTAAAAAGGCGACCGGCGTGAATGTCAGCCGCCTCTGCCCGGACGGGATCATCGACAAGCGCAACTCCGGAGCCGGCGCGCTCGATTATGCCCTCGACCTGTTCAACCTGGTTCCCGGCGGAAGCAAGATGACGGTCCAGGAGGCGGTTGCCGCCATTCGCGCCGATCCGAAGTTGCAGAAGAAACTGATCGATGGCGCGATCAAGGGAACCACCTACATGGGCGCCGGGCTCGATTATTTCCCGGGCGACGGGCTTTCCAGCCACTTTCGGTCGCCGGGCGGCGTTCCCATGACGGCTTATCGGTACAACTGCGTGGGCGACATGCTGACCTGTTCGGTGGTGGAAGGGGAGACCGTGGAACTGCCGGCCAAGGTGGCGGACCACATCAGCAAGGTGACGGACCCGACTTGGCCCGAGACTTTCTGGAAACCGCGGGATATGACGTCGTATGAATATATGTCCCGCATTGGCCCGAACCACGACGCAAACTCGTTCGGCTTGATCGGCGCGGATCTGATTGCCCTGAACGCGATGCTCCGCATTCCCGTGGACATGCACAACGTGAACAAGGCGGATATCTTCCGGCCGACCCTGTGGGACCGGTTTGGAGGCGACGACTTCCGGGCGTGCGCGTATCTCGGCCCGGTTTACGCCTGAGCCTCTTTCCGGAGCCGCGCGATGCGGTCGAGGTGTTCGCGCGGCAGGCGGTGGCGCTGGTACCAGTTGTGGGCCAGCGCCTCCAGGTTGTCCCAGTCGGCGGGCGAGGGAGGCGCGTCGTAAATCCAGGCCGGCTCGTCCGAGCGTTTCCATTGCCAGCGCAGTCCGCGGCCATGGAAGGCGACCCGCACTTCCCGTTTCACACCGTCATCCAGCTTGTCGGTCCAACACAGCGGCCGTCTCATGCCTCGCTCCTCGTTGCGGGCCATGATAGTGGAAGGACGGGCCGGATTCAAGGGAAGGTCAGGGCAAACGCATAAACATGCGTACGGAGGTTTTCTCATGCGTTTTCCCTTCACGCATCGGGCTTGACCGCGGAGGCGGGGGGGGCGATAATTAAAAATGATGAAAGCGGAGAGGCCGAGATGAACCCAGGCAATATAAAACCATCGGACACCGAGGCGGAAGTCTGGGATGCCATCTCCGCCTTTGAACGCATTCTCGAGGTCATGCCGGATGACCGCACCTCGCTGGATACGCTGGTTCACGCCTATACCCAGTTGGGCGATCACACGCGGGCCCGGGATTATCTGGTCCGGCTGGCCGTGGTGGTGGCCGACGAGCAGGATGCCGAAGCCGCGGGTCTTCTGATCGAGAAGATAAAGCCGTTCGTGGAGACAGATCCCTCGATCAAGGCGTTGTGCGAGCGGTTGAGCGCCTTGGCGAGCGGCTCCGAGGCAACAGGCGCGGGGGGGGCGGAACCCGCCCGCGAGGAGACCGCCAAGAAATCCGTTTCCGTTGGCGGGCGCGAATCGTTGCTCCATAAAAAGGTCAACATCACGGAAGAGTTGTCCTTTGCCTGGGATCTGCTTCAAGCGGGCGAACTGACGCAGGAGCAGTATGCGGAGGTGGTCCAGGACCTGACGGAGATATCCTCCAACGCCTCGGACAAGGGTGCGCTCTCAATGTTGCATGTGATCGAGACACGCGGTTTCGGCAATATGGACCGTGTTCTGGTTTTTGCGGCGCACAAGGGGGATACGCCGCTCATCAACCTGTCCAATTTCGAGATGAACGACGAAGCCATTTCGTTGCTCCCGCTCGACTATATGATCCGTCAGGGCGTTTTGCCGTTCGATATGCTGGGTCCCGATATCCTGGTGGTAATCCAGAATCCCTACGACCGGGAGTTGCGTAAACGCATTGAACAGATCGCGGGCCGGAACGCCCACTTTTTCCTGACGCCGCCGCATGAATTCAACACCGCCATCGGCCAGGTGCAGAAGAAACTGGCGGAAGCCGCGGCGAAGGCGGCATCGAAATAGGTCAGCGGGCGGTTTCGCCCACACGCAACAGCCGTTCCTCTCCCGCGAGGCGGACCACCGCGCCTTCTTTCGTGACCGATCGGATCAGGACGCCTTCGATGGTGTCCCCCGGGGCGACCACCTTGCCGTTGATCAGGGCGGCCGCCGTGGAACCCAGTTTCACCAATCCGGTCAGCTTTATGGGCGGCCAGATGACGGGAGCGGCCGGTGTTTCAGGTTCGGCGCCGACCTCGGGGATGGCCGTTTTCGTTTCGTCGATCTCGGGAATAGCCGCGGTTGCCGGGGTTGCCGGGGCCGGCGCGACGGCGACGGATGACGTGGCGCCCGTGGCCGAGACATCGGTTTCCCCGGGGGAAGGAGGACCGGATGGCGTCGCGACGGTTTCCGGCGCAGAAGCCTTGTCGGGCACGGGGCTTGCAGGAGCTGCGGAGGGGGTGGAAACGGGTGTGACTTCGGGCACGGTCGGGACGTTTGGTACGGATGCAACTTCGGGAATCACCGGCGCGGCGGAACCGGGCTCGGGCGCGGGCTGCTGCTTGGGGGTGGAGAGGAGGGGCCAGGCGAAATAGAAGCCGATGCCCAGCACGAGGAGCAGAATCAGCAGGATCGCCAGAACCGTCTGGTTGCGTTTTTCGGCCTGGGGCGTGATCGGCGCTTCCACGGTTTTGTTTTCAGGAGGCGCGTGATCCGGCGGCGATTCGGGCGAACCCGTTTTACGGTGGGTGAGCACGCGGGGAGCGGTATCGGGTTTGGCGTCCGGTTTGACGTCGGGCGCGGGCGGCGGGGTTGGAGGCGCGGGCGGTTTGGGCGGTTCGGGTGGAGGCGCCTCGGGTTTGGGCTGGCCCATCATACGGAGCGGGATTTTGGATTGAATCGGCGGGGGCGTGGGAACGGCGGGCGTCTCCAGTTTGCCGAGCGGCATGGGCGCCGTCTTGTTCATTTCCTCCTGCTGCCGTTTGAGGGCATCCTGGATCAGGCTCATATCACTCTCCCTCCAACTGTTTAACGGCCATGGTCACGCATGGGGTATCAATGGTCATGCGGCGCAGGACATAGCCCGCGAGCATGGCATGGTCGCAAATGGCGTTGATGAGCCGGGGTACGCCGCCCGCATGCTGAAACACGAGTCGGGCGGCTTCCGGTGCAAAGCGGACTCGGTCGCCCGCCCCCGCCGTCTGCAATCGGTGATGAATATACAGCATGGTGTCCGCTTCGTCCAGCGGATGAAGGTGAAACCGGACCAGGATGCGCTGGCGCAGTTGCCGGAGCTGGGGCCGGTTAAGCAGATCCCGCAATTCCGGCTGGCCGGCGAGGACGATTTGCAACAGTTTGTGGCGGTCGGTTTCCAGGTTGGACAGCAGGCGGATTTGTTCGAGCAGTTCCAGCGACAGGTTCTGGGCCTCGTCGATGATCAGGGCCACGTTGATTCCGTTGCGGTTCTGTTCGAGCAGGAAGGCGTTGAGTTGGTTGGTGTGGGAGAGTTTGTCGCGGCCCTCGGGCGTGAGGCCGAAATCCTGGATAATGGCCCGCAGAAGCTGGGTTTCGGTCAGGAATGGATTGAGAATGAGGGCGGTGCGGACGGTTTCGCCCAGTTTGCTGAACACGGCGCGGCACAAGGTTGTTTTGCCGGAGCCGACATCGCCCGTGAACTCGATGAACCCTTTTCGGGAACTGATGCCGTAGAGCAGATGGTCGAACGCTTCACGATGATGGCGGGACAGGTACAGGTACCGGGGATCCGGCGTGATATTGAACGGAAATTCCGTCAGGCCATAAAAATCGAGATACATGCAGGCTCCCGCCCATTTGAGGGTCGGTCATAGTTATGGCGCAAAACGGACTTTTGTTCAATCTCAATATCGGTCATCTCCGGCGCGGGGCGGCGTCCGCGTCAGACCTTGGCGGCGGTGGACTTGGATTGAGCCAGCACCTCGTCCGCGCCGACCTCGCGTCCGAGCTTGTCGGAAAGATAGATGCCTTCGCTGATCAGCATGGTCTGAAGCGCGATTTCGGCCGTGGGCAGGAGCGGCACGCGTTCCTGCAACGCGGCAATCCAGTGGTGTTGGGGACTGTCGTAGGCGGTCTGCGACTCGTCGAGCTGGTGCCAGCGCCAGTCGGTTCCGTCCGCCTCGAAGGAGGCGTTGATCTCCATGTCGTGAAGCGTGGTGTGGAAGCTCAGGGGGTCCAGGCGGATGCCGCCTTTGGCGCCGACAATGCTCGATCCTTCGAAGCTGTTCAGGTGGATGGCCCAGGATTCGATGATGTCCAGCGTCACATTGCCCGCGAGTTTGACGAAGCCCAGCCCCAGTTCCTCGACGTCGTATCCGCTGCTGGCGCGGCGGCCTTCGTCCATGCCGGTCTCCTGGTAAATCTTGCCGCTGATCCGCTGCACGGCCGGGGATCCGAGCAGGTAGAGCATCCGCGCGATGTGGTAGACACCCATGTCGTACAGCGCGCCCCCGGCGCTGTTGCGCTTCTGCACGAAGGTCGGCGTGCCGTAGCCGTCCACGAAAGGCCGCCCGCGCCGCCGGAAGCCGGTGCTGCGGGCATGGTAAACCGCGCCGAGTTCGCCCCGGTCGATCAGGCGCTTGGCGAGTTTGGTCTCCTTGGCGAAGAGCGTGGAGAGCTGGATGGAGAGCTTCTTTCCGGTCCGTTTGGCGGTGTCCAGCATGGACTTGGCGTCCACGAAGCTGCCGGCCATGGGCTTTTCGCAATAGCAGTGTTTGCCGGCGGCCAGCACGGCGTTCGTGACGGGCGCATGAAAGTTGTTGTGCAGGCAGACGTCGACGGCATCGAGATCGTCGCGCGCAAGCAACTGGCGGAAGTCGGAGTAGGTGTTCGGAATCTTGAACTGGTCGGCCACCCGCGCCAGTTCCGGGGCGTTCACGTCCGCGGCGGCCACGAGTTCCGCGCCGGGGATTTTGGCGTAGCTGTTGAGGTGATGTTTGCCGATCTGACCGACACCGATGAGGCCCAGGCGTATATTCTTCATGTTGGCTTATTTCTCCATGCGGCGGGTTTGATGAGCGCGTTCGTTGCGGGGGTCGAGAAGCGGATTGCCGCCGGATGCGGCGGGTGTTGCAGCGTTCCACGCGGTCATGGAGCCGTCCGCCAACAGGCCATTGAAGGAATAACCGGCAATGCTGATATTCATAGCCGCGCACTCTAGGGCGCGGGTGGGCAATCGTCAAGCGAATTGCGGTCTCACGATTTTCGTTTTTCTCCCCAAGGCTGTCTTGTATGGACAGGCCGGGGGTGGTATGATTTTCAAAACTCAAGCAAAGGTGTCGCATGACGCTCCTGAACTGGAAATCTATTCCCGAAACGGAAATACGGCGTCTGAAATTCATCGGGTGTGAAATCATCTACCGCGAGGCCTGCGCCCTCGCGGCCTCGGCGCCACACCGGATCGACGTGGAGTTCCTGCTCAAGGGGCTCCACGATCTGCCCCGGGCGGATATGCTGGCGAAAATCCAGGCCGTGGTGGACGGCGTGAACCCGGACATGGGGTATGAGGCGATTCTCCTGGGATATGCCCGCTGCAATGACGGGCTCGTCGGCCTCCAGGCGCGGCAGATTCCGCTCGTCATTCCGCGCGCCCATGACTGCATCACGTTTTTTTTCGGGTCGCGCGCCGCGTACCGGGCCTATTTCAACGAGCATCCGGGCACGTATTATATGACGACGGGCTGGACGGAACGGAACCAGTTCGGTCAGGACGGGTATGCGCGGCCGGCCTATGGCATGGAAGGGGTCATGGCGAAACTGGGCCTGACCGAACCGTACGCCGTGATGGTGGAAAAGTATGGCCAAGAGAACGCGGATTACATCATCGAAAGCCTGGGCGGGTGGGAGAAGAGCTACTGCCGCAGCCTGTACCTGGAGATGGGCGTCTGCGATGAAAAGCCATTCATCAAAATGGCCGGGGAACGCGCGGCCAAGCAGAACTGGGAGTTCGAAGTGCGAAAGGGCGAGTGGAGCCTGCTGCGCAAGCTGTTTGCCGGCGAGTGGGACGAGGACTTCGTGATCGTCCCTCCCGGAGGCACGATCGTCGCCAAGAATGATGACGGCGTTCTGGATGTCGTGCCGGCGCCGCCGGGGACTCGACCTGTTCCTGAGCATGGCACCCCCTAGGAGAGTCGAACTCCTCTTCACAGGTTGAGAACCTGTTGTCCTAACCGATAGACGAAGGGGGCACGGCATTAAAAAAAACAGGATGTGTACTATACGGGGTAGTCCGGAAAATGTCAACACGCCGACCTGCCTTTTTTGCGCGTTTTGGTGATGGCCGACATGTGGCGATTCAGTTGACAAGCGCGGGAAGGCGCGGGATAATTCCCTTTTTCACGAGAAAAGGAATGATTCGGCTATGAGTATTTTTGAAAAGGTGTTGGAAAATCCGACAGCCTACGATTTTAACGTCGAAACGCTGGGACCGTGCAAAATCGATTCTCCGGTGCGCATCCGGGAGTTTTTGCCGGAGGGCGCCCGCGTGGTGTTGAGCCTGGATGCCGGTCAACTGCAAACAAGCTGCGGCAAGCTGGGCTGCCTGCCGTCTTTCGAGAAATCCGGACCGCATCAAAAGATTTTCCACGATCCGGCCTGGAGCCGGGCGGCCATCGTCACCTGCGGCGGCCTGTGCCCCGGCCTGAATCATGTCATCAAGGGCGTGGTGGAGATTCTGGCCTTCGATTACGGGATCAAAACCGTCTACGGGATCCGGTACGGCTATCGGGGGTTCATCCCGCGGTACGGGCATACCCCCTTGCTGCTGGACACGGAAGTCGTGGATACGATTCACGAAAAAGGCGGCACGATTCTGGGCTCGTCGCGCGGAGAGCAGGACACGGGCGAGATCGTGGATACGCTCACGCGCATGAATATCAACCTGCTGTTCTGCGTGGGGGGTGACGGCACGCTGCGCGGCGCGCGGGATATCGCCGTCGAATGCCGGAAGCGCCGCTTGTCCATCAGCGTGGTCGGTATACCCAAGACCATCGACAACGACCTGAACTTCGTGGGCCGCAGCTTCGGCTTCGAAACCGCGGTGGCTGAGACCACGCCGGTCATCCAATCCGCGCACATGGAGGCCAAGGGCGCGGATCGGGGCATCGGGCTGGTTAAGCTGATGGGGCGGGACTCCGGCTTTATCGCCGCCTATGCCTCCCTGGCGCATCCGGTGGTGAACTTCTGCCTGATCCCCGAGCTGGATTTCGATCTGCACGGGGAGAACGGCCTGCTGGCGGCCCTGGAGCGCCGGTTCGGGAGCGGCAAGGATCATGGCGTGATCGTCGTGGCCGAGGGGGCCGGGCAGCGGCATATCGCCGGTGAGCCGGAACGGCGCGACGCGAGCGGCAACGTCCTGAAAAAGGACATCGGCGATTTTCTACGGCGGGAAATCAAAGCCTATTTCGACGCCAAGAAGATCGACGTCACGATCAAGTACCTGGACCCGAGCTATTCCATCCGGAGCGTGCCCGCCCGGGGCACGGACGCGATTCGCTGTTACCTGCTCGCGCGCAACGCGGTCCACGCCGCCATGGCGGGCCGCACGAACTGCGTCGTCGGCAATCCGCACAACAACAACTACTCCTACTGCCTGGTGCCGATTCCCCTCGCCGCGATCGAGCGCCAGCACGTGGACTTGAACAGCGATCTGTGGAAGGCCGTCATGGACGCGACCTGCCAGCTCCACTATTTTCTGGCGGATTCTGAAAACCACCGCATGGGCTAGCTTTCCGAACGAGGATCCAATGAACGACACACCCGCTCCGACCGCGCCCGCGAATCTGCACTTCATCCGCCAGATCATTGCCGACGACCTGAAAACCGGCAAATACCAGGGCCGGGTCTGCACCCGGTTTCCCCCCGAGCCCAACGGCTACCTGCACATCGGCCATGCCAAGGCCATTTGCCTCGATTTCGGCATGGCGCTCGAGCACGGTGGGGAGTGCCACCTCCGCATGGACGACACGAATCCGGTCAAGGAGGAGGTGGAATACATCGAATCCATCCAGCAGGACGTCCGTTGGCTGGGGTTCGACTGGGGCCCCCATTTCTATTTCGCCTCGGACTACTTCGGCCAGATGGTCGCGCACGCCGTGCAGCTCATCAAGCTGGGCAAGGCCTATGTGTGCGAGGTGCCGGCCGATTCGTGGAAGGAGTACCGCGGCGTGCCGACTCGGCCGGGGAAGGAAAGCCCGTTCCGCAACCGGTCCGTGGAGGAGAATCTCGACCAGTTCGACCGGATGCGCAAGGGCGAATTTCCGGACGGCGCCAAGGTGCTGCGCGCGAAAATCGACATGGCGTCGCCCAATATCCACCTGCGCGATCCGGTGATCGTCCGCATCCTGCACGCCAGCCATCCCCACACGGGCGACGCCTGGTGCATCTATCCGACCTACGACTTCGCCCATTGTCTGGAGGATTCGATCGAACGGATCACCCATTCGATCTGCACCCTGGAGTTCGAGGTGCACCGACCGCTCTACGACTGGATCCTGGAGACGTTGAACCTCTACCATCCCCGGCAAATCGAGTTCGCGCGGCTCAACCTGAGTTTCACGGTCATGAGCAAGCGCAAGCTGCTGGACCTGGTGAAAGAGGGGCGGGTCAGCGGATGGGACGATCCGCGCATGCCCACGATTTGCGGCCTGCGCCGGCGCGGCTACACGCCGGATGCCATTCGCGCCTTTTGCGAAACGGTCGGCGTGACCAAGTTCAACAGTCTCACGGACATGGCGCTGCTCGAACATTGCGTGCGGGAGGATCTGAACAAGCGCGCCCCCCGAGTGTTGGGCGTGCTGAATCCGGTCAAGCTGGTCATCGAGAACTATCCCGAGGGCGAGGAAGAGACTTTTGAAGCGGTCAATAATCCCGAGGATCCCGCGGCCGGCACGCGCCGGATCCCGTTCGGTCGGGAACTGTATATCGAGCGTGACGATTTCATGGAGAACCCGCCGAAGAAGTTTTACCGCTTGGCACCCGGGCAGGAGGTGCGGTTGCGCTATGCCTGCCTGGTCACCTGCACAAGCGTGGTGAAGAACGCCGCAGGCGAGGTGACGGAGATCCGGTGCTCCATGGATCCGAACTCGCGCGGGGGCACGTCGCCCGACGGGCGGAAGGTCAAGGGCACCATCCACTGGGTGTCGGCGAAGCATGCCGTTCCCGCGGAAATCCGGCTGTACGACCGGCTGTTCACGATGGAGAACCTGAACGACCTGCCCGAGGATCGGGATTTCCGGGAGTTTTTGAATCCGAATGCGCTTGTCGTGGCGCACGGTTGGGTGGAGCCGAGCCTGGCGGGCGCGCCGGCGGGCGCACGGTTCCAGTTCGAGCGGGTCGGCTATTTCACCGTGGATCCGGACGCCGCGCCCGGCCGGCTGGTGTTCAACCGCACGGTGTCGCTGAAGGATTCCTATACCCGGGCGGCGGACGCGGCTGGCAAGAAATGAAACGGGCCGACATACCGGCCGTCTACCGCCTGTTGAAGCGGCATTTCGACACGCACGACTCGCCGGTCAAGGGCTTTATCCGGACCCGTACGAATGAGCCGTTCCGCGTGCTGGTGTCCACGGTTCTCAGCGCCCGATCGCGGGATGCTTCGACGCTGAAGGTTTGCGCCCGGTTGTTCACCCGGATCCGGGACTTCGAGGATTTAGCCCGTTTCCCGGAAGTCGAACTGGAGCGGGAATTGCATCCGCTCGGCTTCTTCCGGGCCAAGGCCCGGCATTTGAAGGCCCTCCCCGAGGCGATTCAACGGTTGTTCGGTGGACGCATTCCGGACACCATCGAGGAGTTGATCAAACTGCCCGGGGTGGGGCGCAAGACGGCGAACCTGATCGTGAGCGAGGCGTTTGGCAAGCCGGGCATCTGCGTGGATGTGCATGTGCACCGGATCTGCAACCGACTGGGGTTGATCCGGACCAAAACGCCGCGTGAAACGGAGAGGGAACTGCGGCGCATTCTGCCGCTCCGTCACTGGCGCGGCTGGAACCGCTTCCTGGTGGCGTTCGGGCAGACCCTGTGTTATCCCCGGAACCCCCAATGTCCCGTGTGCCCGATCCGGTGCCATTGCGATTTTGGCCGCCCCACCGTGCCGCAGCAAAAGCGACGAAAATGTGGAGTGTGGTTGGGAATGGTGATGATGGCCGCCGGTGTGACGGTTTTGGCCGCCAACCACGAGACGCCGATCCGCGACGAGGAGGCGCAAGAGTGGTTGACCCATCTGATTCCGCTGCCGAAAAAGGTCGCGATTCCCGCCAAGCTCAACCTGCCACCGGGGGGAATCGGCGTGTGCCCCCGTCCCGACGCCGGACCGGTGGAGCGAAATGCGGTCCGGGAATTAAGCAAGTGGCTGGAGGCTGCAACCGGCGTGGCCCCCACGGGCACGGCCTTTGTTCTGACGCTGGGCGTGCTGGATGACAAAGGCGCGCTGGCAGGTGAGTCGGTGGACGGGGCCGCGGACCTGTACCCGCTTCCGAACCGGGAACAGGCCTACCTGATCCGGCCCGCGGAGGGCGGGAAGGGGCTGGTGCTGGCCGCACTGAGCGGGGAAGGCGTTTACTATGCCGCTCAAACGCTGATTCAACTGCTGGCACCCTCGACGTCCCGCGAACGGGTTGAGATGCCGTTATTGACCGTGCTGGATTGGCCCGATATCGCGGAACGGGGGCTTTGGAATCAGAACTCGCCGGACCTCGTGTATGAAAACGCCGCGATCAAACTGAATTTTTTCAGGATTGGCACGGACCTGCGCGTCAGCCCCTCCGGCAACACGGCCGTCATTCCGCGGAAGGACCTGATGCTCAAGAGCCGCCTCCGGGCGATCCGCTATCTGCCCACCATCACGCATCTGAACTTTCTTCACCGGCTGGGCCTGTTCGAGGTCCATCCCGAGTTGATGGGGAAGGGCGACCGCGCTTTTGCAGGGCAATACCTGGCGCATGGCGGCGACCCCAAGGCTCATCCGGCGCCCTGCGCTTCGCAACCGGCGCTGGCCTCCATTCTGGCCGACTGGATGATGGCTATTGCCGCCGGTGGCGCGACGGAATGCGGGTGCTGGCTGACCGAACGGCCGGCGCAATGCGGGTGCGCGACCTGCCTGGCCGAAGGCCAGTTCGTTCAGGAAGCCCGCGCCTTTATCACGGCCTGGCGGAAAACCCAGAAGCGCTATCCGGGCTTTGTCATCCGCCTTTTCCTGTCCACCACTACCGACGAGCGGTATGACCGCATCATGGCCGAATTGCCGGCCGGGGTGAAGATCGAGCGCGCCTGTGCCCTCAACATGGAGCGCGTCCGCGCCGAGCCGCGCGACCGGTTTGTCAATGCGCTACTGGACCCGTACGCCGCCAAGGGCGTTTGGATCGCCAGTTACGACGTGCCGATCACCGCGAACGGCGCCGTGGATACGCCTGAGTTCAAGCTGCCGGAGAGTTCCGCGCATCGGATTCGCGCGTACGTGGCGCAATTGGCGGAACGGCGATACAGCGGCGCCTATGGCATGCTGGCGTTTGGATTGTCGGAGCGGATATGCGATCTCAACATCACGGCCCTGGCGGAATATGCGTGGAACGCCAAGGGACGTAGCGAGCGCGACCTGGCCATGGCCTGGGCCGTGAGGCGCGGGTGCGCCCAGCCTGAAAAGGTGGCGGATTGGGCGGAACGGATTGGACCGCTGGAATACGACATCTACGATGCCGAATTTCCGACCGCCTACTCCTGGGGTCTGGCCGCGCAGCGGGTGCAGCAGCGGCAGCGCCCGTCGCTGGGCGAGGGGATGTTCCGCTATTTCCGGACGCGCGAGGATTTCGAACGGAAACTGGGTGATGCCCGAAAGGCGCTGGCGATCGCCGGCACGCTGGAAAAACCCGAGTTCGCCCTGGAAACCAAGGTGCTTATTTCCTACATCGAACTGGCCCGGACCCTTTTCGAAATCCGGGATGCGGCGGCCTGCGGAGAAAAGGACGGCGTCACGTCCCACGCCGTGCAGGGGCTGAAGCTCGCGGGCACGAACAATGTGAACGCGATCCGGGAATGGCGGCGCGCGTTGGGCTCGGAGCCCTGGCACCCGCGTGTCGAGGCCGCCATCCGCGCCACCGAACGGACGGTTGACGATGTCACCCGAAGCCTGGAAACACCGAAATGAACGACTGGACCATGGCAAGGGAACGGAACAAGTCGTTCGCATACCGGATATGTATTCCGTCGAATGAGCTTGCCCTGAACCGTGGGAAACTGATAAGGTTTATCTTTTACAGGCGTTTTGAAGGTTTAATGGGCCGCTAGCTCAGTTGGTAGAGCACATGACTTTTAATCATGTGGTCGCGGGTTCGACTCCCGCGCGGCTCACCATTTACCCGCTATGAGGCGGCAGCCGATCCGGCTGCCGCCTCATTTTTATCCGGTAAAGCCGGCTTTCTCGATCCGTTCGGCGTCGATGCCGGCATCGTTAGGAGAAGGAGACGCGTCCGAGGCAACGGAACGATCGGAAGCCATGGTTAGCCTTTTCCGGCCGCCTCGGTTTCAGAATGAGGCGGGAACAACGCCACCAGGAGCCGGAGTCCGGCGTAGTAGAGGGACAAAATAACCGCGATCGCCACCACGCAGATGCCGGTGATTTCGAGACTCGCGCGAAGGGTCGCGCCGGCATCGGTGCCGTCGTGCCGGAGATACCGGTTCACGGCCGGCGGTGGCACCGCGACCGAGGCTGTTTCAAGGGCCGGTTGGACGGGCAGATCGTTCATGGCAGGACTCCGGGTCAGCTTAACAGGGAGATGACGAGACAGCCGGCCACGATCGAACCGATCTGGCCGGCCACGTTGGCGCCCACGGCGGGCATGAGGATGATGTTGGTCGGGTCCTCCTGCTGCGCCATTTTCTGGACTACGCGGGCCGACATGGGAAAGGCCGACAACCCCGCCGCGCCGATCATGGGATTGAGTTTGTGGCGCAGGAAGAGGTTGAGGAACTTGGCGAACAGGACGCCCGCCGCCGTGTCGAAGATGAACGCGAGCAGGCCGAACGCGAGGATCAGGATGGTTTCGGGCCGCATGAACGTCTCCGCCCTCAAGGTGGAGCCGACGGCGATGCCGAGGAAGAGCGTGACCAC
>CAZSUH010000001.1:51365-92366 GCA_964609905.1 uncultured Verrucomicrobiota bacterium
TTGGACAGTTCGTTTTGCGCCGACTTGGATAGCCGGTCCACGCAGCCCGACACCCGCAGGAGGTTGCCGAGCATCAGGGGACCGACCAGCACCAGCCCCTTGGGCAGCAGAAGGCCCGTCAGGCAGATGATCAGGATGGGAAAAAGGACGACGACGGTTTTCGACACCTCGGCGTGGTGTTTCATTTCCATCCGGATGCGGCGTTCGTGGGTGGAGGTGAGCAGGCGGATGATGGGGGGCTGGATGATCGGGACCAGGGCCATGTAGGAATAGGCGGCCACGGCAATGGGTCCCAGCCAGTCCGTTGCGAATAGATTGGCCACATAGATGGAGGTGGGGCCGTCGGCGGCGCCGATGATCCCGATGGCGGAAGCCTCGCCGACCGAGAAGGTGCCGGGCCTGAAAATATTCACCGAGAGGGCCATGAGCATGGCGCCGAAGATGCCGAGGCAGGGCGGGCCGCCGAAGAAAAGCGTGACCGGCTGCTTGAGCATGACCGTGAAGTCGATCATGGCGCCGATGCCGATGAAGATCAGGATCGGGAACAGTTCCGTTTCGATTCCGGCCTTGTAAAGAATGGTCAGAAAACCCTGTTCGCCGACGGCATTGGAGCCCGGGAAGTTGGCGAGCAGGCATCCCACCCCGATGGGCAGCAGCAGGAGCGGTTCGTAATCCTTTTTGATGGCCAGCCACAGCAACAACAGACCGATCGCCACCATGCCGTATTCCTTGACCGTTCCGACGGTCAGGAGGCTGTTTATAAATTCCAGGGACATGTTGATCCTTTCAAAAGGAACCGGGTCGTGACTTCATCGTTGGATAGATAAGATAGCGGATTTTCGGGCGAGATCAAGACGCAAACGAAGGGGCGTTCAAGCAAGGTTACGAGTACGATAAAGAGGACACAGGCAAAATTGTGATTACGCGTCACCCTTTACAGGCGCTCCGGTCAAGACGTCGCCCCGGACGCCGGTGACGTGGATACGGACGAGCGTTTTGGGCGGGGGTGCGCCGCTGACGCGGGCTTCCAGGTATGCTTCAGTCCACCCGATGCTCAGGCCTTGCGCTTTTTTTCCTTCAATCAACACGTCCGTTTCCAACCCCAGAAAAGACGCGGCAAAGGCAGCGCGTTTGCGCGTCTTGAGCGCGAGCAGTTCGGCCACGCGCGCCTTGCGAACCGGTGGCGGGACGGGATCGGGCAGTTCCGCGGCTCGCGTGCCGGGGCGGGCGCTGAACGGGAAGGGGTGGATGTTGCTGAACGGCAGCGCCTCCAGCAGGTCCAGGGTGGAGGCGAAGGCGCGCCCGTCTTCGCCGGGGAAACCGGCAATCGCATCCGTGCCCAACCCGATGTGCGGGATGCGCGCCGCCGCCTCCTCGACGACCGCCCGGAATCGGGCCGCGGTGTACCGGCGCCCCATGGCCGAGAGGATCCGGTCATCGCCGCTCTGCAACGGCAGGTGGAGAAACGCGCAGACCTTGGGATTGTCGGCCATGCAGGCGATGACGTCCCGTTCGACCGTGGTCATTTCGATGGAACTGAGCCGAATCCGCCCCAGGCCGGGCAGGGCGGTCAACCGGTCGATCAGGTGCGGGAGCGTGCGGCCGTATTCCGCCCAGCAGCCCAGGTTGGCGCCAGTCAGCACCAGTTCCCGGTAACCGGCCGCGATCAGGCCTTCCGTCTCTCGAACGATGTCGGCCATCGGCCGGCTGACCGGAGCGCCGCGCAACGAAGGGACGATGCAGTAGGCGCAGCGGAAATCGCAGCCGTCCTGGACCTTCAGCCAGGCGCGATGGCCCTCGAAGCGGGGGAGAATGGAATGCGAGGGGGCGGGAGGGGCGTCCAAACCCAACGCCTGCGCCACGAACTCGGGCAGTCGGCGCTTGTCCGATCGCCCGACCGTCAGATCGGCGCCGGATTCCGCGAGGCCGGCATGGGCGCCCGCCTCCGCCGCACAACCGGCGAGCACGACGAACGGGTGGCCCGGCAGCTTCCGGGCCGCGCGCGCCTGGCGGAGGCTCTGCCGTTCGGCCATGCGGGTTACCGCGCACCCGTGGATAACGCATACGTCGCAGGGTTCGCCATACGGAACGTGCGTGAATCCGCGGGCCTCGAACGCGGCGGCAAACTGGGCGCTTTCCGCCTGGTTCAGGCGGCAGCCCAGCGTTTTGATGGCAAGCCGGGGCATGGCCGGGCGGTTCAGGACTTGACCGGGTCCAGGGAGAGCACGGCGCCTGTCCCGGCGCTGGTGACGAAGCGCGCATAGCGGCCCAGCCAGCCTTCGCGCACGCGGGGTTCGAACGGTTTTTGAGCGGATTGGCGGGCGCTGATCTCGGCCGGTGACAGGAGGGCCTCCAGTTTGCGGGCGGGGATGTCGAGCCGGATCCGGTCGCCATCCTTGAGCAACCCGATCAGGCCGCCCTCGGCCGCCTCGGGGGAGACGTGGCCGATGCAGGCGCCGCGGGTGCCGCCGGAGAACCGGCCGTCGGTGATGAGCGCCACGCTTTCACCGAGACCGCGTCCCATGATGTAGGAGGTGGGGCCGAGCATCTCCTGCATGCCGGGTCCGCCCTTGGGCCCTTCGTAGCGGATCACCACCACATCGCCGGCCTTGACGCGCCCCGCGAGAATGCCTTTGCACGCCTCTTCCTCGGAATTGAAGATCACGGCGGGTCCTTCGAATTTGCGCATCGAGGGGGCCACGCCCGCGGTTTTGACGACCGCCCCGTTTTCGGCCAGATTGCCGCGCAACACGGCAAGGCCGCCATCGGTGGAGTAGGGGGCGTCGATGGCGTGAATGACGGCGCGGTCGGTCGTCTCCGCGCGGGAGTAGTAGCTGCGGATGGTCTTGCCGAGCACGGTGGGGCAGGCGTTGTGGATGAGGCCGCGGATGGCGCTGATTTCCTTCATGATCGCCCCGATGCCGCCGGCCCGGTCCACGTCCTCCATGTGGAAAGCGGAGGACGGGGAGACCTTGCAGATGTTGGGGCAGCGGCGGGAGATGTCGTCGATGCGGTCCAGGTTGTACGGCACGCCGGCTTCGTGGGCGATGGCGAGGGCGTGCAGGATGGTGTTGGTGCTGCCGCCCATGGCCATATCCACGGCGAAGGCGTTGTCGAGCGATTTGGCCGTCACGATATCGCGGGGCTTGGGCCCGCCCGCGAGCGCGAGGGCCACGGCCCGTTTGGCGGCCAGCTTGTAGAGTTTGCGGCGGCGGGGATCGTTGGCGAGGAAGGTGCCGTTGCCGGGCAGGGCGATGCCGATGGCCTCGCAGAGGCAGTTCATCGAATTCGCCGTGAACATGCCGGAGCAGGAGCCGCAGCCGGGGCAGGCGGATTCCTCTATGGCCGTGAGGTCGGCTTCGGGCAGCGATCCTTTTTTGAACTTGGCTACGCCCTCGAACACGCTGATCAGATCGCGCGCGGCGCCGTCAGAGCCCTTGCCGGCGGTCATGGGGCCGCCGCTGACCATGACGGTGGGAATGTTGACGCGCAGGGCGCCCATGAGCATGCCGGGCACGATCTTGTCGCAGTTGGGGATGCAGACCAGCGCGTCGAAGGCGTGGGCGCGGACCATGGTTTCCACGCAGTCGGCGATGAGTTCGCGGCTGGGCAGGGAAAATTTCATGCCGGCGTGGCCCATGGCGATGCCGTCGCAGACGGCGATGGTGTTGAATTCGAAGGGCACGCCGCCGGCGGCGCGGACGGCCTTCTTGACAATTTCCGCCACCTTGTTGAGGTGAACGTGGCCGGGCACGATTTCGCAGAAGGAGTTGCAGACGCCGATGAAGGGCTTGTCGAAATCCGCGGGTTTGACGCCAACGGCCCGAAGCAGGCTGCGATGAGGGGCGCGTTCGAAGCCGTCTTTGATCTGATTGCTGTTCATGGTCCGTCCTTTGTTGAAAAACGCGTCAATCATAGGCCAAGTCCGCGCACGTGGCAAGCCTTCGAAAAGGGCGAGACCGCTACGCCCGGATCATGACGAGCATCATTTTAAAGGGCGTGATCGACTGGAGCGCATGCGGCTTGCCGGCCGGCAGGATGATGATCTCGCCCGCGGTCACGACGACCGATTTGCCCGAAATCGTGATCGCCACCTTGCCGTCCAGCACCTCGACCAGCGCATTATAGGGCGCGGTGTGCTCGCTCAGCCCCTGGCCCAGGTCGAACGCGAATAATGTGACGGTGCCGACTTTTTTGTCAATGAGGGTCTTGCTGACCACCGCGTCCTTCTGGTACTTCACCAGGCCGGCCGCATCAAATGGTTTAGACATCGCGAGCATGACATTCTCCTCGGGTTCAGGGGGTTTCGGCCACGACGGTGATGGCGATGCCGCCGCGCCGGTTGAAGACGCCGGTCACCCGGGCCTTGCGCGGCCGGATCGCCTTGACGAGATCGTCCAGAATTCGGTTCGTCACGGCCTCGTGGAACGCGCCGTGATTCCGGAAAGAAAACAGGTACAGCTTGAGCGCCTTGCTTTCCACGCACCGTTTGTTGGGGATGTAGGCAATGGTGAGATGTCCGAAATCGGGCTGGCCCGTGATCGGACACAGGGCGGTGAACTCCGGGCAGTCCAGGGTGATCCAGTACGGCCGGCCCGGCTTGGGGTTGGGGAACGACTCCAGCACGGCCTTATCGGGGCTGTCCGGGAAATTGGTTTTGCTTTTTCCCAGCAACGACAGGCCGGAAACGTTGTTCTTTTTCATGGGCGCCTCGTTATTTTTCCGTCAGGATCCATGTGCCGTTCCACGCGGGGGGCGGGTTGCGGAGCAGATAGTCGCACTGACGGCGGTAGTGGGCGGCCACCGGATCCTGCGCCGCCAGGGGT
The DNA here is from genome assembly GCA_964609905.1 of uncultured Verrucomicrobiota bacterium. Taxonomy (GTDB): domain Bacteria; phylum Verrucomicrobiota; class Kiritimatiellia; order CAIKKV01; family CAIKKV01; genus CAZSUH01. The sequence goes on from CAZSUH010000001.1 coordinate 56,192, forward strand.
TCCAGCGCTTTCAGGGCGGCGCCGAAATCGCCGTGTTCGAAGTCGGCCAGCGCCGATTCGAACGCCGCGAACCCGGATTCGCCGGCTTTCCAGTCCTCGTGGCGCATGGGCTGATAGACGGTGACCGGCTCCTTGCGGCCCACCACGGCCACTCGGGCAATTTTTCGGAAGACAAATTCGTCGCCGGCCATTTCGCGGGTAACCTGCGAAACCAGGATAGGTGTGCCGAACGGCTTGTTGAGGCCTTCGAGGCGGGAGGCCAAATTGCCCGCGTCGCCGAGGAAGGTGTAGTTGAACCGCTGGGCGGAGCCCATGTTGCCGATCACCACGGGCCCGGTGTTGAGGCCGATCCGGGCCACGAGTTCATGGCCGAACTCCTGCTTCAGGCGCGGGTTGATGTCCCGGAGTTTCTCCTGGTAGCGGAGCGCGGCGCGCACGGCGCGGGCGGCGTGGTCGGGCATCTCGATCGGCGCGTTCCAGAAGGCGATGACAGCGTCGCCCTCGTACTTGTCGATGGTGCCGCCCTCTTCATAGATCACGGCGGTGACGGCGGTCAGATAGGCGTTGAGCAGGGCGGTGAGTTCCTGAGGATCGAGCGTTTCGGAAATGCCGGTGAAACCCCGGATGTCGGAAAACAGAATCGTCAGCGGTTTCTTCTCGCCGCCCAGCGTCAACCGTTCGGGATTCCGAACGAGTTGCTCGATCACCACCGGGCTCAGGTACTGGCTGAACGCGCCCTTGATGAACCGCTTCTGCCGCCCTTCCGCCGCGTAGTTGACGACCAGCCCTCCCACGAGGGCCAGAACGACTCCGGCCTCCGGCGCCACCGCCGGCATCCACCAGCCGGCCGGGTAAAGCGTCCCGGCCATGATCAGCGGAATCAGGGACAGCGTCACGAGCAGAAGGCCGCTTAACCGCGCGGTTTGAACGAAGCGGATGCCGGCGCCGGCGAGCAGGCAGAGGAACAGCATGGCGGCCAGCGCGACGGCGTCCGGCACCTCCCGGAGAAAGTCGCCGGCCCGGAGGTTGTCGAGGGTGGCGGCATGGACCTCCACGCCGGGATATTGCGCGCCCATGGGCGTGGGGCGGAGGTCGTAGAGCCCGTGCGCGGTAAAGCCGAAGAACACATCCTTGTCCTTGAAAAAGGAAGGATCGAGGATCGGCTTCTCGCCGGCCGCGAGTTGGAGTTCGGATTGGATCACGGCCTTGGCATTGACCGCGGCATGCGTCTGGGATGGGCCCCGGAAACGAAGTAGCGCGGCGCCGTTGGCGTCGAGCGGCACGACCGTTGACCCGATCCGCAAAAATCCTTTTTCGAGTGTCAGTTCGGGACGGGGTTGATGGAGGAGCAGGGGGGCGAGGCCCAGGCTGGGAATGAGACGGTCGCCGTGTCGCTCGACAAGCCGGATCCGGCGCAGCACGCCATCGGGATCGAAATCGGCGCGGGCATGAGCGAGGATGGCGGCGTTGGAGGCCGCCTCCGGGATGGGCACCGCGGAACCGGATGGGAAAAAGGCCTGGATATAACGGCCGTTTCGGGCGATCGCCGCGCCAAGGGCGCGATCGTCATCGACGCTGTAGGCGGAGGGTTCGGTGAACAGGACATCGAACACCACGCTGTGCGCGCCGGCTCGCTTGCAGAAGTCGAGAATGGGCACATAGGCTTCGCGCATCCAGGGCCAGCTCAATCCGTTTTCGTTTTTCCCCCAGTCGAGGGACTCCTGATCCAGGAAAATCAGGCGGATCGAATCCGTGGCGGGTGACGCGTGGGCAAACCAGCGGGCGCGCATGTCGAAGGTGCGCGCTTCCAACGCCTGAAACACGCTGTGCTGTCCGACCGCGGCGAGCAGAAAAGCCGCCAGGCCGATGAGCAGGCCTTGCGCCAGTCGGTGAATGGGGGAGGTGGGTGCGGTGGCTGTGGCCATGGCGGATCAGTTTGGGGGGTGATCCGGTTTGGCGTCCGGAACGGGTTGCCGGAATGGCGGGGTGGCGGGAAAGGGCATGGCGGGCATTCCGCGAACGGACAGGAACAGGCCGCCCAGTCCGGAAACCGTGAACCAGAACCAGATGGCATCGGCCAGAAACGCCGGCAGGAAGAAGGCAAGGTAAAAGAGGGCGAGGCCGAGCGCCATGAGGGGCGCGGAGGGGATGGGGAGGGGTTGACGGCGGCGCGAGCCGGTGAGCAGCCGGGCGATGGAGAGGGCGGCGACGAACCGGCCCAGGTAAACGCCCAACCCATAGAGACCGGCCGTCACGAGCGAGAGCGGAATGCCCAGGAGCGAGGCGAAGGAAAAGTAGATGGCAAAGGGAATCACGAGAAGAACGCCGAGGCCGGTCAGCAGGCTGCGCCAGGGAGCGGCTTCCATCCAGCAGACCGACCGCACAAGCATGCGGGGCGAGAAAAGAATGAAAAACATGCCGACCAGAGTGGCGCCGATGAAGGACAGCAGCGTGCCCGTGAACGAAAGGGCCATGTTGTTCTCAGGCGCCCGGGTCAAGACGCCGCCTCCGATCACGGCTTCGCCGTCCGGTCGGACCGGCTCGGATGATTCGCAGGTCAGGGTGTCCCGGATGCGAGTCTTGGATAGGACGGAGATGGTTTCCGCGCGGATGTCGGCCGAACCGTTCACCACGCCATCCAGTACCACCTTGCGGGCGGAAACCTGCAAATTGCCTTCCACCGTGCCGCGCAGGATAAAATAGTCCGCCAGGATGCGGGCGGAGCCGCCAACCGTGGCGTTGGTGTCCAGGCTGACGGTGACGGCTGCGGTCATAAAATTGCCGCCGATGCGGCCGTTGACCCGCACCACCTGGGCGGCCAGGCGGGCGTGTCGCTCCACGTTGCCGTTCAGTTCCACATTCATGCCGGCCGCCCAGCACGATCCGCCTGTCCAGCCGTTCACGGCGATCGAGCCGGAGTTGGTCGTTGAAAAACCGGGCCGGGTGGCGCCGGCGAGCAGAAAGACGTCATCGCCCGCCCGGCCGTCGAGGCGGATGTTGCGGGCCAGCACCCACAGTTCATACGGAAAAACGTGTTCGGAGGCAAGGGTGTAGGTGTCGGTCTGGACCAGCGGAAGAAAGGCGGGCGCCGGCGTGGTTGGTTCGGCAACGGCCGTGAGGGAACAGAAAGCCGCGGTCAGGATCGTTAAAACGAATCTCTTCATCTTGTCATCATGCCAAATGCCGCCGCCTTTGGGAAGCGTGGAATACGGATTGCCGATGGGCCGCCGATGCGATAGAGTAGGCAGCAGACGAAACGGACATAACAGGCGGGCGATCCGTCCGATCTGACGAATCCGACGGATCTGTCCGATTGGCCCGAGGGGAAAGCGCATGGAACTTGCCGGTAAAACGATCCTGGTCACGGGCGGCGCGGTCCGCATGGGCCGTCGGATTTGCGAGGCGCTGGCCGCGGCCGGCTGCCGGGTGGCGATCCATTGCCGGCATTCCCGGCGGGAGGCGCGCGAGCTGGCGGAGAGTCTGACGCAACAGGGCCATGCCGCCTGGGTGGTCGCGGGCGAGCTCGATTCCGAACCCGGCTGCCGGGCGGTTCTGGACCAGGCGTTCGAGGCCGCTGGGCGGCTGGACGGCCTGGTGAACAATGCGGCCGTGTTTCACCGGAGGACTCTGATGGAAACGGACGAAGCCGTTCTGCTGGCGGAACTGCGCGTCAACTTGTTCGCTCCGCTTTTCCTGATGCGCGCGTTTGCCGGACGCGTCAAGGCAGGACGAATCGTCAACCTGCTGGACCGGCGGATTGCCGGCCTGGAGCCGGGTTGCCTGGCCTATCAGATATCCAAGCGCGGCCTGGCTGACCTGACCCGGCTGGCGGCCCTGGAACTGGCGCCGGATTTCACGGTCAACGGCGTGGCGCCGGGTCCGGTGTTGCCGCCCCCGGAGCGGGACGGGAAGCCGCCGGAAAAGGCGGGCCCAACGCTGATCGGGCGGCGTCCGACGCCGGACGAAGTGGCGCAGGCTGTTTTGTTTTTACTGGCCGCCGACGCGGTAACGGGACAGGTTATTTTTGTGGACGGTGGCCAGCGCCTGCTGGGAAAGGGAGCGTGAGCATGGACAGGCTGTTCGTGAGGGATTTGACGGTGCAGGCGATCATCGGCGTGAATCCGGACGAGCGGACGGAACGCCAGCCCCTGGTGCTGAACGTGGAGTTGGAATGCGACCTGGCGGCGGCGTGCCGAAGCGACCGGCTGGAGGATACGGTCAACTACAAACGGCTGCAGGACCGGATCGTGCGGGAAACGGAAACGAGCCAGTGTCTGCTGATCGAGCACGTGGCGGAGCGAATCGCGGCGTTGTGCCTGGAGGAGCCGCTTGTGCAAGCCGTCTCCGTGACCGTGGATAAACCGCGGGCGTTGCGGTTTGCCCGTTCCGCGGCAGTCACTATTCGGCGTTGCCGTTCTTAAGAGTGGCGTTGTTCAACAGGCGGTCGACCGCGGCTGCATTCAGCACGCCGGCCCCGTATGCCGGATTCCAGCCGGTTCCTTTCGACTCCGCCACCGCGTTTTGCAAAGCCGCCAGCGCCTGGGCCGCCGTGGCATCCGGATGCGCCTGGAAATAGAGCCCCAGCACATGCGCGGCATACGCGGTGGCGACGGAGGTGCCGACCGCGGCCTGGCGGGCAACTCCCGGAAGGCCGGACAGGTAGGCGCTGCCGGGCGCGCTGAGGTCGAGGAAGTCGCCATAATTCGAATAGGAGGCGGGCGTGCCGTTTGGATTTACGGCGCCGACGGCAACCACGCCCGGGAAGGCGGCCGGATATCGCGGGGTCCCCGAGGGTTCGTTTCCGGCCGCCGCCACCACCACGATTCCTTTTGCCATGGCGGTCTTGAGCAAGTCGTTCAGATAGGCGCTGGGCATGTCCGACCCCCAGCTCAGGCTGACCACCCGAACATTCTGATCGATCGCGGCCTGAAGACTTTTCATGAGCGTATCGCCGGCGACAAAGGGGTGCTGATCCGCAATGCGGATGGCCAGAACGGGCAGCAGGCTGTCGGATGGCGAGACGCCGCCGATCGGTTGCATCATCCCCTGGGCCAGGAGCGCCATTTGCGTACCGTGTCCCTGCCGGTCCACGGGCTCGGGGGAGCCGGCTGCCGCATCCAGCCAGGACACGAGCGGATTGTCGGCCAGGCTGAAGCCGGTATCCAACACGGCCACGGCGGGGCGCGAACCGGATGGCGCGTTGCGGATGGCGCGGCCGGTGCCGGCACTTCCGGCCGCCACGGCGGTTTCCGGAAGCGGAATGCGGTAGACGAAGTTCGGCTCGACCGCGGCGAAGAGCGGATTCCCGGCCAGTTCGCGGGCCAGTGCCGGAATGTCCGTGTCAGGCGGAAAAGCGATTTTGTAAATACCCAGGCTCGGGAGGCTGTCGGCCACCCGGCCGCCGTATTGGGCGACCAACGCCAGGAACCGTTCGGGCGAGGCGTTCGTGGAGACCCGGACAAGCAGGTCGCCGGCCATGTATTCCTGGCGCAGGATGCGTTTTGTGGCGGGCGCGGGAGACAAGGCGCCGGCGAGGGGTTTGGCCGCGTCCTTGCGGCCGGGCCGGAACACCATCAGTTCCTCCAGCACGGGGATGGGACCGAGCGGACCGGCCACGCGCCTCCACGTGGCGAAATAATCCCAGTCCTTCATCATGGCCCGGAGTACGGCTTCGGCGTCCTGGCGGCGGGCGGAGAGGGTGATTGTGCCGGTGACGGCGGGATCGAGCTTCACCCGCACGCCCTGCCGGGCAAAGGCCGCCAGCACGGAGGCGATTGGCTCGCGGTCGGCCGTGAGGCTGAGCCGGTCGCCCTCGATGCGGAGTTCAGCGGCCGAAAGGTTCAACGCGAAGACGGCCAGAAGGATGGCCTGTCGGGTCGCGTAACGAATGATGGGTGGGCGCATCTAATCCGCATTGTTGAGGGTGGATTGAACGAGATCCTGTTTTACGTTAGTTGGTGCCAGTGGACTGGTCAATACTCTTTTTTGAGCGGCGAGGTGTTCGCGGGCATTTTTGCCTTGTCAACACGATCGGTTGGTCGCCCTGAGGCGCCGGAGAGGCGAAGAATCAGGTCGTGGACGGCGCATCCTCCATCATGGCCCGGCCACTAGAGCCGGACGCCGCCGGTGATATCCCTGCCGCCATGAAGTTGGGGGTAATAGCTGGCGAACAGGTACTGCGGCGGTTCGTCGAACTCCAGTTCGATGATGGAAACCCCCGCATGCGTGTCGGGGGGGGATGGGGGCAGCTTTTTCAACAGGAGCCGGTGCCCCTTGTGCTCGAACTGCAGGGGGGATCCGTCCTTGAGCAGGCGGACGGCCTTGGGGGCATTCCGATATCCGCCGAGGGCCATTTCGCCCGAGGTCGGCCATATCCAGTTCCACAGGAAGACCGAGTTGCCGGAGCAGGATGCGGCCGTCACGCCGTTGCCCCCGAACGCGCTGTCCAGCCAGCCTTTGTTTTTCGTCACGTTTCCATAGACGGCCTTCCCGTTTTCCTTGAGCCAGTCGCCGACGGTCGTCAGCGGTTGGACCGCCTCGGCGGGCACCGAACCGTCCGGCGCAGGTCCGATGTTCAGCAGCAGATTGCCGGCCCCCACGGCGCAGGTATTCAGCATCTTGAGAATGCGCTGGGGGGTGTAGCTATAGGGTGCCGCCTGCTTGCTGTCCACGTAGCCCCAACTGATGTCGTTGAAGGTCATGCAGGCTTCCCAGTCCCGGTCCGCGGCAGTCACGTGGCCTTCGGGCGTGCCGAAGTCCTCGGGCAGTCGGCTGCGGTCGTTGATGAGAATGTCGGGTTGCAGCTTCCGCATCTGCTGGTTCAGCTCCAGCGAATCCCAGCCTTCCCAGGACTCCATGGGAAGCGACACGTCGTACCAGAGGATGTCGATTTTGCCGTACTGGGTCAGCAGTTCCGTGTTAAGCGCGCGGATGTACTGGGTGAAGCGCTTGCGGGCCGCGGTGTCGAAGGCGCACGTCCAGCCGTCCGGATGGTGCCAGTCCATGAGCGACGAGTAGAAGCCGATGCCCAGGCCGAATTCGCGGCAGGCGTCGACGAACTCCTTGACGATATCGCGTTTCGGCCCGAGGTTGACGGCGTTGTAGGGATTGGCCTTGGAATTCCACAGGCTGAAGCCTTCATGGTGCCGGGTGGTCATGACCATGTATTTCATGCCGGCTTTCTTCGCCAGGGCCGCCCATTCCCGGGGCGCGCCGGGCTTGGGCTGGAAGGTGTCGGCCAGTTTCTCGTACTCGGGGATCGGGATATTCTCCGTGGTCATCACCCATTCGTTCCGGCCGATCTGGGAATAGAGGCCGTAATGAACGAACATGCCGAAGCGGGCTTCGCGCCACCATTGCATGCGGCGGTCCCGGGTCGAGGCCACTTGCTTTTCATACTCGGGTTTGGATAATTTCTGTGTCATTGGCAACTCCCTGTTCATGATCGAAAAAGGTTGCGCCAACGCGGGCCTGAAGTCAAGCGCCGAGCGTTTGCCCGGCGCGAGGCGCGGTTCGGCATGCGGCCCGCATCGGGTTAGCGCGGGGCGAAGCGGTCCAGTTGCAGAAGACCGGTGGCCCGGTCCAGGCGGACGTGGAAGGTCCGGAGCGCATTCATGCCCAGCAGACCGTCCAGTTCGGGATCGGGCGGGAAAGGGAGAATGGCGGCTTCGATCTGGAACTGGTCCACATCCCCGATCCGGACGCCTTCCAGGCGGACCAGGCGGCCCGAAACGGGCGAACCGTCGGCCAGGCGCAAGTCGATCGTCTCGCCCACGTCCGGATGGATGCCGGCCCGTTCGGCGAAGGCGCGACTGAGGGTGACGATTTCCGCGCCGGTATCCACGATGAACTGACCCCAGGCGCGTCCATTGACCAGCGCCGTGACGACCGTGGAGTTGCCGTGCGGGCGGCTCTTCGCGTCGAGAGGTTTGAACTCGTCCTCGTACGACTTGAGCCGGGCGATCAGTTTTTCGACGAACGCGGTCTCGGCGGGGTCGGCCGCCGCGGCGGCCGACAGGCGGTCCCGCGCGGTGGTGACGGCGGCGGCCGCCGCCTGCAACGCGGCCAGGTAATCGGACACGGCCCGGATCCGGGCCGCGCGCGCGTCCCGTTCGCGTTCGAGTTCGCCCCGATGCAATTCGAGGGCGGCCGAGCTCGCGTTATTGGATGCGACGAGGGCGTTGTAGGCGGGAATATTGTTCGAGGGAGACGCGGCCTGGAGGCGGGCGTTGGCGGACCAATAGGCGTCCCGCAGCGCGGCGAGTTTCCGTTCTCGGCCGGCGGCGGAGCGGTCGGCCTGCTCCAGCGCCTGTTGGGCGTCCACCGCGAGGAGGCGCTGGCCGTCGAGGGCGAGAAAGCGGGCGGCCAGCGCCTCCTGGCCGGCGGGCACAAAGGGGCGTTTCAGGAAATGTTTCTCGCGCCAGGCGGCTTCGATCGCGGCGTTCCGTTCCGCGGAGTCGCGGATGACGGTGTCGATCTGGGCGCGCCGGAAGTCGGCGGTTCCGCTGTCGAGCCGGAGGGTGACGGACTCCGCCGTTTCGCGTTCCACCCGGCCCTCGACGGTATGGCCGTTTTTCAGGACGACCCGGTCCGCCCGTGTCCCGGCGGCGGCCAGCAGGACCAAGGACAGGCCGGCCGACAGGGGGCTTCGGCGAGGGCGGATCGCGGCAATCCCTTCAACAATTGATTGGCGTTCCGCGCTCATCCCGTGTATGTTCTCCATTGTTCGCCTGTAATGTCAAGGCAAAGGGCGTTAAAACCCGGAAAGTCGCTTCATGTCCTTTAAGAACTTCGCGTTTTCGCCTGTCATTGTATCCAACCTGGCGGCCGTTGGTTACGAGATTCCCACGCCGATCCAGCGGGGCGCCATCGGCCCGATTCTGGCGGGCCGGGACGTGATGGGCCTGGCGCAGACGGGGACGGGTAAGACGGCGGCCTATGCGCTGCCGGTGCTTCAGCGGCTGCTGAACGGTCCGCGCCGCCGGGTCCGGGCACTGGTCGTGGCGCCCACCCGCGAGCTGACGGAACAGATTTTCAAGGTGTTCATGCAACTGGGGCGGGGGACGGGGCTTCGATTCGCCACGCTGTATGGCGGCGTGAGCCTGCGGCCTCAGATCTCCAATCTCCGCGCCGGCGTGGAGGTGGTGGCGGCCTGTCCGGGCCGCCTGCTGGACCACCTGAACCGGGGCAACATCCGTCTGGATGCCGTGGAGATGGTGGTGCTGGACGAGGCGGACCGGATGTTCGACATGGGCTTTTTGCCGGATGTCCGCAAAATCCTGGCCAAGATTCCCTCGGCCCGGCAGACGCTCATGTTTTCCGCCACCATGCCGCCTGACATCCGGCGGCTGGCCAACGAGGTGTTGCACGATCCGCTGACGCTTCAGATCGAGCATGCCGCGCCGCCCGCGACGGTCTCGCACGCGCTCTATCCCGTTTCCCATTCCTTGAAAACCGCCCTGCTGCTCAAGCTGCTGAAGCAGATCGACCGCGAGTCCGTGCTGGTCTTCACGCGCACCAAACACCGCGCCGAGAAGTTAGCCCGGCAGCTTGTCGAAGCGGGCCACAAGACCACCTCGTTGCGGGGGGACCTGACCCAGAATCGACGCAAAGAGGCCATGGACGGCTTTCGCTCCGGCGCGTATCACATCATGGTGGCCACCGACATCGCCGCACGGGGACTTGATGTGTCATCCATCTCGCATGTCATCAACTTTGACATGCCGGCCACCGTGGACGATTATGTGCATCGGATCGGCCGCACGGGCCGGGCCGCGAAAACCGGCGACGCGTTCACGCTGGTCACCCGCGAGGATGAGGGGCTGACGCGCGCCATCGAGCGGCGGCTCGGCGCGCAGCTCGAGCGCCGCACCGTGGCGGACTTCAATTACCACCCCGAAAGCGGCGGGGGCGAAACGCCCCGCGCAAAGGGTAAACCCGTTGTGCCGCGCCTCAACGGCACGCCCTATCGACCCGGCGCGTATCGATCTCGTTTTCAGAGAAAGTCTGGCGGCCCGCCCAAACGTAACCGGGGCGGCCGGCCTTGACACGCGCCGTACGTGGACTTCGGCTCTGATTCCGGCGAAAACGGAATGGACACCATGGAACAGCATCGGACGGGACGGTTGGAAGACGGCCGCGTGGTCGCCCAGGAGCGGGTGGGAGAAGACTACCGGCGCTTAACTCTGCGCGCATCGGGCGTGGCATCAGCCGCTCGGCCGGGCCAGTTTATCCATCTGAGAGTCCCGGGGCTCGATGCGCACCTGCTGCGCCGCCCGTTCAGCATCTACTGCATCAAGGAACAGGACGTGATGCTCCTGTATAAAACCGTTGGCGCGGGCACCCGGGCCATGAACGAACTCAAGCCCGGCGCCACGGTCAGCCTGATGGGCCCGCTCGGCAGGGGCTTTCCGTTGGACCGGCCCGGCATCCCGCTGCTGATCGGCGGCGGCTATGGCGCCGCGCCGCTCCGTTTCCTGGCCGAACGTTTGCCGCGCAAGGGAGTCGTGTTTCTCGGTGGCCGCACGGCCGGCGATCTGCTTTGCCTGGAGGACTTCAAACGGCTGGGCTGGCCGGTGGAACTCGCCACCGAAGACGGTTCGCTCGGCACGAAGGGTTTCGTCACCGCCGTGCTGGACCGCTGGCTGGACGAACGGGGGGGAAACGAGCCGCCCGAGCTGTTCGCCTGCGGGCCCGACGGCCTGTTGAAGGCGCTGGCGCAACGGGCTCAGGCCCGGGGACTCCACGCCTGGCTGTCGATGGACCGCCACATGGGCTGTGGCGCGGGCGTGTGCCTGGCCTGTGTGATCCGCGTCAGGAAACAGGACGGGCATGGCGGAGAGTCATGGGCCAGGGTATGCAAGGACGGACCGGTTTTCGAGGCCCGCGAGATTGCATGGGAGGAAGGGAAGCCGACATGAAGGCGCCAAATCTGGAAACCGTGATCGGGTCCATCCGGATGAAAAATCCGGTGATGGTAGCCTCCGGCACGTTCGGGTATGGACCGGAATATGCCGACTACCTGAACCTGGACGCGTTGGGCGCGCTGGTGGTGAAAGGCGTCAGCGTGACGCAATGGGATGGCAACCGCACTCCGCGCATGGTGGAGGTGCCGGGCGGTTTGGTCAACGCGATCGGGTTGCAGAATCCCGGTTTCGAGGGATTCGTGAAGTCCTATATGCCCTTTCTGCGCACGCTGAAGACTCCGTTGATCGTGAATATCTGGGGCCGCACGCTGGAGGAATATGAAGCCATCGCCGAAAAATTCGACGGCGTGGACGGGGTGGCGGGCATGGAGTTAAACGTCTCCTGCCCGAACATCAAGGAGGGAGGCATCGCCTTTGGCACGGATCGCGGCATGCTGGCCAAGGTGGTGGCCGCGGTCCGCAACCGCACCTCCCGCACGCTGATCGTGAAGCTCTCGCCAAATGTGACGCGGATTGCGGATTTCGCGAAGACGGCGGAGGGAAACGGCGCGGATGCGATTTCCCTGATGAACACCTATCCCGCCATGGTGATCGATATCGAGACGCGCCGGCCGGTGCTGGCGAATGTTACGGGCGGCTTGTCGGGACCGGCCATTCATCCGATAGCCGTCAAGCTGGTGTATGAGGCTGCCCAAGCGGTGAAGATTCCCATCATCGGCATGGGTGGCATCCGCGAGGCGCCGGAGGCGATCGAGTTTCTGATCGCCGGCGCGAGCGCGGTGGCCGTGGGCACCAGCAACTTCACGGATCCCGCCACGGCGCTGCGTGTGGCGGACGGCATTGCGGCTTACCTGGCCCGTCACAAACTGGCGTCCGTGTCCGATCTGGTCGGCACGGTTCGGGTGGACGCATGACCCGGCTGGGCCTCAAGCGAACGCTGTTTTGGAGCCTGCTGGCGGGTGCGTCGGCGGTTTCGGTGTGGTGGATGCTGACGGTGCCGTACCGGCCGGGCGCGGTTCTGGATGCGATTCCCGAAAACGCGGCGTGGGTCTCGATCCATCAGGCGCCCGCGGCGCGGTGGAGCGAGCTGTCGTCCAACAGCGCGGTCCGGGCGTTGGCGGAGGTGGCGGGACTGGACCTGGGCTCGCTCGGGCCAGGGCTGAAATCGGCGCGGGACCGGACCTGGTTCAACCGGCTGGGCCGGCGCGAGGTGGCGTTGGCCCATGTGCCCGAGATGCCGGGAAGCGGCGCGCCGGCGTGGGTGATCTCCTGCTGGGCCGGAGGGTACAGCCAGCGGATGCGCTGGCTCATGGGGTTTGGCGGGCACAAGCCGGTTGTCGGACGCTGGCTGGACCCGACACATCCGGTCTGGCGGCTCAAGGCGGGAGGCTTGTCGCCGGGGTGGCACGCGTCGCTGGGCATTTGGGAAGGGCTGGCGGTGCTGGCCCTGTCTCCGGATCCGGTGGCGGCGCGGGATTGCCTGCTGGTGGCGGAACGCGATCCGCGCGTGCCATCCGTCAGGACGGCTGGAATGGAAGCCCGGGCCGTCACACGATTCCGGACGCGAGCCTGCCCGGATCGCGGCTGGGCGCGGTTGCCCGGCGGGGACGTATGGGTGTTCGAGGCGGAGACGATCAATGCCGAAAAACTGACCTCCACGATCCGGCGGCTCTCGCCGGTTCCGGAACAATCGGTTGGGGTGGTCAAGGGCGACCTGGCGCCACTGGGGGCTCTGGCCGGAAAGGCGGAGGCTGTGATGACGGCGCCGTGGCCGCGGGTGCGGAACCTGCTGGCAAGCCGCGCCGGCGACTGGGTGGGTCCGTTGGACGCCCTGGTGCGCGAAGCGGCGGGGACCGATCAGGCGCGGATCGTGGCGGCCGTGTTCGGGGGGGAGCATGCGGCACGGATCAAGAGCCTGTTTGGCGGGGGCATCGAGGCGTTCATCCAGGGATTGAAGGTGCCGACATTCGTGGCGGCCATCCCGGTGACTGATGAAGCGGCGGCCCAGGCCGCGATGACGCGTCTGCTGGACCGGATGAACAAGCTCAAACCATATGGGTTGGTGCTGCGGCCGGCGGGTGTCTGTTACGGCCGGACCGTTACCGCGGTGGAGGGTACACGGGAGGGGCTTTACAAGGATTTTCTGCGATCCGAGCAGGCGGTGTTTACGGTGGCGGAAGGCTGGCTGATCGTCGGGAGCCATCAGGGCGCGATGGAGAGCTTGATTCCCCTGGTTCCGCACGGCGCGGCGCTGACCGCGCCGACGGCGGGCTCGACCGTGCGCGTCAAGGGGCGGGCGTTCGGTCAAACGGCGGGCAAATTCCTGGCCGCGCTGTCGCTTGTGTACATGGCGACCGATACCCCGGAATCCGGACAGGCGCGGGAACGGACAGCGGAATTGCGGCACCGAATCCAGGCGCTGGGCGTGGCCGGCGACGTGGAAATCGACATGGGGGCGGATGATGCCATCATGCTCAAGGCGCAATAAAACATGACTTCGTCGCTCCAAACTTCAGGCGCGTCGCTCGATCAAGCGTGTCGGTTGGACGCCGCCAAAGTGCTGAATCCGGACTGTCCGGCCTGGAAGGCGGGCATTCCCGATCAGGCGCCGGTGCTGGTGATCCTGGCCGCGGGCAAAGGCACGCGGTTCGGCCAGGAACCCAAGTGCATCCAGCCGGTCCGCGGCGTGCCGCTGGCCCGCCATTCGATCCAGGCCTTCCGCCAGTTCAGTCCCTCTCCCGTCATTGCCCTGGTCGGCTATCGTCACCCGGACGTCTCCGCCGCGCTGGGTTCCGATAATCTTTATGTGCTTTCCGACAATCCCACGGGCGGCACGGCTTTTGCCGCCTACGAGGCGTTTTGCGTCCCGGGCCTTGAGGAGCGGGATCCCCTCCTGATCGTCACCATGGGCGACCGGATTGTGCCGGCGACGATGTTCCGCCGGTTGTGGGAAGCGCATCGCGAGGGCGGGCGGGAGGCGGACCTGACGTTCCTGACCGCACAATACGAACCGCCCCGCAACCGCGGCAAGGGGCGCGTCCTGCGCGGGGAGAACGGCCGCGTGTTGCGGCTGATCGAGGAGAAGGATATTGCGGCCGAGAAGGGCGACCTGGCTCGGCAGGCGCTTCAGAATCTGACCGAGGGCAACTGTCCCCTGTATGCGATCCGCGCGGCCCGGTTGAAGCGGCTGCTGGCCGGGCTGACCAACGACAACGCGCAGGGGCAGTATTACCTGACCGATCTCGTTGCCGCGGTCAGCCGGGCGGGCGGCGAGATTCGCACGATCACCACGACCCCGGCGGAACCGGAATACGACCTGCTCTGTTCCGATGTCACGCAGCCCATGGACCTGGCCCTTCTCGAAGGCGTGCTGGCGTCGCGGTCCGAACTGCTGACGGCCGACGACGAGGCGGAGGCGGCGGCGCGGGCGCTGTCGGAGGGCCGGCCGCCGGCGCAGCTCGCCTCGATTGCCCGGCAGTTGACGGAGCTGGTGGCGGGGATCGCCCGTGAAAAGATCGGGTTTCGGGCGGCGCTGCCGGCGGCCATAGGCGTGTCGGGCGGCCGGTTGCGGATCGCCTTCATGCATCCCGACATGGGGCGGTTTTACGGGCCTGCCTGGCAGATGCCGATCGGCGCGGGAACGGCGGAAGGGGACGAACAGATCGTTATGCTGGTGCAGGAGGCGGACGACCGGCGCCTGCACCTGGTCCCCATGAATCCCCAATACCGGGAAAGTGTCAACGATCTCCCGTCCGACGCCGATGTCATGTATCCGGGTGAAGGGGTTTCCGACTTGCACGCCTACGAGGCGTTCGGCACCGCCATGAGCGAAAGTCTTCTGCTATCGCTGGGCTATTTCAGCGAGGCGGAACTGGCAACGCGGCGGCGCGAGGGCAAACCGCTGCCGCCGGCTTCCCTGTGGGTGGCCAACAACATGCGGCGGCCCTTTGCGCTGGTGGGCAATGCGATCGCCTCCCTGCGCACCCTCCACGGCGGCAACCTGGGCCTGCGGGTGCAGGCGCGGCTGGGGCGCGAGCATTTCAAGGGGCTGCGCGTGGTCTGCACGGGCGGCATACCCAAAGGCGGTTTTTCCAGCTCGTCGGCCGTGACGGTGGCGGTCAAGAACGCGATCGACGCCCTCTTCGATTTCGGCATTCCGCCCGACTTGATGGTGCATCTGGCCTGCCAGGCCGAGTATGGGACGGGCGTTCGCGCGGGTTCGCTGGACCAGGCCACGGAGCAGAAGGGGCGGGCGGGGGAGGGAACGCTGATCTCGTCCAATCCGCGGGATCATTATCGGATACTGGGAACTTATCCGGTGCCGGCGGCCCGGTTCCGCATCCTATTCCCTTACAGCGTCGAACGCGACCGCGAGGCATGGCGCTGGTCGTGGGGCTTTTTCGCCGGATCGGCCGACGGGGCCCGGCTGACGGCGGGCGAACTGCGCAAGCTGACCGGCAAGGCGGCCGAACTGTCGGCCCTGCTCCTCCGGCTCCCGCTGGACACGAGTTTTTTTAAGCGGATTGAAGCGGATTTGCTGGCGGATGGGCTGTTGGACCGCGAGAGCCGGGCGTGGATTGTGGACATCCTGCGCCAGATCCCGTTGCGGATCGGGCGGGAGGAACTGCGGGGACGCATTGGCGAAGCGCGGGCGTGGTATCGGGACCAGCTCATGGAGACGGAAAAACTGGATGCGGCGTCGGCGGACAGGAAGGCCGGGGCTGCGATCGACTCGCTGTTCGACGGCTGGCGCGAGCCGCGATTGAAACGCACGCTGCCGGGGGGCGGAACGGCCGAGGAGGATGGCGTGCCGCTGCGGGCCATGCTGGCCTATCTGTTCGGCGAGGTTGCGAAGAATTTCTACCTGATCCGCCATCCGGACGAATGGATTGCCTGCGTCACCGCCTCGCAGCGGGGGGATCGGTGCGTGGAGATCGATCCCGCGCGCCTGCCCGGGCGCGAGGAACTGGAGCGGGAGCTGGAGTGGGAGCGGAACGGGGCGGGACCGGCGCGGCTGGAGCAGTGGCTGGAGCGGATCGGGGCGGCGCCGTTCGATTTCAACCGCGGGTTGGATGACGCGACGCTGGCCGCGGAAACGCCTCCGGAATTCCACCGGCTGGCGGGCTCTAACTTTTTCCGGGGTTTGGCGTTGATCGACCTGGCCGAGGCCATGCTCAAGCGGGCGTTTGGCGAGGAAGCGGTGGCGGTGCGTGTGAACGCGGCGGGGCAGGGCGATTTCTTCCAGGTGCATGTGGACACCCGGCTCGCGGCGCCGGACGACGTTAAGGATTTCCTGCGCAAGGCCTTTTATCGCCGGTTCGGGCTGGCGCCGGAGCCGGAATTCGTGGAGCCGCATCCGGGCGGCGGCGCGGCCGGGGTGCGGCTGTCCCGGTACGAGATGGTGGAGGGCCTGATCCGTAGATTGCGAGATTTATCAGGCAGAGGTCTGTAGCCGTTTTTGCTTCGGGAGGCCTGGATTTGACGCGGGCCAGTCCGCGGCATCGCTTCCCAACAACGCGATCCAAGAGTCGTGGGCTTTTTGTAGGGCTTGTGCGCGGTGGGAGATCGCGTTCTTTTCCGCATCCGGCATTTCGGCGAAGGTGCGGGAGTGGCCGTCGGGCACGAAGAGGGGATCGTAGCCGAAGCCGTTGGCGCCGCGCGGAGCCGGGAGGATGGAGCCGGGGCAGACGCCCTCGACGACCTGGCAGCGGCCCTTGGGGGAGCAGAGCGCGAGGACGCAGCGGAATTGGGCCTTGCGGTTGGCGGCGCCGGCCAGGTTTTTCAGGAGCAGCGCGTTGTTGGCGGCATCGCGGGAGGGGTCGCCGGCATAGCGTGCGGAGCGCACGCCGGGTTGGCCGTTCAGGGCATTGACCTCGAGACCGGAGTCGTCGGCCAGAGTCCATAACCCGGTAGCGAGGGCGGTGAGCATGGCCTTTTTGATGGCATTTTCTTCGAAAGTGCGACCGTCTTCATCGATGGGCGGGAGGGGTTGCGCCCCGTCGCCGGGACTGACGATGGTGAGACCGGGAACCGAAAGAATAGCGCGGATTTCGCGCAGTTTGTGGGTATTGCCGGTGGCGATGAAAAGTTTCATGGGATGGTGCTCGAGGGGGGACTTGAACCCCCACGGTATTGCTACCATTAGGCCCTCAACCTAACGCGTCTGCCATTTCGCCACTCGAGCGGTGAAAGAAAAATACTCTAGCGAAAGAGGTGGCGTTTATTCAAGTAAATTATGCGGGCGCAATCGACCGGTTGACGGAAAAAGCGTAAAATGAGCTTGCGGAACGGGTGAAAACTGAATAAGGAAGAATCGGGAAAGGAGCGAGCCTGACCATGGGACTGGCGGATCGAGATTATATGAGGCGGGACGGAGGAGTCAAACGGCGCGCGATTTCGGCGCGACCATCCCGGCTGGAGCGGTTTCGGTTTTTCCTCTGGCGGCTGTGGCGTGCCATTCGAGGCGGAGGCTCATGAGCGAACGGAAGAACAACCTGCTGTTGCATGTCTGTTGCGGTCCCTGCGCGGCGGGCTGTGTGGACCGACTCCCCGACGGGTGGCAGCCGGTTCTGTTTTTTTCGAACAGCAACATCGCGACGGCGGATGAGTTTGCGCGCCGGTTGGAACAGGTCCGGAAGCTGGCCTCGATCCAGAGCCTCCCGTTGATCGAGGACGTGTACGATCACGAGTCCTGGCGGGCCGCCGTCTCCGGACTGGAGGGCGAACCCGAGGGGGGGGCGCGGTGCGCGCGTTGTTTCCGGTTCAATTTAGCTCGGGCCGCGGCCAAGGCGGCCGAGTTGGAGTGCTCCCGCTTTACGACCACCCTGACCGTGAGCCCGCGTAAAAATTCCCGTCAGGTGTTCGAAGCGGGACGCGAAGCGGGGCCGTTTTTTGAAATTGACTTCAAGAAGCGCGGCGGATTCGAACACAGCGTGGCCAAGAGCCGGGACTTTGAATTGTACCGGCAAACCACCTGCGGATGCGAATTTTCCGACCGCCATCGGTCAGTTGATTGATCCGACCGGCTTGTGGCGTAAAACCGTATTGAAGAAGCGGCTCATGAGGGCCTGCACGTCCGCGGTATCGAACGCGGCTCCGCCATGGCCGCCGCCTGGAATGGGATACAGTTGGACCTGGACTCCGGCCTTGCGTAAGGCACTGGCCAGTGATTCGCTCTGGGAGAAAGGGACGACGGGGTCCGAGGTGCCGTGCAGAATCAGAAACGGAGGATCGTCCGCGCTGACGTGGGTGACGGGGCTGGCGAGTTTGGCCTTGTCCCGTAACCGCCGCGGTTCGCCGCCCAACAGGTCGTTGACGGGCATCGTTTCGTATCCCCGTGTGCTGCGGTTGAAAGGTGAATCGGCCAAAAAATCGCTGGGGCCGTACCAATCGCAAATCGCCTGGACTCGGCTCGAGACATTTGCGGCGCCGCTGTTTCCTTCGAGCGCGGCGATGCCACCGGAGGTGCCGAGAAGAGCGGCAAGGTGGCCGCCCGCCGAGGCTCCCCAAACGCCGATACGGTTGGGATCGATGCCGTACTCCGAGGCGTGTGACCGCAGGAAGCGAATGGCCGCCTTGCAATCTTCGATCTGAGCCGGGAAAATCGCCTCCGGCGCATGCCGATAGTTGAGGGAGACCCCGCAGTATCCCTGTTTCACGAACGGGGTTAGCGCCGCAAGCCCCTGCTGACTGTTGCCCGAACGCCAACCGCCCCCGTGAATGTATACCAGGACGGGCATCGAGGTTGACGGGGAAGAGAGCGGCCGAACCATATCGAACGTCAGGTTGCGACGCCCCCCTTTTCCGTAGCAAATGTTCGCCTGCAGGTTGACGTCTCCTCTGACGAACTGGTTTTGCGGTTCCCGATCCGGATTCCGTATTTCGCCCATGGTCAAGGCGCCGTCCTTGTTGCGATCCAATCGGTCGAACGCCGGGGCGTGACCGCGAAATTCCCACCGTTCGATCTTTCCGTTTTTGTTGGCATCCCAGGCGCTGATATTGCCGGGGCGGTTGGGATGAGCCGGACGTTTGGGATTTTGCGCGACGGCGTGACCGGACACGAGGCAAGCAAGACAAACCATCAGGATGCGGTGATTCATGGTATTCTCCCGCTTTGGTGAACGTTTGATAAAATTAGGATGAAAACACGATTGATGTCAATAGAATCAGGATTTTAAACTTGCGAATCGGGGCGTAAAATCGTTTGATGTCACACAGGAGAACACGGCATGAATACGTTTTCGCTCACAGGCACGGTGGCTAAGCTTTTGGATCCGCAAACCTTCGCCAGCGGATTCACGAAACGGGAATTTATTGTCCAGACGGACGAGAAGTACCCCCAATCCATCAAACTCGAATGCGTCAAGGAGCGGATGACCCTGCTTGACAAAGTTCGGGAAGGCGACTCGGTTTCGGTGGAGTTTCGGCTCCGTGGCGCTGAGTACAACGGCAAGTTTTTCGTTAATCTTCAGGCGCTGGGTGTGACTGTGGGCGGCGGCGCGGCGGAGGATGACGCGGCGGGGGACGGCCGGATTCCGCCGGAGCCGGAGGCCGAAGTGGGAAGTGAAATGCCGTTTTGACGGGGCTCGGCATGTGGTCGTTCATCTTCGACATCGGCGGCGTGTTGCTGGACTTTGACCTTGCCGAACTGGCCCGGATCGCGGGCCGGGGCAACGTGAAGACCGGCGAGGCATTGCTTCGCCTGCGCGAGCATGACAGCCTGCGGGAGATCGAAAGCGGCTTGATTACCGGCCCCGATTATTTCGAGCGCTTCATCCGGCCCGAGGTGCCCGACTGGACATTCCGCGGCATGATCGAAGGCTGGAAACAGGTTTTTTCCGAAAATCGAGAGGGCCTGTCCTTGCTTCGATTTGCTCGCGCCCGGGGCGCATCCGTTTTCTTTCTCAGCAACATTGCGGACTTCAACATCACCGCGATCGAGGAGCGATTCCCCGGTTTTTTCCAATTGAGCGACCGCAGTTTCTTTTCCTGCGACCTGGGGTGCGTCAAGCCCGATCCCGAGATCTTCCGGCGCGTGTTGCGGGAGATCGGCGCGCCCGCCGAGCGCTGCGTGTTTCTGGATGATACGCCGGGTCATGTGGCCATGGCCCGCAAACTGGGGTTACACGGGTATGTGTTCGAACGGGGAAAGACCGCCCAACTTCGCGCGGCCTGGACGGACCTGATGAATGGCGCGTAAATGGGCGGGTCGGCAACCGGAGCGAGGTGACGACATGGACGACCACAATGAGCGGCGTACCTTGAGCGAATGGATGCTTCAAAACCGCAGTTATCGGCGGTTTCACCAGGACGTGCCGGTGACGCAACCTCAGTTGCGGGACCTGGTGAACCTGGCCCGGTTGTCCGCCTCCGGCGCCAACCGGCAGCCGTTAAAATACAGCCTCTCCTGGGAACCGGAGAAAAACGCCAGAATATTCCCGACGCTTCAATGGGCCGGCTATCTGCAGGACTGGCCGGGCCCGGCCGAAGGCGAACGTCCGGCGGCTTACATCGTGATTCTGTGCGACACGACCATTGCGGATACCCCGGGCTGCGACCACGGCATCGCGGCCCAGAGCATTCTGCTGGGCGCCGTGGAGCAGGGACTGGGCGGATGCATCCTCGGCGCGGTGGACAGAGTCCGGTTGCGCAAGGCGCTGGCCCTGCCGGAGGCATACGAGATCCTGCTGGTGCTCGCGCTCGGAAAGCCCCGCGAAACGGTGCTGATCGAATCGGTCAAGGATGGGGACATCCGGTATTGGCGCGACGAACAGGGCCGCCATCATGTGCCCAAACGGTCGCTGGATGAGCTTATTTTGAGCCGGTAAGGGCGTCCAGTTCGGCCCAGCGGGCAAAGGCGGCGTCCAACTCCGATTGAATGCGGGCGGCGCGCTCCGTCAGCGCCCTGATCGCGTCCGGGGAATTCCGGTAGAAGGCGGGGTCGGCCTGTTGTCGATGCGCTTCCGTCTGTTCCTCTTCAAGGGACACTATTCGTTCCGGGAGACGGGCCAGTTCCTGGCGCTCGCGGTTGTTGAGTTTGCGGGCGCCGGTTCGGGCCGGGGCGGGGGGGGCGGATGGGGTCTCCGGTCTGCCGGGCGCGGCCCGGGAAGGGCGCTGGGCCAGCCAATCGTCGTACCCGCCGGGATAATCGCCCAGCCGGCCCCCTCCCTCGAACACCAGCGTGCTCGTCACCACCTCGTTGAGAAAAGCCCGGTCGTGGCTGACCACCAGCAGGGTGCCGGCATATTCCACCAGCACATTTTCGAGAAGTTCCAGCGTTTCGATGTCCAAATCGTTCGTGGGTTCATCCATGACCAGCACATTGGAGGGCTGGGTGAACAAACGGGCGAGCAGCAGCCGGTTGCGTTCCCCGCCGGAGAGAACGCGCACCGGCGTGCGGGCCCGGTCCGGGGTGAACAGGAAATCCTCGAGATAGCCGTAGATATGGCGTTTGCGGCCGTTGATCTCGATCGATTCCCTGCCGCCGGCCACGCTTTCCATGACGGTCAGACGGTCGTCCAGGATGGCGCGGTGCTGGTCGAAATAGGCGGGCTTGAGGCGGGTGCCGTGCGTCACCGTGCCCTGCTGGGGCGCCAACTCGCCCAGCAGGAGTTTCAGGAGCGTGGTTTTCCCGCAGCCGTTCGGGCCCATGATGCCGATCTTGTCGCACCGCATGATCTGGAGCGAGACGTCCTCCAGCAGGGGCGCGCCGCCGTAGCCGTGGGTGAGATGCGAGACCGTGATGACCTTGCGGCCGGACCGTTCGGCCTCCTGGAGCTGAATCGTGGCGGGACCGCCGAGTTCCCGGCGCGCGCGGCGTTCGGCGCGCAGTTGCATGAGCGCCCGAACCCGCCCTTCGTTGCGGGTGCGCCGTGCGCGAACGCCCTTGCGCAGCCAGGATTCCTCCTCGGCCAGTTTTTTATTCTCCTGGGCATGGCGCATCTCCTCCGCCTCCAGGAGCGCTTCCTTGTGCTCCAGGTATCGGTCATACGAGCAGGCCCAGCTTGACAGCCGGCCCCGGTCCAGTTCCACGATGCGCGTGGCGAGGCGGCGCAAAAAGGCGCGATCGTGCGTGACAAAAAGAAGGGAGCCGGAATAGCGGAGCAGAAAACCCTCCAGCCACTGAATGGAGGCCAGGTCCAGGTGGTTGGTCGGCTCGTCGAGCAGCAGGACATCGGGTTCGGCGGCCAAGGCTCGGCCGAGCAGCGCGCGGCGCTTCATGCCGCCGGACAGGGAGTCCACGGCTGCGTCCTTATCCAGTTCCACGAGCGAGATCGCCTTTTCGGCGAGCGAGACGCGGCGCCAGGCATCGATGGACGCCGGCACGCCGGTTGACACAAGGTCAAAGACGGAGCCGGGTGTCCGATCGGGCACGTTTTGCGGGAGGAGCGCGACGGCGACGGACGAGCCGCGGACAATCGTCCCGGCATCCGGGCGTAGATCGCCCGTGAGCAGGCGGAGCAGGCTGGATTTGCCCTCGCCGTTCCGGCCGACCAGGGCAATGCGCTCGTTTCGCTCGATGTTGAGCGTGGCATCCTCCAGCAGCGCGGGGCCGCCGAAGCGCAGGGAGATATTCTGGAGACTGATGACGGCCATTGACCGGTTGTTCCTTTGGGCGCCGTATTCGCGGGAAGGCGCCTATCGTGGGGTTTGAAATGCGCCCATGAAACCGATTGGCGTCAGTAGCCGTTCGATTTCCGGGGTGACGTTCCAAAACGCTTTCAGTGCCCGGTACTCGTCGGCGGCCCGGGGTTCCGGCGGGCGGCCGGTTCGCACGGCCCGGATCATGAGATTCCGTCCGGTGTCGGCCGACGAGGCGAATTCAATCACCTTGACCGAGTAGCCGCACAGCCGAAGGGCCGCGGCCCGCAGCGCGTCGGTCACCAGATCCGCCAGCCGTTCGCGCAGGATACCGTGCCGGAGAAGCGCGTCGAACGGTTCGGCTTTCAGCGCATGATGGAGTTCGTGCTGGCAGCAGGGCGCGGCCAGGATGGCGCCGGTCTTCCAGGCCACGCCGCGCGCGAGCGCCAGGTCGGTGGCCGTGTCGCAGGCATGCAGGCTCAGCACCAGGTCCGGCGGCGTGACCGGCGCAAAGTCCGCCAGATCGGCGGCTTCAAAAGCAAGGCCGGTCCAGCCCAACCGGTCGCGCCAGGCGTTGTTTTTCAGAATCAACTCGGCGTTCCGATCCACGCCGGTCAGGGAAACGGGCCACCCCCGGACCCGGTTCAGATAGTGGTACAGGGCAAAACTCAGGTGGGCGGCACCGCATCCGCAATCGCAAATGCGGTACAGGGTTTCCTGGTTTTCCGGCAGCACCGGCGCCAGGAGGTCGAGAAAGCCGTTGATTTGGCGGTACTTGGCTTGCATGGTGGGCTTGATGGCGCCCTTTTCGTCCAGCGCATCGAGACTGCGCAGAAAGTCTGCGGCGTTAGACGGATTAAGCGCACGGACTTTTTCGCGGTCATGCGCCGGAATCGGCGCCGGGGGCGCGGTTGCGGCTTTTCCCCGCGTCATCAGCACGCGGCCTTTTCGCGTGAGCTTGACGTGCCAATCGCCATCGACGCGGCGGACATGCAGGAACCGATGGCCGGCGGCCAGCCACTCGCGAACGAGCGCAGGCCAGTCGGCCCACGGTACAGTGCGGGTGGTCAGGCGGCCGGCTTTTGTTTCGCCGACCTGCACGGCGGGTTCGTT
The DNA here is from genome assembly GCA_964609905.1 of uncultured Verrucomicrobiota bacterium. GTDB lineage: Bacteria > Verrucomicrobiota > Kiritimatiellia > CAIKKV01 > CAIKKV01 > CAZSUH01. Next base: position 79,810 of record CAZSUH010000001.1, read on the forward strand.
TTTAAGGAGAATCAACCGGGCGCTGACCCGGCACCCGTCCGGCCGCCCGGAAAACGCCAGTCCCCGGAAATGGGCGGCATCCGTGGCGGCCCCGGCCAGAACATCCTGGTATTCGGCTTCGCTCATGACCAGGAAAACCGGTACAGGGTGGTTTGACGATACAGCTCGCCGGGCCGCAGGACGGCGGCCGCGACGCCGGGCTGTTCCGGCCAGTTGGGCGCGCGTTGCGCTTCGAGGCAGAGCCCCTGCCATTTCCCGTAAATCGCGCCGTTTTTGCCGCGTTCGCCTTCGGGGAGGGAGTTGCCCGAATAAAACTGAAAGCCCGGTTCCGTGGTCCACATTTCCATGCGCCGGCCGGAGCCGGGATCGGTGATCACTGCCGCCCGCCGAAGTTTCCCGCTTCCGTCGCGGGGGAGCAGGAAGTTGTGATCGTAACCCTGTCCGAACCGGATCTGTTCGTCGTCCGACTCGATCCGTTCTCCAACCGCCCGGGCGGCGGTGAAGTCGAACGGCGTCCCCCGCACCGGCGCCACGGGGCCGGTGGCGATGATGTCCGCGTCATTCAGGTTGAAGGTGTCCGCCTCGAACTGCGCGAGGTGGTTCAGCACGGTGCCCGAATCGTGGCCGCCCAGGTTGAAATAGGAGTGGTTGGTCAGGTTGCACAGGGTCGTTCGATCCGTCTGCGCCTCGTAGTCGAGCTGCAGCTCGTTGTGGGCCGTCAGCGTATAGGTGACGCTGACGTTCAGGTTGCCGGGATAGCCTTCCTCGCCGTCCAGACTGACCCGGGAAAAGCGGACCGACGGCCCGATCGGCCTGTCCAGGAGATCGGCGCGCCACATCCGTTTGCCGAAGCCGTTCTTGCCGCCGTGGATATGGTAGCGGCCGCCGTTGCAGGCGAACTGGAGAGGGGCGCCGTCGAGCACGCAGCGTCCGGCGGCGATGGGGCCCGCAAACCGGCCGATCGTGGCGCCAACCGAATGGCGGTAAGCGCCGGGCGTGTCGTAACCGAGCACGACATCGGCCCGCTTGCCGCGCGCATCCGGAACAACCAGGGAGAGGAGCGTGGCCCCGTAGTCGCTGACCGTCGCGCGAAGTCCATTGGCGTTGACCAGCGTGTAGGCGCTTAGAGGCGATCCGTCGGACAGCGCGCCGAAAGGGGAAGGGGAAGGACGCATGCGAGCCTTTGCGCTATTTTGCCGGAGCGGCCGCGTCCGGTTTCGGGGCGGCCTGTTTCTGTTTTTCGCTGATGCCAACGTACAGGGTGCGGAGCGAATAGAGCGTATCCCTGAGCAGTTTCTCCTCGTCCGCCGTGAGGTTGCCCTTGCATTTGGCTTCCAGGGCCGCCAGCATATCGATGGACATCGACGCGGCGCGCAGATCGACGGGGATGGCTTCCTGGTGGGTGCCGAGGGGCTGGCCCAACTGTTGCAGGGCGGAGCTGCCGAGGAGCATCACCAGGTTCAGAAGCGAGGGATCACAGGACAGTTTCGGTTCGTTCATGGTTGGGATACGGGCGGGGTGTTGTTCTCGGGTCGGACGATAGAAAGCACGCTCTCGGATTCGAGGAGCCGGTCTTGCGCGGCACGGCGGACGGCGTCAGCCGTGACCGCCTTGAGCCGCGTTTCCGTGGAAAAGAGATGATCGGCGCCCAGGCCGAGCAATTCATCCACAGCACAGGCGAAGGCCAGGCCCAGGTTGTCCTGGAGACTCATCTGATATTCGGACAGCAACTGGTTGCGCGCGCGCTCCAATTCGTCGGCGTCCAGGCCTTTTTCCCGGATGCGCGCCATTTCGGTCCGCAGAAGAGATTCAACCTCCGTGAGGGCATCGTCGCGCGTGCCGGCATAGAGGACGAAGGCGGCCACATCGGGGGCCAGGCGCTCAAAGGCTCCGGCGTAATAGGCGAGGCCGCGTTTTTCCCGGATTTCCTCCATCAGTTTTGACGAAAGGCCGCTCAACGCGGTTTGCAGGAGCTGGAAGGCCTCGCGTTGCGGGTCCAGCGCGGACGCGCCCGGGTAGCCGATCAGGACAATGGTTTGTTCACGGGGAAGGCGTTTTTCAATACGACCGGACGGTCGGGCGCCGGCCACGGCCGGCGTGCGGGCCGGCGGAGGATCCGCGGGCATCCGTTTGAGGGCTTTTTCAGCGAGCATCCGGGCCTCCTCATCGGTCACGTCACCGAAGAGCGCGATCACCAGGTTTCCGGCCACGGCCGCGCGGCGGAAGGCGTCCAGGCAGGCGTTGCGATCCAGCGTGGATACGCTCGTTTCCGTGCCCGCCGGATCGAAGCGGAAGGGGTGGCCCGGAAACAGGCCTTCGAGAAGTCCTCGCGACGCGTGAAACATGGGCCGCTCGAGTTGCTGGCGGATGCCGGACACCTGAAGCATCTTCTGCTTCTCGACTTCCTCCCGCGGAAAACGGGAGTCGGTCAGGCAGTCGGCGGCGACGTCCAGCAGCACGGGCAGGTCGGCCTTGAGGCATCGGCCTTTGAGGCCGAAGCTGTTGTGGCCGGAAAAGGTGTCCAATTCCGCTCCGAGCGCTTCGAGTTCGTCGGCGATTGCCTCACTGGAGCGGGAGCCGGTGCCGCGGGTCAACAGATCGGACATCAACCGGTAGAGGCCGTTATTGGACTCGGTTTCGTCCCGCGCGCCGCCGCGCAGCGCGGCGCACAGGTAGACGAACGGCAGCCGGCGGTCTTCCCGGACAAGAAGCGTGGCGCCGTTGGAGAGGGCGAGCTTACGCACGGTGCCGCCGGAAAGCGAGGCTTCGGGTATGACGGCGGCGGCCGCTTTTTGGGGAGCCAGGATCACTTGCGTGCGGTTGTCATCGCGCAGGTAGCGATTGGCCGTTTCGCGCAGCATGGCGGGGGTCAGGCTGTTGATCCGGTCAAGGTAAGTCTCCGCGTAGGCATAATCGGCCGCGTAAAAATGGCCGGATCCGAGCGCGTTTGCCTGTCCGTTGGCGGTTTGAAGCGGGGTCAGCGCCTGCTGGATCATGGTGCGCCGCGCTTTTTCCAACTCCTCGGGTGTAAAGGACTCGTTCCGCCACGATTGAACTTCCATCTGGATGGCCGCCAGCGCCTCGCTCTCCTGGTCGGGCTGAAAGGTGGCTTCGATGCCGAAGAGACCCGGCTCCTTGGGGGTGTACGAAAAGGCCGAGATGCCGTCCACCAGCCGGCGGCGCTCCAGAATGTGGCGTACCAGTCGGGAACTGCGTCCGCTCCCCACAATGGTCGCGAGCATATCGAGGGCGGCGGTGTCGGGGTGGGATAGGGGAACGGTGTGCCAGGCGAGCATGAGGCGGGAGACGGTGTAGGCGCCTTCTTCGCGCGTGGCGCGGCCGCTGATCTGGGGCGGCTCGGCGGGCAGGACGATCGGCGCGTTGGGTTTGCGGTTGAAGTCCGCAAACCGGGCGCGGATGGCGGCCTCGGCTTCATCGGCCTTGAAATCGCCGGCCATGACCACGGTCATCTTGTCGGGCACGTAGTGGCGCTGAAAGAAGGCCAGCAGGTCCTCGCGTTTCACCTGGCTTAACAGGGCGGGGAGTCCGATGATGGGAAACCGATAGGGATGGACGGCATAGGCGGTGCGCCAGAGTCGCTCGCTGACGACCCGGTCCGGATTATCCCGGCCCATGGCCACCTCGCGCAACACCACCTCGCGTTCGCGTTCCCACTCCGACTCGGGAAAGTCAGCGTGCATGACGGCGTCGGCCAGCACGTCCAGGCCGATCCGCCATCCGGAGGAGGGCATATCGGCGAAAAAGACGGTGCGGTCGAAACTGGTGTAGGCGTTGACATGACCGCCGGCATCGTTAATCTCGCGGGTGATCGCGCCCACCGGGCGGGTGGGGGTGCCCTTGAAGATCATGTGCTCGATGTAGTGGGAAAGGCCGGCACCGAGGTACTCCTGTTCGTGGATTGATCCGACCCCGACCCAAATCTGGATGGACGCCACGGGCGCCGAGGCATCGGGGCGCAGGAGCACGGTCATGCCGTTGTCCAGGTTCAGGCGTCGCACGCCGGCGTGGAATCGGTGAAGGGCGGTTTTGGTTTCTTGCATAACGGTTGCGTTTTTCCCCATGGCCGCGACGGCGACGGTCATCAGGCCGGCGACCGCCGTGGCGAATCCCTTAAGCCGTGCCGGTTGACGAATCCGCCGCCCGGCGTTTTCCCCGCCGCGCGTTTGGGCTCGTCCGAGCCTCCCGGGGCAGATACGGTTTTTCGAAAACGGTCTGAAAGTCATACACGCCTCTGAAATCTTCCTTTTTGTCCTCGTCGGTCTTCCCCAGCACGCCGCGTTCGACCATGTTGAACACCATCTCACCGAAATCCTCGGTGGTTCGGATGCCCCAGGACTCCAGTACACGCCGGGTCATGGGACCGTATTCCGCCAGCGAATATTGGCGGATGCCCTCCAGGAGTTCCCGTCCTGACACATGGCGGGCGGGCCCTTCGGACGGTTTGTTGAAGATACGGACGGCATGATCCAGCGCCTCGCGCAAAAACAGGTAGGCGTCGATATCATAGCGGGGGTCGTCCCGCACAATCTGCCGGATCGATTCGAGAAAGCCGTGGTGCATCATAGCGGTTCCGTCGCTTTCAAGCCGGCGATAATGCGTTCGGCAAAACGGGCCATTTCTTCGGGACTTTCGTAATGTTTGGCGTTCCAGTTCCACTGGTGCCCGTCCGCATTGAACCGGGGAATGACGTGAACGTGAAGATGCGGCACCACCTGGCCAGCGCATGCGCCGTTGGCCTGGGTGACGTTGACGCCGTCCGCCTTCAGGCCCGCCACCTGGGCTTGGGCCACCTTGCGCACAACGGCGATCACATCGGCCAGCACGTCGTTGGGGGTGTTCATCAGGGGATCGTAGTGGGCTTTGGGGATGACCAGCGCATGGCCCTTGATGATAGGGCCAATATCCATGAAGGCCAAGACGCGGTCATTTTCGAATATCTTGACCGCGGGAATCGTGCCGGCGACGATTTTACAGAAGAGACAGTCGGGGTGGTTCATGGCGCGGGGCTCCTGACAAGACGGGATGCGGCCTGATCGCGGGTGAATGGCGCGGATGTTTCGCCTCGCAGATGGAAGAACCGGAACGTCAATCCGAGCAGCAACAAGCCGAGGATGAGGGCTACCAGACGGGCCTCTTGGGGCGTCAGCAACGCCAGGAGCGCCCAACCCCGGTTCCAGCCGGAAATGAACGCCGGTTTGGCAGTGGATGTCGATTTTGTCGGCATTGAATTCACGCGGCCATTCTATACGGAAAGCGATGCGGATGAAAACACAAAACCGAATAAATGCCGGTTGAGGTTGATTTTATGTTCGAGTTGTGCCGCGATTCTTGTTACCGTTATTCCATGAAAGGACTCCTTCCCATGCTGGCGGCGGTTGTGATAGTGGCGGGTTGCGCCACCGGCCGGCGTTTGCCGCCGGTTCCGGAACTGACGCCGGAATGGATTGCCCTGATCAACCGGGCGGAAGGCGGGGATGTCGTCGCCATGAACGATCTCGGCGTGCGGTATGCGAAAGGAGCCGGTGGCGCCCAGCCGAATTTAAAGCGGGCGCATCGGTGGTTGCGGGATGCGGCTCAGCGGGGTCATGCGGAAGCGCAGTATAATCTGGGGGCGTTGTATGCCACCGGCACGGGTGTGGATAAGAATCCCGCCGAGGCGGTTCGCTGGTACGAGGGGGCGGCGGCGCAGGGTCTGGCCCAGGCTCAGTATAGCCTGGGCGCGGCCTGTGCCGTGGGCGCGGGAACGGCGCGTGACGACGCTCTGGCGGTGACGTGGTATAAAAAAGCGGCGGCGCAGGGGCATGCCGAAGCCCAATACCATCTGGGCGTGCGCTATCAAATCGGGCAGGGCGTGGCCACCAACCAGGCGGAAGCGGCGGCCTGGTTCAAGAAAGCCGCGGATCAGAACGACCCGGAAGCGCTGTTTGCGCTCGGTCTCTGTCATTATGCCGGCCTTGGCGTGGAAAAAGATCCCATTCTGGGCTGTGTTTATATCATGCTGGCCGATGCGGCCGGCCTTCCGGATGCCCGGGAAGCACTGTCGATGGCCCGTGCCGAGTTGCCCCAAGACGCGTTTAACCTGGCCGTTCAAGAGGCCCAAAAGCAGTTGATCCTGCGGCAGCGGTAAGTCGAACCGGCATTCGCGCTATTGCGGGACTCCCGGCGCGGTTTCGCTGGCATCCAGCGCATCGAATAATTTCCGTTCCACGGCGGGCCAGGCATATTCCCGAAGGACGTAGTCCCGGCCCGCCACACCCATGGCTTTCCGAAGCGCGGCGTTGTCGAGCAACAGGCTGAGTTGCTCCTCGAACTCGGGGTAATTCCGGAACCAAAAGCCCCCATTACTTTTCCGGCAATGATCCGCCAGCACGGCGCCGGCTTCCCGTACCAGCGCGGGCGTTCGGGCCAGCCAGGCCTCCAGCAGCACAATGCTGAAGCTTTCGTTCAGCGACGGATGGCAAAACACCACGGCGCCGGCCATGGCTTCGTGCTTTTCCTGTTCCGTCACGAATCCGACATCCAGCAGGTGCGGTTGGAGCTCGGCAGGCGCGGGAACCTCGCCGGAACCGGTCAGGACCAACTTCACGTCACGGCCGGTCCGGGCGCGGAAAGCCGTCAGGTAATCGAAAAGAAGCGGCGTTCCTTTGAGCGGCTCGCGGCGTCCGCAATAGACCACGTAAGGCGCTTTCAGATTGTGCCGTCTCGCAAAGGCCGACGGATCGACATCAAACGGGTCGAGTCCCATGCCGACCACGTGACCTTTCCCCGGTCCGATGCCATACAAGCGCATGGCGAGTTGCTTTTCGGGTTCGGAATTGAACAGGATGCCGCCGGTTTGCTCGAAGACCGTTTTGAACAGGGAAACGCGGGCAAACGCCTCGTCGTGCAGGCAGGGCAACAGCACGGTTCGGTCCGGGAAGCGGCGGCATACGGCCACCGTCAGGCCAAACAGGTAGGGGCCCGCCACAAGGCGGTCAAAGTCGTGGGATTCGAGGTAATCCATCAACTCCCGGCTGTGCACGCTTTCTTCAAGCCACGCGGTTTCATCGTCGGGCGTGAACCGGCCACGGGAAATCCGTTCCTGGGCCCGGATGAAGCGGTCCAGATTCCGGCCGCCGCTCACGGGGAAGCAATGGATGGTCAGGGGGCCTTCCTGGCGGGAACCAGCGGGAAGCTCGTTTTCCCAGGTGAAGTGATTTTTGGCGCAGGTGGTGAGCAGATGAACTGAACGGCCGGCCGAAGCGGCTTTTTCGGCCAACGCCCGGATGAGCGTTTCGGCGCCGCCAACGGCGCCGCTTCCGGCGAGGCGGGGCGCGACGAAGGCGATCGATCGGGCCGTGCTCACGGTTTGGCGTCCCGCGTGGCTTCCAACTCGCGGATGCGCGACTCCAAGGCGTCCAGTTTGCGCCGGTATTTGTCGTCCATTTCCTCGGCCAGGGCCAGCAGCATGCTGTTCACCTGGTTCTGCTGGGACCAGAGCCGGTAGGTATAGAATTTAAGGATATTCCACAATCCCTTTTTCAGGCCCACCAACAAGGGGGAAAAGGCGCGCCGTCGTTCGTAAATGGGGAAGTCGTTGATGTCGATGGTGACGGCCTCGCGGAGGCTTTCCAGGTACAGAGCGAAAAAGCCGTCCTGGTCCTTGATCTGGTCGAGGTTGTTTTTTTCAGCCACGGCCACGCGAAGGTCGGTATAGGCGCCCTCGCGCGTCTTGCGTTCGACCGTCTCACGGATTTCGGCCACGATTGCGGCCGCATCCACGCCTTCCGCTCCGATTTTGACTTCTGCCGTATCCATGGGCAAGAGTATGGGAGGTTTTGGATGGCATGTCAATTCAGTCGTCGGCTCTTCATGCCGTTCGTTTCAAGAGCGACTTTAATTCCCGCAGCCGAGCGGAACAGGATTCGGCCCGGAATCGAGGCAACTGACGTTGATGCTGAACCAGGTCGCCGTTCGGTTGCGTGAGGAAGATGCGCGAGTCGCGCGTTTCAACTCGGACCAGCCCTTTCTGGGCGGCCAGAATGCGAATTTCCGCCATCAGGAACAGACGTTCCACCGGTTCGGGGAGCGGACCGAACCGGTCGCGGAATTGGCGTTTCAGCGCGGCCGCTTCCGGCAGCGACAGGGTGGAGGCAAGCTGACGGTATTGGGCGATTTTCAGGGCCTCATCGTCCATGTAGGAGGCGGGAATGATGGCGGCATTATCCTGGTCGGCCGGATCGGTTGAAAAGACCACGAAATCGAGGTGAAGCGGGACGTCGGCGATCGGCATGCTGCCGGCATTCCCTTTAAGCCGTTCCACCGTGCGGCGGAGCAACTGGCAATAGAGCGTAAAGCCGACCGCGGCGATATGCCCGCTTTGCTCATGGCCCAGGATGTTGCCGGATCCGCGGATTTCCAGATCGCGCATGGCCAGTTTGAAGCCGGACCCGAATCCGGAATGCTGCTTCAACGCCAGGATCCGTTTTTTGGCCACGGGATCCGTCAGCCCGTGTTTGGGCAGCAGCATGTAGCAATAGCCTCTTTCCTTGGACCTGCCGGCGCGGCCGCGGAGTTGGTACAAATCCGCCATGCCGAACCGATCGGCCCGTTCGATGAGAATGGTGTTCGCATTGGGGATGTCGGTGCCGGATTCGACGATGGTGGTGCAGAGGAGGACGTCGCTCTCGCCCCGGACGAATTCCTGCATGATGGCGGACAGGCGACTGGGCGGCATCTGGCCGTGCGCCACGGCGATCCGGGCCTCTGGAACCAGCGCTTCCAGGCGCTGGCAGACGAGGTTGATGGTGTAGACCCGGTTATGTAGAAAATAGACCTGTCCGCCGCGGCTGAGTTCGCGGAGAATGGCCTCGCGGACGACCTCGTCGGTGTTTTCGGCCACGCGGGTTTCCACGGGGAGGCGCTCGGCGGGCGGCGTCTGGATGAGGGAGAGGTCGCGCACGCCGGTGAGGCTCATATAGAGGGTCCGGGGAATCGGCGTGGCGGTCATTGTGAGCACGTCCACGAGTTGCCGCAATTTTTTCAGGCGTTCCTTTTGCGCCACGCCGAACCGCTGTTCCTCATCCACCACCACCAGCCCCAGATCCTTGAAAATCACGTGGGGCTCCAGCAGGCCATGGGTGCCGATGACGATATCGACGGTCCCGTCCTGCAAGCTCTCCAGAACGTCCTGCCGTTGTTCGGCGGTGCATAACCGGCTGAACATTTCGATGCGCACCGGGAAGGCGCTCATCCGTTCGGCGAAGGTGTAGAAATGCTGCTGGGCCAGCACCGTGGTGGGGACCAACACGGCGACTTGTTTGCCGTCCATGGCCGCCTTGAAAGCGGCGCGCATGGCGACCTCGGTTTTTCCGTAGCCGGCGTCGCCGCAGATCAGGCGGTCCATGGGGCGGGCGCTTTCCATATCCTTCTTCACGTCCTCCACGGCGGACAGTTGGTCCTCCGTTTCCCGGTAGGGGAACGCGGCTTCGAACTCGTGCTGCCAGGGGGTATCCGGTTTGAAGGCATGCCCGGGTTGAAGATCCCGGGCCGCCTGGGTTTCGAGCATGCCGGCGGCCAGATCCTGGACCGCCTTTTCGACGTTTTTGCGTTCGCCCTGCCACCGTTTACTGCCGAGCGCATGGAGTTTGGCCGTGCGTTTCCCCACGCCGACGTACCGCGTCAACAGGTGGGCGTGGTTCACGGGCACATGAAGCCGGGCCTCGTCCGCGTATTCGATGATCAGCGCTTCCTGACGCAGGCCCGCCACTTCGATTTCGCCCAATCCCCGGTAACGGCCGATGCCGTGTTCGATGTGCACCACCAGATCGCCGGGCTGGATTTCGGAAAAATCGCCGATCCGGGAGCCCCGGCTGCGGGAGAATTCGGTCCGATGTCGGCCGCGGGGCTGTTTGCGGCGGCCGTAGAGATCGCTTTCCGAGGCCAGAACCAGTTTGAGGGTGGCGCTGAAGAAACCTTCTGACAGGAGCGCCAGCCGGGGTGTGACGAGGTGGCGGATTTCGGGCGGCGCCGTCTCCAGAAAACGGTGCAGCGCGCCCTCGGTCTCGAAAAAGAGAAAGACCTGGCAACCGTCCTCCGCGTGGCGGGCCAGGCGGTTTAAAAATTCCCGGCGTTGCGACTCGGCCAGGTCAGGGCGGAAGGCCTCCCGGGTGACGGACACCACGGAGGCGATTGGCACGAAATCGAGCGACGTGACGGCCTCCGCAAGTCCGGTTCGGAGCTCCCGCAGCCGGCGGGTGAGCGCCATCTGGTCCAACGCCTCGAAGGGGATCGGCAGGGCGCTGGCTTTCCGTTCCCGCAGGGTGTGCTCGTACACGGCGGCCATGTTCACGATGGCGGGATAGTCGGACCAGAACACCAGGGTGTTCGGCGGAACCAGTTCGAGCAAGGAAACGGATTCCGTCTCATCGCCCGAGGCGGGGAATTCCGAAACGGGCGTCAGGGTGGCGGCGGTCAACGACCCCCTGGAGGTCTGGGTATCGGGCGCGAACGCGCGGATGGATTCCACGGTCGAGCCGAAAAACTCGATGCGCAGGGGCCACGGCTCCGTGGGCGGCCAGAGGTCGATCAACCCGCCGCGCACGACCGCTTCACCGGGCTCATGGACCTCGGGTTCGAACCGGTACCCGGTTTGTTCGAGGAAGGCCGGAAGTTCCTCAAAGGGGTGGGCTTCGCCGGTGCGCAGAATCCGGATCTGGCGGGCCAGCCGGTCGGGCGGCAGCGTCGGTTGCATCAGCGCCTGGACGCATGTCACGATGACCGGGGCGTCGGCCGTGGACAGGGCCAGCAGGGTGTTGAGGCGGGCGCCGCTTACCTCCGGGGGATGCGGCGTATCCATGTCCATCCGAGTCTCCATGGCGGGGAACGAGAAAAGGGGGGCTTGCGCATCCGGCGCCAGGGTTCGCAGATCCCGGCCGGCCCGGTCAAGATTCACCGGCCCGTCCGCCACCCAGAGGATGGGACAACGGCCGTTTTCACGCAGGCACCAGGCCAGGAAGGCCTCGGCGGAAGGGGGAAGATCAGCGAGCCGGATGGAGCCCTCCTCGCGTGAAAGGCGCGGCAGAAACGAGGCGGCGGCATGCCGGACCGCCGGGTTCCACCAGCCGGGAGAGGCTTCGGAAACGGGAGGGTTCATGCGAAGGTTTTGCGCCGATGGGAGGGGGGGATCTTCAACGCCATGCGATACTTGGCCACCGTGCGGCGCGCCACATCAATGCCTTTGGCCTTGAGTTGATCCATCAACTCCTGGTCCGACAGGGGCGCCTTGGGATCCTCGCCTCCCACCATGCCGGCGATCATGTCGATCACGGTCTTGTTGGACACGGAACCGCCGTCGGCCGTTTTGATCGCCGGGGTGAAAAAGTATTTCATTTCAAAAAGACCGACGGGCGTGCGCATGTGCTTGCCGGCGACGGCCCGGCTGATGGTCGTTTCGTGAAGCCCGACCGCCTCCGCCACCTGGGCCATGGTGAGGGGCTTGAGGTGGGAGACCCCGTGATCCAGGAACTCTTCCTGCACCTTGACGATTTCGGTGGCGATGTTGAAAATCGTCTGCTGTCGTTGCTGGATGCTTTTGATGAGAAAGGTTCCGGCGCGGACTTTTTCCTGCACGTAGTCGCGCAATTCCGGGGTGGACGATTCGTCGTTCATCATGGACCGGTACTGGCGGCTGATCCGGATGTGGGGAATCTGTTCGTCGTTGAGAATCACCACGTATTGCCCGTTGATTTTTCGGATCTGCACATCCGGCGCGATGTAGGCGGAGGAGTTGCCGGAGTAAGCGCTGCCCGGCCGGGGGGTGAGGGTGGCGATGAAATCAGCCGCTTTCTGCACATCCTCGGGGGTGGTCTTCAGGATTTTGGCGATCTCCTGGAACTTACGCGCGGCGAGCAGTTCGAGATGCTGGCGGACGATTTCCGCCGGGAGGCTCTCGCTTTTATCCAGGCGGCGCAACTGGATCAGCAGGCATTCGCGCAGATCGCGAGCGCCGACGCCGGTGGGGTCGAGATCCTGGATGACATCGAGCACGGTGCGGAAAAGGCCCGGATCGGCGTTGATGGAGCCGGCAATCTCCTCGATGGAGGCGGTCAGGTACCCGTCGTCATTGATGCTGCCAATGATCAACTCGCCGATGGCTCGCGACTCCTCATCGAGGTCGGTCAGGCGCAACTGGTTGATCAGGTGGACTTGAAGGCTTTCCGGTTGGGCGATGGAGTCGAAAAAAAACTGGCGCCGTTCCGCGGCTTCGGCCGTGAAAACGCGGTTGTTTTCTTCCTGGAAGAAATAGTCGCGCCATTCGTCGTCGAGCCGGGCGAGCGCGTCGAACTCCTTGCGGAAATCGAGGGCTTTGGGGTCGTCAGCGCCGGCGTGTCCGGGCGAATCCTCGTCATCCTCGATCGGCGTGGTGTTTTCCGGGGGCTCTTCCAGGGTGGGGTTTTTTTCCAGTTCGGCCCGGACGAGCGCTCGTAGTTCCAGCGTGGGGACTTGCAGCAGTTCCAGGGATTGGCGCAATTGTGGCGCCAGCACCATTTGGAGGC
>CAZSUH010000002.1:0-67543 GCA_964609905.1 uncultured Verrucomicrobiota bacterium
TGTCGCTCCCCGCGCGGGGGGCGTGGATTGAAACACCGTGACCGCTTGGATGAGGCTCAAGCCAACCGCGTCGCTCCCCGCGATTGAAACTCGTTTTCGGCCACTTCCACGGCCAGGGTGTGCGGGGGGCGTGGCATATGTCATCAGCCTTGAAAAAAACAGGGAATGGCCTCGGAAAATTCCCCATGGGCTGGCCTTATCGCAAGGGCGTGGAAATTTTGCCCGGCATGGATATACCCAAGCGGCACCGTCTGATCGCCTGGCTCCGCTACTTGCCGAGTCTGTTTATACAAATTCCATTCGAATGGACTTTTCCATGTTTAATTGCTGAACGCTGCGAGCCCGGCTCTCTGAACGCCGCCTTTCCTCTGCTGAAACGGTGCGGAGCATCTGGCCACACAGCGTGAGTGGCATCACCCATAAAACTGTTCGAGAAACGCGGGATTGGATTCGGCATAAAGGGCCGCGGCTACGCGGTCGGCCACGGCGATGGCCAGGCGCTCGTGGAAACAGACGACGCCGGCCACCCGGTCGATGGCGCCGGTGGTGGCGTAGTTGATGCAGGAACACCAGTTCATGCATCGGTGGCGTTCCGGACACGCCATGCATTCCGGATTCCGATTGCCCCGGCAGGCCAGGATGCGGCTGCGCCGGCCCGCGTCGAAGCCGTTCCATACATCCCCGATTCGCAGCGCGTCGTTCGTGTCGTCACCCACCACCCGCTCGCAGGGATATAAATTTCCACTGACCGCCACGGCCGCCTCCCGTTCGCCGAACCCGCACTTGTCGCAGGGCGCATATCCCTCCTTCAGGTGAGCGCGTATCTTGCCGTCGATGACGTTGACCCGTATCGGATTTCCGCTCCGGTAACAGGCGAGATACCGGTCGCCGATCCGCTCGTAGGCCGCACGCCATGACTCGAGCGCGGACTCCGGCCAGGCGATATAGAAGTTCGGATTCAGCGAGAGGCGGCGGATGCCCTCGTCAATCAACCACGACACCGAGTCCGCCAGGTGCATGACGTTGCGCGGGTCGGGCACCACGATCACTTCACCGTTGGCGTTCGGTCCTTGGAAGAAGCGCAGGGCCGGGGCGCAGGCGGCATGCGAGCCACGGCCATCCGGAAAGCGGCGCAGCGCATCGTGCATGGCCGCATTGCCGTCCAGCGACAATCCCACGTAAAAACCGCGCGCCTTCAGCCAGTCCGCCTTGTCCGCGTCCAGCAGGGTCATGTTGGTGGTGACGGTTTTTTTGAGCGCCACACCCAGCCGCTCCGCCTCGGCGACGGCGTAGTCGGCGGCGCGCTGGAGCAGGGGCCATTCAAGCAAAGGTTCGCCGCCGAAAAAGCCCAGTTGCCCGGACGGTTCAGCGCCGGATAACCGCGCCTGTTGGAGGGTCTGCCCGAGGCCGAACTCGATCGCCCGCTTCGCGGTGTCCCACGCCATCCGCCGGCCGGTCTTGGGGCCGGCGTAACAGTAGGCGCAACGCAGATTGCAGGCGTGCGTCAGGCAGAGCGTCAAATCCATGAACGGTCTATTTCGGGGAAGCCGGCGGTTCGCCCGGCAGTTTGGCCGGCGCGGTGTTGGTTGCGGCGGGCGCGTTGGTGGGGACGGCGCGCGTCACCCCGAGCAGGGGCACTTCCATCACGTCGCCGCGCAGGCGGGCCTGCGATTCGACGGCAGGCAGGTTGGTCTGGCACACGATGTTGGTGCCGGCCGGCTTGCCCGGCAGTCGCACGGGAACGCCGGCGGTGCGGACGCCGCCCGCCTGGGTGCCAGCCGCGAACGCGCCAAGGAGGGCGATGCCGGCGGCTTTTTTGGCGGACAGGAACTGGCGGCGGCTGGGGTAATCGGGCGTTGCGCCCGGACAAACTGGGGTGACGTTCATGGATGAAGCCCTAGTAGTTGACCTTCACCATTTCGAAAAAGGCCTGGGGATGATGGCAGACGGGGCATTTTTCCACGGCCTTGGTCCCCTCGTGGGTGAAACCGCAGTTGCGGCAGACCCACTTGACCTTCTGCTCCTTCTGAAACACCTTGCCGGCTTCGAGATTCTTCAGCAGAGCTTGGTAACGGGCTTGATGTTCCTTTTCAATTTTACCGACATTCTCGAAATGGCGGGCGATTTCCGGAAAGCCCTCGTCGCGGGCTTCCTGGGCCATGACGGGGTACATCTGGGTCCACTCGTGCCCTTCGCCATCGGCGGCGGCCTGCAGGTTGGCCGCGGTATCGCCGATGCCGTTGAGCGCTTTGAAATGGAGCTTGGCGTGCTCCTTTTCCTGCTCCGCCGTTTCCATGAAGAGCGCGGCAATCTGCTCGAATCCCGCCTTTTTGGCTTCGGAGGCAAAGAAGGTGTATTTGCTTCGCGCCTGGGATTCCCCGGCAAACGCATCCCACAGGTTCTTTTCGGTTTTGGTGCCTTTCAACTCGCTCATGACGGTTCTCCTTGTTTGTATAAACAGTATTGCTGAAGACGGCTTCGTTTGCAAGCCGATCTTGACGCGGCCACGCGCGGTTAATCGGCCTTGGGGTCATAGGGGGAATTCAGGGCCGTCAATTGGTGGCGCACCTCGAATTGCCTGGATTCGGGAACGGTCAGTGGCTGTCGGGCTTTGGGCTGGTTGATCAACGCCTGCACGGGCATGGGGGAGATGATCTGGGCGACCGGTTTGATCCACTCGAACCAGACGCCCAACGGGTCGTCTGTTTCCGGCATCGGCAGATCGAAGAGCTGGGCGGGTTCGCCGGGGGGGATCAGGAGCACGTGGCAGGGAAGTCCGGGCTTGATGCGGCCGCCCGTGGTGTAGCGGATGTAGTCGTGGGCGGGCGTCATGCCGCACTCTTTCAAGCGGGTGCTGATGTACGCGTCTTCGTTCACGATCAGGACCTGGGTTTCAGGGGAGAGCGTCTGGCCCATCCGGTAACGGATATCGAGCGTCAGGCGCAGGCGATCGCGAATCAGGCGAGTTGTCGGGGCGGTTTCGGGTGCGCGGGTTTGCGGGGTATCGGGCGGGGTATCGGGCGGGGTGGCGCAACCGGCGACCAGGAAGGCAAGCAGAAGGGCGAGTGCGGAACGCATGGGATTCTCCTGTCTGGTTGTGGTTGGCATGTTATCAGAACAGGCGCCGGGGTGGGAGAAAATAAAACGCGCCAACCCCGAATGCCGTCTTGAGCCAAGCAGAAGGGTGGAGTAGGATAGGGGCTTGTTGGCATCAGGCGGTTTATCGCGGGAGGCGACATGGGCGGTTTCTTCGGCGTGGTTTCCAGGAAAGCGTGCGCGGGCGATCTGTTCTACGGCACGGACTACCATTCCCATCTCGGGACGATGCGGGGCGGCATGGCGACAGTGGCGGAATCGGGATTTTCGCGCTTTATCCACGACATCACGAATACGCAGTTCCGGTCCAAGTTCGAGAATGACGTCACCCACCTGGCGGGGAACATGGGCATCGGCGTGATCAGCGACTACGAGGACCAGCCCCTCCTGATCACCTCCCATCTCGGAACCTACGCCATCGCGACCGTGGGCAAGATCAACAACACGGCCGCCTTGATGAGGCGCGCGTTTCACCATCACGCGGCCCACATCAGCAACCTGACGCTCGGCGAAATCAATCCCACCGAACTGGTGGCCACCCTGATCAACCAGGAGAACACGTTCACGGCCGGCATCCGGTCCGCGCAGGCGCTGATCGAGGGGTCCTGTTCGTTGCTCGTCCTGACCCCGACGGCGCTCTATGCCGCCCGCGACCGCTACGGGCGCACGCCGATCACGGTGGGTCGGCGGGCGGGCCGCTCCAATCCTGGCTGGGCGGTGAGCATGGAGAGTTGCGCCCTGCCCAACCTCGACTTCCAGGCTGACCGCGATCTGGGCCCCGGCGAGGTGGTGCGCCTGAGCCAGGACGGAGTTGAGCAACTGGTCAAGCCGGGGAAAAAAAGTCGCATTTGCGCCTTCCTGTGGGTGTATTACGGCTATCCGGCCTCGACGTACGAGGGCGTGAACGTGGAGGTGGCGCGCAACCGTTGCGGCATGATGCTGGCCCGGCAGGACCGGGCGGACGGCGTGGGCGCCATCGGCGACATCGTCTGCGGCATTCCGGATTCCGGGGTGGGGCATGCGCTGGGATACGCGATGGAAAGCGGCATCCCGTACCGCCGGCCGTTCGTGAAATACACCCCCACCTGGCCGCGCAGCTTCATGCCCCAGGATCAGACCATGCGGGCGCTCATCGCCCGCATGAAGTTGATCCCGATCGAGGAACTGATCCGCGGCAACCGCCTGCTCTTCTGCGAGGACTCGATCGTGCGCGGCACCCAGTTGCGCGACACGCTCAAGCGCCTGCGCGAGGCGGGCGCCCGGCAGGTGCACATGCGGCCCGCCTGTCCGCCGCTGGCCTTTCAGTGCAAATTCCTCAACTTCTCCCGCTCCAAGTCGGAACAGGATCTGGCCGTGCGCCGGACCGTGGAGGAGCTCGAAGGCAGGCCGGATGCGCATCTGGACGACTACACCTGTCCCGGCTCCGGGCGGTATTGCGCCATGATCGAACGCATCCGCAAGAATCTGAAGCTCGATTCCCTCAAGTATCAGAAACTGGACGACCTGATCGCCGCCATCGGCAAGCCGGCGGATCAGGTCTGCACCTATTGCTGGAGCGGACGCGAGTAATCATGGCCCGATGCTCCTCCCCAATCCGGTCGCTTCCGGGCGCGCTGGTGGAGTTGCCGGCGCGCGGCCGGCGGCTGGACGGCTTCTGGCGGCATGACGCGGCGCGCCGCAGGCGGCTGTTCGTGCTGGTCCACGGGATGGGCGGTCATTTTTACCGGTCGGCCCTGAAAAAGGAGCTGATGGCCCGGCTTGGGGAGGCGGACTGCGACGTGCTCAGTTTCAACAACCGCGGCAGCGGGGAAGGCGTGAATACGGAGCGGTTTTCCGATTGCCTCGCCGATCTCGACGCCGCGCTCGCGTTCGGACGGCGGGCGGGATACCGGCGGTTTGTGCTGGGCGGCCACAGCACGGGCTGCCAGAAGATTGCCTATTTCCAGCTCCGGCGCCGGGATCCGGCGGTGGAGGCGCTGATCCACCTGGCGCCCGGCGACGACCAGGCCATCTTGCGCCGCGACCTGGGCGCGGCCGGGATGGCGCGGATGACCGCCCGGGCCCGGCGGCGCGTGCGGGCGGGGCAGGGCGATGAGCCGGTGTCGGAGGGCGACGGGTTGCCGGAGTTCTGCCGGGCCTTTTCCGCGCGGCGTTTCCTGAGCATCGCGGATCCGGACCGGGTGGAGGCGCGGCTTTTCCATTACGAGGGCGACTTGCGGCTGTTTTCCCGGTTGCGCCTCCCCATGCTCGTGCTGTTCGGCTCTCGCGAGGAGTTCGCATGCCTGCCCCTGCCCGCGATGCGCGACCGGTTGCACGCGGCCACCCGGTCCGGGCGGTTCGAATTCGCGATCATTCGCGGCGCGGATCACGGTTTTCATGGGCATGAGCGCGCGGCGGCCGATGCGGTCATCGGCTTTTTGCGCGGCCCAGGAAACGGAAGAGGGACTGGAACGTGAAGGCGTTGCTGCAACCGGCGATCGGAGTTCCGGCCCTGGGCATGGCCTTGGCCGGGGCGCTCCTCTTCCTGGTGCTGGTCAACAAGCGGCTGCTGATCATCCGGTCCAGCCGGCTCAAGATGCCGGCGCTGGGCCTGGTGTTCGCGGCGCTGACGCTGGGCGGCGCCACGCTGGCCCTGGCGCTGCCCCTGGCGTGGCGGATCGTTCTGCCGCTGGCGGTGTTTGGCGGGGTGATGCTGGGCGAATGGCGGCGGCTGCGGATCCGGCGGACCTGCGCGGGCTCGCCGCCCGTGGATACGATCGTGCACGACGTGCCGCTGCTGAAGCCGCTCACCACGACGGACCTGGTGTGCCATCGGTACGCGATCGAACTGCCGGCCTGGCGGGGCCCGGCCTTCCGCATCGTGCAATTGACCGATTTTCATGTGCATCCCGATTTTGACGAGGGCTATTATCGGAACGCGCTGAACATGGCCGAGACGCTGGAACCGGACCTTGTGTTTTTCACGGGCGACTATGTGACCCGGACCGAGTCGATCCCGATCCTGGAACGGATACTCCGCCCCATCGGAAAGGCGGGCAATTTTGCCGTGCTGGGCAACCACGATCACTGGACCGATCCGGCCCGCATTTGCGGGGCGCTTGAAAGGGCGGGGCTCCGGCTGCTGGTGAACGCGGTGGTGGAAACGGAACGGGAGGGGTGCCTTCTCAGGCTGATCGGCTGCGACTACGGGGGATATGCCAAGATCCGGATTCCGCCGTTTCCGCGGGAACCGGGGGTGAACCTGGTGTTATGCCACACTCCGGACGCGGTTTACACGCTGGCCCGGGCGGGCGCTCATGCCGTGTTTGCGGGGCATAACCATGCCGGACAGGCGCGGATTCCCGGGCTGGGGCCGGTCATTGTGCCCTCGCGGTTCGGCCGGCTGTTCGACCACGGCCATTTCGTGGTGGAGGGCGCGCATCTGTTCGTGAGCAGCGGCATCGGGGCGGCCACCCCGCCGCTCCGTGTTTATTGTCAACCCGACATCTTCGCGGTGGATGTGCGGGGCTCCGCTCTTTCTGCTTGATTCCCAGGCCCGATTCCGCGATACTATCTTCCTTAACCCGTGGCCGGAAAGAACCCGCTGCGGGGAAACAAGGAGATGACCATGAAAGTTGCGATTGACTTGGATGCGTGCGTCGGCTGCGGCCTTTGTGAAGGCGACTGCCCCGAGGTGTTCGAAATGGATGGCGACAAGGCGAAGTGCAAGATGACCGACGTGCCCGCGGCACTCGAGAAGTCCTGCTCGGACGCGGCCGCCAACTGCCCGCAGGAAGCGATCAAGCTTTCTTAGGAGGACCCGGATCATGGCGATTTTTGAATGCAGCGTCTGCGGTCACATCGAGTTCAACCAGGCGCCGGAGAAGTGCCTCGTTTGCCGGGCGATGAAGTCGTTCAAGGAAAACGCCGCCGCGATCAAGAAGACGGGCCAGACGCCGGGCGGCGAAGCGGATGCGAAGCATCTGCCGGCCATTGCCGTGGAAGCGGATTCCTTCTTTGCGGACCACGCGGATTCCGTCCTGGTGAAAGCGACAATCGGCGAGATGGAGCATCCGATGAAGGCGGAGCACTATATCCGCTGGCTGGATTTCTACGTGGACCAGTCCTTCATCTCCCGTGTCTGGCTATCGCCGGCGTTGAACCGTCCCGCGGCGGCGCTGAGCGTGCGGGCGAAATCCGGCACGATCACGGTCTGCCAGAATTGCAACATTCACGGCACGTGGATGAGCGAGAAATCATTTGGCTGAAAAGCCGGACGAGAAAACCGATTGAGGCAACGGAGGAGTCCTTTGGGGTTCCTCCGTTTTTTATGCCGGTCAGCCGGCAATCAGGTTGACCAGGAAGGCCATGGCCACGCCGAGCAGGAGCCCGACAAACACCTCGGTGCGGGTGTGGCCGAGCAGTTCCACGAGTTTGTGCTCGGAAAAGTGGTGCTCCTTGAACAGTTCCTCGACCATGTCGTTGAGCAGCCGGGCTTGGAGCCCCGCCGCCCGCCGCACGGTGGAGGCGTCGAACATGACGATGAGCGCCATGATGAAGGTGCTCATGAACACCTGCGAGTCGTAGCCCGCATTGATGCCCACCGAGGTGGCCAGCGCGCACACCGTGGCGGAGTGGGCGCTCGGCATGCCGCCCAGGCTGGAGAGATACCGGAAATCGATCCGTTTGGTGGCCCGGTAGTTGATGGCCACTTTGATCACCTGGGCGGTGAGCCAGGCCAGGAAAGGCGACCAAAAAGATGGGTTTTTGAAAAAATCGGAAGCCGAGGGAAAGATAGTCATCATGAGGTCAGTATGAAGGGGGAGGCGATCTCCGTCAAGCGGACGATTGACGATGCCCGAGCGCGAGCAGGCTAAGCGGCAGCAGCCCCGCGCAGACGAACAACCGGGCTCCGTTGAGGGGAACCGGGGGAACGGCCAGGCGCGCCAGATTCCAGAACAGCGCCAGCCCCGCGAACCAGACAAGGGCCAGGTTGGGCCCGGCATCGCCCGAGCGGGCCAATTGCAGGCCCGGCAAGCGTTCTCGTTTCAGGGGAAACAGAAGGGCGGCGCCCAGGAAACCCAGTTGATCGACGAGGCTGTGGGCCGTCCAGGCCAGCGCGGCAATCCAGCCCGTCGTGGCGTCCGCGGCCAGGCCGATGGCGACGCCCGCGGCGGCGGCCAGGAGCAGACTGTGACTCCAGGCGCGGTGCCAGGGAATGAACTCGATCTTGATCCGTCCATCCGGCAGGGGCACGAACGCCAGCATGGGGCCGTCGAGAATCGCCACGGACACGCGGGCTTCATAACCGATCGCGAGGCGTGCCGGGGTCGGCGCCGTGGCTTCGCCGGGTTCCGTTTCGGCCAGCGGCCTGCCGCCGGTGGTCTGAACGGGGCCGAGCGCGGCATGCACCGCGCCGTCGGGGGCGAACCGGACCGCGTAGGCCTGCCAGGCGTCCGCGCCAAGGCGGATGGTATGCAGGCGAAGGCGGACGGTCTTGCGCGTGCGATGCGCGTGCGCAATGCCGCAGGCGATCCCGTCGGCGACCATCTGCATATCGGGGGCCAGCGGATCGGGGACGATGTCCATCTCATGGCGGGAAAAGAATTTGACGGCCTTGAAATCGATCGTATCGGGGAGCAGACCGAACACGCCGCCGGCCAGCATGGGCAGGGGATTGCCCGCCGCGGCCTCCCGCACGGCCTCGGGGAAGCAGGACGCCACGGCGAGCCCGGTCATGAAATGGGTGAAGCCTTTTATGTCAGTGCCTTGTGAGTTGCCAGGCGATGGGCAGAAGCACCACGCCCAGGGCGTTGAGGCGGCGGGAGTGAAACAGCAGGGGGATGGCACCGATGCCGGTTGCGGTTGCCGCCACCCCCAGCCCGAGCCAACCCGTGGTTCCGCCCACCAGCGCCAGGAGCAGCGCCAGCGCGCCGATCGAAACGCGGCGAACCCGTTCCGGCGGGATCAGGCGGGGCAGGATGGCGGCCAGAGGCGGCAGGCAGAGAAACGCCAGCGACGCGCCGAGCGCCACCGCGGCGGCCAGGAGCGGAAAGAGCGCCGGTTCGTCCGCCGGGCAGATCGTCTGCACCTGCCAGGCGGCTCCGCCCCGGATCAGGCCGGCGCCGGGCACGGCAAAGAGGAGGAAGGAGCCGGCGTAATAAACCATGCGGGAGGCGCCCTGCGCCACCAGGAAGGCGCGGTCATCCGACTGGGCGGCCGCCTGACCGGCCAGCAGCGAGCCGAGTCCGCCCGTGACGGCGGGGATCAGGGCCGCGAATCCGCCGCCGGCTGTTCCCGTCAGGGTTCCCTCCACCCAGGCGCGCAGGCTGAGCCCCCGGGGCGGGGGGGTTGCCGCGGGCGATTCGGGCCGGCCGAGGCAGGCCTGGATCAGGGCGGGAATGGCAAACAGGCCGATCAGGGCGGGCGCGAGCGATTGGGCCGCGCGCGCGGGCGGAAAGGGCGAATGGAGCATGAGCAGGAATCCGAGCGCGCCGGAGAGCGACAGTGTGGCGAGTCCCGCCAGCCACGACGAGGCGCTGTCCCCGAAACGGGACCAGCCGGCGGGACCCCGCACGCCGCCTTTGGGCCATTCCGAGAGCGGCAGGTAGAGGATGAGCGCCCAGAGAATCCAATGGAAGTGGGGGCGCAGCACGGCGAGCAACAGGGGCAGCAAGCGGGAGAGGAAAGGCAGGGCCATGAGGAGGAGCAGGGCGCCGCCGAGTCCGCCGGCTGCGGTATAGAGCGCGGCGGTCCGGCCCTGCCCTCGGCGGTAGGCGGACGCGCCGGGGGGCATCATCAGGGCGGTGCTTTCGTCGGGCACGGCCAGGAAAATGGCGGGGAGGATGCCGGATACGGCCCACGCGGCGACGGCGGCGGCGGCCAGGGCGGCCACGCGATCGGGGGAAACCGTCTCCGGCGGGAGCGCCTGGACGGCCAGGAACAGAACCGCCAGCAGGTTGTAAACGTGAAAGCCCGGCAGGCAACCGAGGATCACGGCGGCCGCGATTCCGGCCAGAATCCACGCGAGGAGGGAAACGGCGTCGCTCACGGGGGGGGCCGGGGTTGAAGGTGGTTCGGAGCGCGCAGGAGGAGGGACGGCGGCTGGCCGGCGCGGAGGGAGAGCTGGCCTTCGGCCCGAAACCAGGCGCCGGTGGCGGGCCGGGCGGTGTCGTCACGGGCCAGCAGGGCGGCGGCGGTTTCGTCGAAGGCCGAGACCCGGAGGCGTGCGGCGCCGTCGCCCAGCGTGAGGCCGAACCATTGTTTCCCGGCGCGGGATCGGCCGGAACGGGGGGCGGTGGCGACGGCGCCCTCGACCCGGACCCGGGCGAAATTCATGGACGGCTGGATGGCGTCGAGTTCGATCAAGGGGATCTCGTGGCGGCGGGCCGCGAGCGCGAGGAGGATCAGCCCGCCGACCGCCACGGCGATGGCGAGCAGGCGCAGGAGCCGCACGCTGGCCTGGCGTTCGGTGGGACAATCGCAATAGGGGCAGGTGTCGAGAGGGCCGATGAATCGGTCGCAGGCCGGGCAATATCCCGGGCGGGTGGGCATGGCCTACAAACTCCCCACGATCAGCCGGAGAATGTCCTCGGCCGTCAGCAAGCCGACCACGTCTCCCTTGGCGTCGGTGACGAGGCACAGCGATTGGCGGGTGCGACGCATGAGGGGGAAGAGTTCCGTCAGGGGGGTGTTGTGCTTGACGAACTGGAGGGGTTTCATGTAGCGGGTCAGGGGGACGGCGCTATCCGGGGGTTCCACCCGGAGAATATCGAACAGGTTTACGAGGCCCACATATTCTTTTTTTTCCTCGGCGTAAACGGGCAGGTTGGAGTAGCCGCAGGCGCGGGCTTTCTGGAAGAATTCCGCCACGGTGGCCTGGCTGGAGATGACGGTCATTTTGGCCGCAGGGGTCATGCAGACGGAAGGAATAGTATCGGACAGGTCGGCCACCCGCAGGATCATGATCCGCTGCTTGGGGGTGAGCAGTCCGCTGTCCGTGCTTTCCTGGGTCAGCACGAGCAGGTCGTCGCGGGTCATGACCGGCGCGCGGGCGACCTGGCCGTCCGGATCGCGGATGATCCAGTCGGTGAGCAGGGTGATGGCGCGGATCAGGGGGTTCATGAGACGCGCCAGTGCTTCCAGCGTCCCGATGAAGGGGCGGGTGCGGGCGATGGGATGGGCGCGAAACCAGGCCTTGGGGATGTATTCGCAGCCGATCAGGATGCCAAGGGTCATCAGGGAACCGGAAAGGAATTCGGCGCCATGGGGCAGCAGTTGGTCGGCAAAACTGGCCGCGAGAATGGAGCCCATGATCATGCAGATGTTGGTGCCGATCAGGGTGGCCCCGAAGAGGCGGCCGGGGTTGTCCAGAAAGGCCTGAATCCGCAAGGCCCAGGGTTCCTCCTCCTCCACGTGCGGCCGGAGTTTCAGGCGGTTGATGGAGATGATGCCGGTTTCGATACCTTCGAAGAAGGCGTTGCCGATCAGGCAGAGCAGGATGAGCAGGGGATACAAGGACAGCATGTCTATTCCTCCTCCCCTTTTTCCAGGATCACCGAGCGGATCCGATGACGTTTGACTTCGCCCACGGTGACCTTGCATCCCTGGGCGATGATGACCTCCCCGGTCCGGGGCAGATGTTCCGCCTTCTCCGTCACCCATCCCGAGATGCGGTCGGCGCCGTCGGAGGTCAGTTCCAGGTCCAGTTCGTCATTGATGTCCTCGAGGCTGGTCGAGCCGTCCACGAGCCAGCGAGAAGCGCCAAGGGACTTGATGGCGGCGGGGGCGCCGGGCTCGGCGCCCATGTCGGGGAGGATTTCCTCGAGGATGTCGTCCCGGGTGATCAGGCCGGCGGTGCCGCCGTATTCGTCGATGACCACGGCGAGCGGGATGCGCTCGTGCTGGAACAGGGTCAGCAGATTATCGAGGGGCATGGTGTCGGGCACGTAGAAATGGGGGCGGAGCGATTCCTTGAGATTGGGCGTTTCGACGAGGAGGTATTGGGGGGTGTCGATGAACCCGTCGATGTGATCGAGCGAACCGCGGTAAGCGGCCACGTAACGGGCGCCCGTCTTGCGGAGGGTGGCGGCCCAGGTGGCGGGGTCATCCTCGAGATCGAGACCGGCGATATCGACCCGGGGGGTCATGACATCGCGCGCCTGGATTTTTTCGAGGCGGATGATGCCGTCGATCATGGCGCTTTCCTCGGTGTTCAGCACCCCCTCCTGCTCGCCCACGTCGACCAGCGTGCGCAGATGATCGGCCGACATGGGATTATGCCGTTTTTCGAAATACTTTTCGAACGAGCGGGTGACGCGATTGAGCAGCCAGCGGAACGGGGTGGTGGCGACCAGGAAGAACCGGATGAACGGGATCAACCGGATGGACAGCGGCTCGGCGTGCCGGATGGCTACCCGTTTGGGCACGACATCCCCGAAGATGATGATGAGCACGGTCATGACCGGGATGGCGATGGCTTCGCCATGTCCCGGGAAGAAGCGATCCGCCACCACATAGCCGAGGTTGGCGGCCGCGATGTTGACAAACGTGTTGCCGATGAGAATGGTCGAGAGCGGCCGCGTGGGCCGGGCAAGGAGACTTTCAATCTCGCGCGCGGCCTTCGGTCGGCGGCGGGCGATGCGATGAATCAGAATGGGATTCAGGGAAAAAAGAGCGGTCTCCGTGGCCGAGAACAGGGCCGAGGCCGAGAAGAGGACCAGCAGGGTGGCGAATTGGATGAAAAGCAGCATATTGCATTCCCCGCGGCGCCGGAAGGCGCGGCTTAAGGGGCGACACCCTCCGCTTGGGGTTTGACCACGGAATCGATGCGAAACGCGGTGCGAAGTCCGGTCGACAGCGTGGTGACGTCCAGGTCCTTCACCATCCAGTCGCCGCCGATTTTTTTGATGCTTTTGACGGCGAGCCGGGTGATGGGCGCGCCCGTGGCATCGCAGCCCTCGGCCCGCAGCAGCATCCGTTGACGGCGGTCGATCCAGAGCCGGGCATGCGCGTAGGGGGTGGGCTCTCCGGCGGGGGCGGGCACGAGCAGGACGAGGCAGTCGCGGTCGAGCGCTTTCTCCGTGCCGGTCACGCGTCCACCGCGCCACCAGAGGAAGGAGAGGCTCAGGTCGGACCAGGTCAGGTCCGTGCCCTGCAAGGGGAGGCGGGTGTCGGGGAGGGGGGCGGGGACGAGGGGGTAGCCCCGGGCATAATGCCAGGAACCGGCGCCGTCCGGGGTCCGGAGGAGTGTCATTTGTTCCAACTCCTCTCCGAACGCGTCCATAATCGTGAAGCGAGCCTGGGCGGGGGTGGCGCCGTAGTCGAGGCGCAACTGGACCTGGCAGCGGCGGGCAGGGCGGCCGTCACGGGGATCGGCCCTGAACTCGCCGGCCATCTGGAGCGGCTCGCGGGGCAGCTGCGCCACCACCTGCTCGAGCGTGGCGTCGGCGCCGGAATCGGGGGATAATGGGGGCGGTTCGGAACCCTCGCCCTCGGCCCAGGCGGAACCGGCCGCCGCTAGAAGCGCCGTCAGGATGATCGAGGCTTGCCACATATCGAATCGATCCTATCGGAAAGAGTTGAAAGATGCAATAATTTCCTCATAATGGCGATCTTATGAAAATAGTCTTTCTCGGAACCGGTACGTCCGTTGGTGTTCCCGCGATCGGGTGTTCGTGCGCGGTCTGTCGTTCGGACAATCCCAAGAACAGGCGCCGCCGATCCAGTTTATACGTGGAGGCGGCGGGCCGATTCATTCAAATCGACACCCCGCCGGATTTCCGGGACCAGGCGCTGGCCTACGGCGTCCTTCGGGTTGACGCCGTCCTGTTTACCCATGCCCATGCCGATCATGTGTTCGGGTTCGACGATCTGCGCCGGTTCAACACGCTGCAGGGCGGCGTGATCCCGGTTTACGGCTCGGCCGCAACCATGGACGAAGTGCGCCGGATTTTCGACTATGCCTTCAAACCCGCGCCTGCGGGCTTGTACCGGCCCCAGGTGACCCTGCATCCGGTGGACCAACCCTTTGCCCTGGGCGGGGTGACCGTGACGCCGGCGCCGGTCTGGCATGGGGGCATCGCCACCCACGGCTACCGGCTCGATGCCGGGGGCCGGTCGCTGGGGTATGTGCCGGACTGCCTGTCCATGACGCCGGAGACCGCGGCGGTGTTTTCGGGCGTGGATGTGATGGTGCTGGACGCCTTGCGGCACACGCCGCATTTTTCGCATTCGCATCTTGCCACGAGCCTCTCGTTGTTGGCCAAAATCGGGGCCAAACGATCCTTTTTGACCCACATGTGCCACGATATCGAGCATGACGCGGTGCAGGCGAAATTGCCGCCGGGCGTGGAATTGGCCTGGGATGGCTTGCGGCTTACGGTGTGAGCACGGAAACGGGAGACGCGGAATGCCGGGCTGGTTGAAAGCAACGGACGGGGGCGTGGCGCTGACGCTGCGGATCGTGCCGCGCGCGTCGCGCGATGCGGTGGCCGGCGCGATGGGGGAGGCGTTGAAAATCCGGCTCCGGGCGCCGCCGGTCGACGGAAAGGCGAACGCGGCGCTCCGGGCGTTTCTGGCCGACACCCTCGACGTGCCGGAACGGGCGGTCACGATTCTCTCGGGGGAAACGGGCCGGCTGAAACGGGTGCGGGTGGAGGGCGTCGGCGAGGCGTCGGCGCTCGCCCGATTGTCACCCTAAAACAGAAACAGACGCCGGGCATTGGCGGTGGTCAGGGCGGCCATCCGGTCGGGCGGAACGCCCCGGAGCCGGGCCAGGCCTTCCACGACGTGCGTGACGTAGGCCGGCTCGTTGGGCGATCCGCGATGCGGCACGGGCGCGAGAAAGGGCGTGTCCGTTTCCGCCAGCAACCGGTCGTCCGGCGTCCATGCCGCCACCGCGCGGACATTGTCCCCTTTGGGGAAGGTCAGGATGCCGCTGAAACTGAGGTGGAAACCGCAGGCGAGCATGCGGCGGGCGAACCCCTCCCCGGCGGCAAAACAGTGAATGACACCGATCCGGTCCGGTTCGCCGGACCAGCGCGCCGCGTGCGACTCGAGGAGCGGGGCCAGCACGCCCTCGGCGTCCCGGCAATGGACCACGACGGGCAGGCGGCGGGCGGCGGCCCGATCGAGCATGCCGTTCAGCAGCCGTTCCTGGGCGGCCGCGGTTTCGGGCGCATAGTGGAAATCCAACCCGATCTCGCCGAGCGCAACCACGCCCGGAGAGGCCAGTTGGAGGTCAAGTTCCGCGACATTCAGATCGGTTCGCGTGGCGCAGTCCCGGTCGAACCCGACGGCGGCCCGGACTTGGGGATGGCGCCGCGCGCATTCAAGGGCGAGGCGGTTGCCCTCCGGATTGCCGCCCACCGCGAGCACGCGGATGACGCCGGCGTCGGCGGCGCGCCGCAGGGCGGCGTCGATCGCGGCGGCGCCGCCCTGGATGCCGTCCAGGTGGGCGTGGGTGTCCACGTAGTCGGTCATGGCCGCGTGCCGGCCCGACCGGACTCGATCAACAGCGCGGCCAGGTGGTCGGCGGCCTGGGGGGTGGCGGCTTGAAGAGCCGCCTGGCGCATGCGGGCCAGTTCGGTTTGATCGGCCAGGAGTTGTTTCAGCCGATCGGCGAGGCCGGACGAGGAGAGGGAGGATTGGAGGCGGGTGATGGCGGCGCCGGCTTTTTCCATGGCGAGGGCGTTATAGCGCTGATGATCGCCCGCCAGGGGGTAGGGGATATAGATGGCGGGCACGCCGAAGCTGGCGAGTTCGGCGCAACTGGCGGCTCCGGCGCGGGAGATGGCGACGGTGGCGGCGGCATACGCAGCGCCCATGTCCTGGAGGAACCCGAACACCACGGCCGGGACGCCAGCCTCGCGGTACGCGGCGCGAAGGTCGTTTTCCTGCTGGCCTCCGGCCAGGTGGATCACGCGCAGGCGCCGGCCGGCGCGATGGAGACGGATCAGCGCGTCGCACGACAGCTCGTTCACGGAGACCGAGGATTGACTGCCGCCCAT
This sequence comes from uncultured Verrucomicrobiota bacterium, assembly GCA_964609905.1. Taxonomy (GTDB): domain Bacteria; phylum Verrucomicrobiota; class Kiritimatiellia; order CAIKKV01; family CAIKKV01; genus CAZSUH01. The sequence continues at coordinate 16,086 of CAZSUH010000002.1, forward strand.
CACGAGGACGACGGGTGCGGAGCCCGGCGGCAACCCGGGCAGGGGCGCGGCGGGCGTCATGTCGCGCAGGGGGAAGCCGACATAGCGGGTGGTGCGGCCGGGGAGGCGGGCGGCGGTTTCGGCGAAGCCCAGCGCGACGGTGGCGCGGAACAGGCGGGAGAGCAGCGTGATGGCCTGGCCGGGGAGGGCATTGGCCTCGTGCAGGACGACGGGAATGCCGAGGAGGCGCGCGGCGGCCACGGGAAGCAGGGAGGCCCGGCTGCCCATGGCGAGCAGGGCCGCGGGCCGCTCGCGCCGAAGCTGGCGCAGGCATTGATAGCCGGAGCGGAGGATGCGGAAGGGGAGGCGGAGCAGGGCGGACAGGGATGCGGGTTTCCGCCAATCCGTTTCAATCGTGACGACGGGGCCGCTCCAGTGATTGAGCGCTTTTTGTTCGATAGCCTTGCCGGCGAGCCAGAGGTGAACCTCGTGGCCGGAAGCGAGGAGAGCGCGGGCCGTGGCCATGCCTGGAAAGACATGGCCGCCGGTGCCTCCGCAGGCGATGACATAGCGCATGACGGATTTCCAATCGTGAATGACGATTTAAAAAACAAGTCGTTATCAATTTTCACAGGCCGGAACAAGAAAAAGATTTTCAGCGAGGACTTGACATTTTTACGGGGTCGAGCGTAGATTAGAGGCGTTTTACACGTGATCAAGGTTCGTGAGGACAAGGAGGCTGATGATGGCTGATAAATTGACCGCATTCGATATCGCCAAGGATCTCTTCTACCGGTATGCGCGCCTGCTGGACCTGGACAAACAGTACCCCGGCGAAAGCCTCCCGGAACGGCTGATTATCCCGGATCGCTCCATCGAATTCCGGCTCACCCTGAAACTCGACAACGGCAGCACCCACGCCTGCAACGGGTATCGCGTCCAGTTCAACGACGATCGCGGCCCCTACAAGGGCGGCATCCGTTTCCATCCCGTGGTCGATCTCGAGGAGGTGAAGGCGCTGGCGTTCTGGATGTATCTCAAAACCGCGGTGGTGGACATCCCGTTCGGCGGCGCCAAGGGCGGCGTGGCGATCGACTACCAGGCGCTTACGCCCTCCGAGAAGGAGCGCCTGACCAAGAAATACGCCATCATCCTGAAGGACGATATCGGCGCCGAACGCGATATTCCGGCTCCGGACGTCAACACCGGGGAGCGCGAGATGGGCTGGATCATGGACGTCTGGCGCATTATTCACGGCCGCTACGAGCGCGGCGTGGTGACCGGCAAGCCGGTTGCCATCGGCGGTTCGCAGGGCCGCCGGTCCGCCACCGGGCGGGGGGTCGTTTTCTGCATCGCGGAGGCCGCGCGGGACCTGAAACTGGATCTCAAGCGCGCCACGGCCGCCATCCAGGGATTCGGCAACGTGGGCAGCAACACGGCCCGTTTCCTGCACGAACTGGGGGTTACCGTCACGGCCGTGTCCGACGTCTACAGCGCGATCCGAAACCCCAAGGGCATCGACATCCCCGCGCTCATCGCCCATGCTGAGAAGGCGAATCGGATCGAGGGTTTCCCGGGGGCGGAGCCGATGGACCGCGACCACCTGTTTTCCGAAAAGGTCGATATCCTGGTGCCGGCCGCGCTCGAGAATGCCATCACCGCCGACAACGCCGGCGGCATTCAGGCGAAACTGGTGGCCGAGGGCGCCAACGGCCCCCTGACGCCGGAGGCGATCGACATCCTGGCCTCCAAGGGCGTGACGATCATTCCCGACATCCTGTGCAACGCCGGCGGCGTCACGGTCAGCTATTTCGAGTGGGTGCAAAACCGGCAGGAGTTTTACTGGACCGCCGAAAAGGTGGACGGGGAGTTGAAAGCGGTCATGGTCCGGGCCTACCGGGCCGTGGCGGACGAGGCCGCGCGCAACACCTGTTCCCTGCGCGAGGCGGCGTACCGCATCGCCATCAAGCGCGTGGCCGACGCGGCGTTCAAGCGAGGCACGCAGCAATAGGCCACGCATCCGGCCGGCGGGATCGCATGATCCGGGCCTGTTTTAATCGCGCGCGTCGAGAAGCCACACCGCCATCTCGCCGGGCCGGCGGTTGCCCCAGACCGCGTAAGGCACGGCTTGGATGGTCGCGCGGCGGAGCGGGGTGGGACTCGCCGCGTAGAGACGGTTTGCCCACGACTTGACGGCGCGGCGCCGCGCCTGACCCTTGATCACCGCCACGCCGCCCAGCAGGCCGGGTTTGAAGGCGGCGCGCAGGTTGGCCGAACGGGGCAGGATCAGATCGTTCAACGCGCGCCCGTTGTCCGCCTCTTCCAGGCAGTAGACGATCGGCCCGCGCTGGAGCGCCACGCGGCCGGCGTCCTGGCGGACACGGGGATGGGCCTCGATCCGTTCCACGGGCATGGGCAGCACGAGTTCGATCCGATCGCCGGCCTGCCAGCGCCGGACGAGGCGGGCATAGCCCCTGGCGACGACCGGGCGCACGTTGCGGCCGTTGACCTTGAGCGTGGCGCCGCGGCTCCAGCCGGGGATGCGGAGCGCGACGGTGAAGTGGACCGGTTGCGCGGGCGTCACGGCGATGCGGATGCGGCCGTCCCACGGATAATCGGTTTTCTGCCGCAGTTCCACGCGGCAGCCGTCCACCTCCAGCTCGCCGGAACCCTGCACGTACAGGTTCACCCGCGCTTCTCCCTTGCCCTGCGAGTAGACGTACCCGCCGAGGGAGGCCAGCAGCCGCGCGATGTTCGGAGGGCAGCAGGCGCAGCCGAACCAGTCGCTGCGGCGATAATGGGCATCCGCCGGCCGGATCCCGCCATGCGGATCCACGCCGGGATGAGCCGCCAGCGGATTGGCATAGAAAAACTGTTTGCCGTCCAGCGAGATGCCGCTGATCACGCTGTTGTAAAGCGCCCGTTCCAGGACATCGGCATAGCGGCCATCCGGCTCCAGGTGGAGCATCCGGTGCGCCCAGAAGACCAGCGCGATATTGGCGCAGGTCTCGTCATACGCGTTTTCGTTGGGCAGATCGTAGTCGAAGGTGAAGCCTTCGTTGCGGCTGGTCGGTCCGAGTCCGCCGGTCACGTGCATCCGCTTCGCGGTCACGTTCTCCCACAGCCGCTTCAGCGCCGCCAGGAGCGTACGGTCGCCGGTCTCGGCGGCCACGTCGGCCATGCCGGAGTAGATATACATGGCGCGGACGGCGTGGCCCACCACTTCGGACTGCTCGCGCAGCGGCTTGTGCGCCTGCGTATAACTGTATTTCCCGAACCAGGGTTTGCCGGGTTCCTCGCCGCGGGCGGCGGCCTCCGCATCGTAGTAAAAAGGCTGACGCCCCCGCTCGTTGACGAAGAAGGTCGCGAGATCGAGGTAGCGCTTGTTGCGCGTGGCGCGGAAGAGCTTGACCAGCGCCAGTTCCACCTCCGGGTGACCGCAGTAGCCGCGTTTTTGCCCCTTCCCGGGGCCGAAGACGCGGCCGATGTAATCCGCATAGCGGCACATGACATCCAGGAAGGCCCGCTTGCCGGTGGCCTGGGCGTAAGCCACGGCCGCTTCCATCAGGTGGCCGGCACAGTACAGTTCGTGGCAGTCGCGCAAGTTGGTCCACCGTTTGTCGGGTTCCACGAGCAAAAAGTGGGAGTTCAGATACCCGTCCCGACCCTGGGCCGCCTTCATGCGCTCGATCACGGCATCGACCTTCCGCTCCAGCGTTTGGTCCGGATGCGACGCCAGGCTGTAGGCCGCCGCTTCGATCCACTTGGCGACGTCCGAGTCCCAGAAGATATGCGGCTCGTTCGGCTGGCCCTTTTTCCAGGTCCAGGCGTCGATCCGGCCGGTCTGCTTGCATTGCCGGTACTCGATCGGCAGCGTGGCGCGACGATTGGTTTCCATGCGGGGTGCCCAGAAGGCGTCCGACAATTGCACGCGGGTGAAGGGAACTGCTTTCAACTTGCGCAGACTGGCCGGCTTCATGCAGGTTGCTCCCGTTATTATTTGGACAATCCTGAAAAAGCATGAAAGTATCCTAAAAAAAGGGGGGACGCAATGAACGAATTCGAACGATTGGGGTTGGGTCTTGGCGGATTGCCTCTGCTCCACAATGCGCGCACGCGGTCGGTGTGCCCGGAGAATCCGACCGGCCAGAAAGGGCGCGGCGGCATGGCGGCGCCCGATCCGGAGAAATATCCCTTCAGTCCGGCGGCGAGTGACCTGGGGCAGGGCTGGAAGGTCAGTCCTTTCCACAAGGTGAAATCGGGCGAAACGCGGACCCTGATGGACGCGGAGGGCCCGGGCGTGATTCAGCATATCTGGCTGGTCGCCGATCCGGCCAAGGGGCGCTCGCACATCCTCCGCTTCTATTGGGACGGCGAAGCGACGCCGTCGATCGAAGTGCCGGTATCGGATTTCTTTGCCGTGGGGCATAACAAGTTTGCCCCCGTCAATTCACTGGCCGTCGTCGTCAATCCGGCCACGGCCTTCAACTGCTACTGGCCGATGCCGTTCCGGAAAAAGGCACGGATCACCTTCACGAACGAGGACCCGGACGATCTCGGCCTGCTGACCTATCAGATCACCTACGCGGAAACCGAGGTGCCCGAGAACGCCGGCTATTTTCATGCGCAATGGAGGAGGGCGGTGACGGAACGCGCCAATCCCGACTACACGATCGTGGACGGCATTGCGGGCAGGGGAAAATATGTGGGGACGTTCCTGGCGTGGACCCAGCTATCCGCCGGCTGGTTCGGGGAAGGGGAGATCAAGTTCTTCATCGACGGCGACGGCCCGTTTCCGACCATTTGCGGGACGGGCACGGAGGATTACCTGTGCGGGAGTTACGGATTTCCGCAAAACTACAGCACGGCCTACGTCGGGAACGTGTTGAAGGCCGTGAGCGAGGACGGTCCGCCCAAATGGAGCCTCTATCGCTGGCACATCATGGACCCCATTTGTTTTGCCGCGGATCTGCGGGTGACCATCCAGGCGCTGGGGTGGTGGCCGAACGGAAAATATCAGCCGTTGGCCGACGACATCGCCTCCGTGGCGTACTGGTATCAGAGCGAACCGCACCGGCCGTTCCCGGAGTTCCCATGCCTGGCCGAACGGTGGCCGCGATAACGCCACGCGCTATCGAGCCGGCCTCCGGCGATTCCCGGGATTGACTTTTGGGCCGTTTCCGCGCATCTTGCATCCGGTAACGGAAGGATCAGGACATGGCTGGACAACGGTTGAAATTGGGCGTCAACATCGATCACGTGGCGACGCTTCGGCAGGCGCGCGGCACGGTGTACCCGGCCGTGACCGAGGCTGCGGCGATTTGTGAAAAGGCGGGTTGCGACGGGATCACCGTGCACCTGCGCGAGGACCGCCGGCATATCCAGGACGCGGATGTGCGCGCCCTGCGCCGGCAACTCCACGTGCCGCTTAATCTCGAAATGGCCAACGCGGCACCCATTGTCAAAATCGCGCTGGCCGTGCGACCCGACGAAGTCTGCCTGGTGCCCGAAAAGCGGCAGGAACTGACCACCGAGGGCGGTCTCGATGTGGCCGGCGCCCGCAAGCCGTTGAAGGCGACGGTTCGGGCCCTTTCCGGAGCAGGCATCACCGTGAGCATGTTCGTGGATCCGGATCCCGATCAACTGGAGGCCTCGGCCGAGATCGGGGCGCCGTGCGTGGAACTCCATACGGGCACGTATGGAGACACCCGGGGCGCGGCGGCGGCCCGCGAGCTGAATCGACTCATCCGCGGGGCGGAGATCGCGCACCGGCTGGGGTTGCAGGTGAATGCCGGGCACGGCATCAATCTGGCCAACATGCCGGGCATTCTTCGAATTCCGCACCTGGACACCCTCAACATCGGCCACAGCATCGTGGCGCGGGCCGTGTTTGTGGGCTTGCACCATGCCGTCCGGGAGATGCGCCGCGCCATGGCCCCTTATCGGGGGGGGCGGGGATAGCCATGGACGTGATCGGCATCGGCATTGACCTGGTGGATGTGGCCCGCTTCAAGGAATCGCTGGACCGCTGGGACACCCGGTTCATCGACCGGATATTTCTGGAGGGCGAAAAGAGCTATTGCGAGGCCACGGCCCAGCCGTGGATGCACTATGCCGCCCGGTTCGCGGTCAAGGAAGCCGTGGCCAAGGCGTTTGCCACGGGCATCGGCCCCGGCTTGAGCTGGCTGGACATCGAAGTGTTGCGCGACTCCGGTTCGGGCGCGCCCTCCATCCGCTTGAGCGAAAAGGGGCGGACACTGGCGGACAGCCGCGGCGTGAAGCGGGTTTTGATCAGCATCTCGCACACGGGCCAGCAGGCGATCGCGCAAGCGATCCTGACGGGCCCGTGCGGGAAGGAGTGACGGCATGAAAACGGTAACCGCCGCGCAGATGCGCGAGATCGACGCCAAGATGACCGCGGACTTTGGCATGACCGGCGAGTTGGTGATGGACCGCGCGGGATTTGGCGTGGCCCGGGCCGTGCAAAACCTGGCCGATCGCGCGGGTTTCACGGATCCGCTGGTCCAGATCTTTGCCGGCCGGGGCAACAACGGAGGCGATGCGTTCGTGGCGGCCCGCTACCTGGCCGAGGAGGATTTCGAGGTGGAGGTGTGGCTGGCCGGCACCGTGCGCGACCTGGAGGGGGACGCGTTGCGCGCGCACGGGCTGTTGAAGGCCGCCAAGGTCAATTGCACGGAACTGCCCACGCGGGCGGATTGGGACCGGTTGCTGGACGAATTGCCCGGGGGCGACATCCTGGTGGACGGCCTGCTGGGCACGGGAATCACGGGCCCGGCGCGCGGCCCGGCGGCGGGCGCGATCCGCTACATCAACGCCAACGCGAGCCGCGGCTTTGTGGTGGCCATCGACATCCCCTCCGGCATGAATGCGGACACGGGCGCGACCCCGGGCGACGTGGTGTGCGCGGATGAGACGGTGACGATCGGGCTGCCCAAGAAGGGGCTCCTCGTGCCGAGGGCCATCGAGTATGTGGGCGCGGTGGAGGTGGCGGACATCGGCATCCCCTGGGAACTGGCGGGCCCCCTGCCGGCGGGGCGCGAACTGATCACGGCCGTGGATTTGCGCTCATTCCTTCCGAGGCGGATGCGGATGACCCACAAGGGCACCTATGGGCATGCCCTGATCCTGGCCGGGTCGATGGACTATCCCGGCGCGGCGCGGCTGGCCTTGGGCGGGGCCTTGCGGTCCGGCGCGGGCCTGGTGACGGCCTATGTGCCGGAGGGACTGTGGGAGGCGACGACGAGTTTTTTCCCCGAGGGGATCGTGCGAAAGGGACCGATGACCGACACGGGCTCGCTGTCCGCGCGCGTGTGGGAAACGATCCGGCCGCGGCTGCGGGAGTTTTCGGCGGTGCTGATCGGCCCCGGCATGACGACGCATCCGGACACCCTGGCGCTGGTGAAGCTGGCGCTGGCGGAATGTCCGGCGCCCCTGGTTTTGGACGCCGATGCGCTGAATGTGCTGGCCGGGCAGGCGGCCCTGATCGCCAAGGCGAAGGGGCCGGTGGTGCTGACGCCCCATCCGGGCGAGATGGCGCGGTTGCTGGGCTGCACGACGGCGGTGGTGCAGGAGGAACGCGACGGGATCCTGGCGAAAGCCGTTGAAAAGAGCGGCGCCACCGTGGCCCTCAAAGGCGCGGGCACGCTGGTGGGTGCGCCGGGGCGCGGCGCCCACATGAATTTGAGCGGCAACCCCGGCATGGCCACGGGCGGCACGGGCGACGTGCTGGCCGGACTGCTGACGAGCCTGCTGGCGCAGGGCATCGAGCCGTTCGACGCCGCCCGCGCGGCGGTCTATTTGCACGGCCATGCGGGCGATAGCGTGGTGTTGAGAGGCTCGCAGCATACGTTGATGGCCTCCGACCTGATCGGGGAACTGACCGGGGTGTTCCGGGAACTGATGTTGCGGTAAGCGGGTTGGGAATCGGGATGAGCGAGAGCAAAACGAAAATAGCGGGCCGGCCAAAACCGGATGCCGCCACGGCGGACGTGAACGACCTGCTGGCCATCATGGCCCGGTTGCGGGGACCGAACGGCTGTCCGTGGGACGCCGAGCAGACCCTGGAGACGCTCAAAACCTTCCTCATCGAAGAGTGTTACGAGGTGGTGGACGCCATCGATTCGGGCGACGCGGGCGCGCACCTCGAGGAGTTGGGCGATCTCCTGCTCCAGGTCGTGTTCCAGGCGCAACTCCGGGCCGAGCGGGGGGAGTTCCGGTTCCAGGACGTGGCGGATGTCATTCGCGACAAGCTGGTGCGCCGCCATCCCCACGTGTTCGGCGAGGCGAAGGCCGCCAATTCCGGCGAGGTGATCAAGCATTGGGAGGCGATCAAGGCCGGTGAAAAGAAAAAAAACGCCGGGAAATCGCAATCGGTACTGGCCGGCGTGCCCCGCAGCCTGCCGGCGCTTCACCGGGCGCAACAGGTGCAGGGCCGCGCCGCGCGGGTGGGGTTTGACTGGTCCGCGGTCGAGGATGTGGTGAAGAAGGTCGAGGAGGAACTGGCCGAGGTGAAGGAAGCCATGGCCTCCGGAGAAGCCGACCGCGTGGGCGACGAGATCGGGGATCTTTTGTTCGCCGTCGTCAATTTGAGCCGTTTCCAGAAACTGCCGGCCGAGGAATTACTGGGCCGCGCCATCCGCAAATTTATCCGGCGGTTCGAGGCGGTGGAGGCGGGCGCCCGCGCGGCTGGAAAAAAACCCGCGGAGATGAGCTTGGCCGAGTTGGATGGATTATGGGAGGGGGCCAAGCGGCGGGAGCGCGGCGGCTGACGCCGCCGAACCGGGGGCGCGGTCTCGTTAGCGCGTGGGACGGCTGATCCAGGGCAGCAGACGGGCCATGGCGTTCTTGACCTCGTCCAGCCCCGCATGAGTGACCGCGGAAACAGGCAGCGCATCCGGAAAATCGCGCCGTAAGTCCGCCAACAGGGGTTGCACGTCGGGCCGGTCGGTTTTGTTGAGCAGCATGAGACCGGGCACCCGGTCGGCTCCGATTTCCGCCAGCGTGTCGCGCACGACCTGCACGTGTTCGTGCGCGTAGGGATGGTTCGACTCGACCACGTGGAGCAGCAGGTCGGATTCGGCCAACTCCTCGAGCGTGGAGCGGAACGACGCGACCAATCCGTGGGGAAGGGAGCGGATGAACCCGACGGTGTCGGTGAGCAGCACGTTGCGGCCGTCGGGGAGGTGGACCTGCCGGGTCTTGGTGTCGAGGGTGGCGAAGAGGCGGTCGTCCACGTACGCGCCGGCTTGGGCGGCGAGGGCGTTGAGCAGGGTGGATTTGCCGGCGTTGGTGTAGCCCACGAGGCTGACGACGGGAAAGGCGCGGTGGGCGCGGGTCAGGCGGCGGCGTTTCTGAATGAGCGCGAGCTTGTCCTCCAACTCCCGGATGCGGCGGCGCATGGCCACGTTGCGGATTTCCAGGGGGCTTTCGCCGGGGCCGCGCATCCCCGTGCCGCCGCCGAACCGCGCCTGTTTCCTGGAAACCGGCAACCGGGAGAGCAGGTAACGCAACTGGGCCAGTTCCACCTGGATCTGCGATTCGGAGGAGCGGGCGCGGCGGGCGAAGATCTGGAGAATGAGCTCGGTGCGGTCGATGACCTTGAGGCCGAGGCCAAGATCCAGGTTGTTGACCTGCATGGCGGTCAGTTCGTTGTCGAAGATGATGAGATCGGCGTTGGTCTGGCGGCAGGCGAGCTGGATTTCGGGGAGCTTGCCCTCGCCGATGTAAAATTGGGGCGTCGGCCGGTCCCGCTTTTGCGTGATGACGCCGACGGCGACCAGGCCGGCGGTGTCCGCCAGCCGTTCCAGTTCGCCGATGGAGTCCTGGGCTTCGTCGCGGGTTTGGCGGCCGTGGATGACCTGGACGAGGAGCGCTTTTTCAGGCTGCGCCGCGGCGGTGGGATGAAGTTTCCGGGGCATGGTTTGAACTCTACCGCAAAACCGGCGGAAATGGAAATGCAATCGCGTTCACGCGTTACACCCCGAAGATATGGCGCAGGCGCTGGAGATGGGGCGTGGGGCGCGGCTCCAGGTAGAAGACCGGCTCCGGGGCCAGGTGGTGGATGCATTCACGGCGGATGTCGCGGCGGGACTTGACGGAGGCCTGCTTTTTCCATAACAGGAACAACTCAAGGAGCTGGGCGTCCCCGATCGCGGGGCAGCCCCGTTTTCGGCGCCACATCGCCCGGGGGTTCGAGTAGCCCCAGCACCGGTCGCCGATGTTCAGCGGGCAGGCGTGGCATTTGCGGACGGGCTTGTGGGAGGAAAGGGGCATCAGGAACGGGGCGGGGCGGAGGGGGGCGGCCCGGCCGGCGCGGTTTCCGCGTCGATCCATTTCAGGTAGGCGGGATCGCCGTCCAGAATGGGCGTGACGATGATTTCGGGAGTCTCGTACGGATGCACGGCGCGGATCGTCGCGATCACGGCGTCGCATTTGGACGCGGACGTCTTGATCTGAAGCCGGGTCTCCTCGACCTGCTGGATGTCGCCTTTCCACCAGAAGGCGCTGTGGATGGCGGAGGACTGGACACAGGCGGCCAGCCGGGGTTCCAGAAGCCCGGCGATGATGCGGTCGACGGCCTCCTCGTTATCTACCGTGGTGGTGACGATCACGTATCGGGGTTCGTTCGCCATGGGACACTCCTTGCCTGTATGCGGTAGATTGGACCGGCGATGACGCGGAATCAAGGATTTTAGGGTGGAAAAATGCCGGGGGATACGGATTTTTCGCTAAATAGTTATAGCAAACCCCATTTAAAAATCGTTAAATACCACCATGCCGATTACATGGGACGAGGTCAGGCATCGGGCCATCCGCTTTCCCGGGGACGGGGCGCGCGCGGTAACGACGGCGATAGAAAAGCGACAACAAGGGGTCGCACGGTACCACCGGAAACTGACGCTTCCGGTGTCCAGTGAACCCGAGCGTTGGCTGAATAATCATGCACATACTGAATATTGGATCGGTCAATATTGACCACGTATACGAGGTTGACCATTTGGTGCGTCCTGGCGAGACGATCGCCAGCACACGGGTCGACATCTTTGCGGGCGGCAAGGGGTTCAACCAGTCCATTGCGCTCGCCCGGGCTGGCGCTCCGACCCGGCACGTTGGGACAGTCGGTCGAGACGCGGCCTGGCTGATCGAGAAATTGCAGCGCGAAGGCATCGACATCGCGCAGATCAAGGTGACCGACATGCCGACGGGCCATGCCATCATCCAGGTGACCCCGACGGGTGAGAACGCGATTGTGCTTCATGGCGGAGCCAATGGCGCGGTGGCCGCGGAGGATGTGGCGCGGGCCGTGGCGTCCTGCTCCCGGGGAGACTTTCTGCTGGTTCAGAACGAGACCAGCGCGGTGGCGGACGCCATCCGGGAAGGGAAGCGCAGGGGGATGAAGGTGGTGTTCAATCCGGCGCCGATGTCCCCGGCGGTCCGCGACTACCCGTTGCAGGACGTGGATCTCTTCATTCTCAACGAGACCGAGATCGAAGATCTGACCGGCCGGAGTACGCCAGAGCGTGTGCGCGTCGACATGCTGGCTTCTTTTCCTCATGCCGCCACAGTCCTGACTTTGGGACGGGAGGGCGCGGTATTCATGGACGCCGCCGGGATTCTGCGTCAACCGGGTTTTGCCGTGGAGGCCATCGATACGACCGCGGCGGGGGATACGTTCATCGGATACTTCCTCGCTGAATTCATGCGGACCGGCGAGCCGGTCAAGGCCTTGGCGCTAGGCTGCCGGGCCGCTGCCATTTCCGTGACGCGGCGCGGCGCTTCAGATTCGATTCCATGGTTGCATGAGGTTCTTGGGAATGGCGGCCGCGTCTCTCAAGACTAATTGATGCCAGAATGGCAAAGGGTACTGCCGCGGAAACCGGGATGATGGAAGCGGCGGCCTACCCGTTCGGGGTGTCGGGCCCGAGCGTGGCCAACACGATCGCGGCGGCGCGATCTTCGGCGCCGGGTCCGCCCAGCCGGCTGATCACCTCGTCCAGGCCGTTCAGCATGGATGCCCGTTCGGGCGTAGGCGCGAGCAGGGGCTGAAGGGCCGCCGAAAGGGATTCGGCCGACAGGGCATGCTGAACCAGTTCCGGGCACAGCTCGCGGCCCGCGATCAGGTTGACCATGCCAATGTGGGGCACCCGGACCAGGAGTTTGGCGAGGGCATACGAAACCGCGGCGATGCGATAGACGACCACCATGGGGCAGCGCATGAGCGCTGTTTCCACCGTGGCCGTGCCCGACGCCACGGCGGCGGCGGTCGCCTGTTTGAGGACTTCCCGGGTTTGCCCGCCGACCACGGATAGCCGCGCGGGGCGCGGGCCGGCATGGTGCGCGAGCCGTTCCCGCATGGCGGCGGCGTCGGTTTCCGTGGGCGTGGCAATGAGGCAGGAGAGGTCGGGAAAGGAGCGATTGAGCAGGCGGGCGGCGGCGAGTTGGACGGGAAGGAGGCGGTCGATTTCTCCCCGCCGGCTGCCGGGCAGAAGGGCCAACCGGGGCGCACCCTCGGGCCAGGGCAGGGGGGCGGGCGGGGCGGTCCGGATGGCCTGGGCCACGGCGACCAGCGGATGACCGACAAAATCGATGGCAATTCCGGAGCCGGCCAACTGATCCTTTTCGAACGGAAAGAGGGTCAGTAGCCGGTCCACGGAGCGGGCCATGAGGGGAATGCGGCCGCGGTGCCAGGCCCAGACCTGGGGACAGACGTAGTAGATGACCGGAATGCCGAGCCGGCGGGCGCACGCCGCGAAGCGGATATTGAAGCCGGGATAGTCCACCAGGATCACGGCGGCCGGCCGCCGGACTTTCGCGACCGCCTCCAGGCGATGGAAGACCCGGATGAAAAAGGGGAGGCGCGTGATGACCTCGGTGAAGCCGACAACCGCCATGTCCGCGCTGTCCTGGAGGATCTCCATGCCCTCGGCGCGGAGCGCGTCCCCGCCGATCCCGAAAAAGCGAAGAGCGGGATCGCGGCGTTTCAGGGCCTGCACCAGGCCGGCGGCGAGCATGTCGCCCGACACCTCCCCGGCGATGACCATGAGTTCGCGTCCGGCCATCAAGAGCCTCCGGCGCGGATATGGCGGCAGATATCGATGGCCAGGTGGAGCGCCTCGGAGGCGCGGCGTCCGTCCACCACCGGCTCCTGGCGGTTACGCACGCAGGCGATGAAGGAGGCGAGTTCGCGCTCGAGCGCGTCGCTCTTTTCGATGGGCACCTCGGTGGGCACGATCCGGTTCTCCTCCTTGCGGATCAGGCGGGCACTCTGGTTCTGGTAATCGAGCGAGAGATAGGTGTCTGGCTGGAAGACGCGGATTTTGCGCATCTTGTCCAGGCTTACCCGGGAGGCGGTGACATTGGCCACGCAGCCGTTTTCGAACAGGAGCCGGACGTTGGCGATATCCTCGCTGGGGCTGAGGACGGGCACGCCGCAGGCGTGCAGTTCTTTGAGCGGGGAGCGGACCAGATGGAGGATGACCTCCAAATCGTGGATCATGAGATCGAGTACCACGCTGACCTCCGTGCCGCGCGGGGCGAGGCCGGGGCGGGGAGGCGGGAAAGGGGCCAGGCGGGTGGCTTCGATAAAGCGGGGGCTCGTGAGCGCCTGCTCCAGGAAGGACATGACGGGATTGAACCGCTCCACATGGCCGACCTGGAGGATAAGGCTGCGCCGGGCGGCGGCGGCCACCAGGGCCTCGGCCTCCTCCATGGTGGAGGCGATGGGTTTTTCCACGAGCAAATGAAGGCCGCGTTCGAGCAGGGGCAGCGCTGTTTCGGCGTGCCGGTCGGTGGGCACGACGATGCTGGCCGCGTCGACCTGCGCAGCGAGCGCGGCGGGGGAATCGAACACGCGCGTGCCGTAGCGGGCCGCGATTTCCCGGGCCCGGGCGGGATCGGCGTCGCACACGCCGACGAGGGTGGCGCCGGGGCAGGAGGCGAACACTTTGGCGTGCCACTGGCCGAGGCTGCCGACCCCGATGACGCCCACTTTAACCGAATCGTTCATGACCGGAATCCACCGCTGCGAGGCTGATCGACCACTCATCCGCGGCGCGGATCAGCCTGTCGCGCTCCAGCAGGATGGTCCGGCCGGCTTCCACGGCCAGCACGGATGCTTTGACCTTGCGCAGCCCTTCGAGCGTGCGCATGCCGATGACGGGAATATCGAAACGGACATCGTGGCCGAGTTTGGCGACCTTGACCACGACGATGCCCGGGCCGCCCAGTTCGCCGGCACGGCGGATGGCGGCGTCCGTGCCCTCGAACGCCTCGACCGCCAGCACGACGCCATCCTTGAGTACCACGGTCTGGCCGATATCGAGTCCGCTGGTGTGTTTGGCCACCTTGAGTCCGAGCGCGATATCCCGGGCCTCCGTCTCCGACGGCGAGCGGCGGGTCAGGTTTCCGGGCGCGGGCATGGCGCTTTGCATGAACATCCAGGCGGGGAGCAGGTCGATGCCGGCGGCGCGCAGTTCCTCCGCGATGGCGCCGAAGATCGTCTCCGCGTTTTTCACGGGCAGCCGGCGGAGGAGGGCCAGGGCCCGGGCGTCGAAGCGGAGCGAGAAGAGGCTGGTCGGGGTGATCAGGCCGGCCATGACGGCGTGGGGGATGCCCAGGGGCGCGAGGGCGGCGAGCAGTTTGTCGAGGCTGCCGAGGCGCAGCCAGGTGACCGCGTCGGCCCACTTTTCGAGCTTGCGGTCGGTCTCGCCCTTGAAAGCGATGACGTGGAGGCGCTTGACCCCTTGCTGCCGGGCGGAACAGGCCAGTTCCAGGGGATACGCGCCTTTGCCCGCGATCAGGATGATGGCGTCGGGTGTGGCGGGGAGTGGCTTTTGCTCATTCATCTTGGCCGGGGATTATAGGAAGAAACAGGTTGGGAAGCGAACCAATTCAGGAATTTTCTTGTCTGTGTTTAAAAAATCATATTAAATAACAGTGACGCGTTTTTTGGTACGGGGGCGACTGTATGAAATTCACTTTTTCGCTGTTATTCCTTTGCGGACTGTTCGGCTTCATGTCGGGCCGGGATTGCGATGCGGAAAACGTCGTGGCTTGGGGCAATAACCTGTACGGCCAGACGAACGTGCCGGCCGGTTTGGGCGATGTGCGAGCGGTCTCGGCAGGCGGGTATCACAGCCTGGCGCTGCGGACGGACGGGACGGTCTCGGCATGGGGCTATAATGTGGTTGGGCAGACAAATGTGCCGTCCGGGTTATGCAACGTGGTGGCGCTGGGGGCGGGGTATGCGCACAACCTGGCGTTGCGGGGGGACGGGACGGTGGTGGCGTGGGGCCTAAACTCGTACGGGCAAACGAACGTTCCGGCCGGATTAAGCAACGTGGTGGCGGTGGCGGGGGGGGGATGGCACAGCCTGGCGTTGCGGGCTGACGGGTCGGTGGTGGCCTGGGGATACAACGAGTATGGGCAGACAAATGTGCCGGCAGGATTGAGCGGCGTGACGGCGATCGCGGCGGGAACCTATCATAACCTGGCGTTGCGGGCGGACGGGACGGTCGTCGCCTGGGGGTGGAACGCGCGCGGACAAACGAATGTGCCTGTTTCAGTGAGCAACGTGGTGGCGGCGGCAGCGGGCGTGGAGCACAGCCTGGCGTTGAAGGCGGATGGGACGGTGGCGGGCTGGGGATACAACGGGTATGGGCAACGGTCTATTCCGGCTGGTTTAAGCGACGTGACCGAGGTGGCGGGCGGCGATTATCACAGCCTGGCCTTGCGGGCGGACGGGTCCGTGGTGGTGTGGGGGTATAACAGCTCCGGCCAGACGAATGTGCCGGCGGGGCTGAGCAACGTGGCCGCGATCGATGCGGGGGATTATCACAATCTGGCGGCCGTGGAAGTCGGCGCGCCGGTGGCCTTTCCGATGGTCAGGCAGACCGTCATAGGCGGTGGTAAATGCCTGTTTTTAAGAGCGGTGGCGGCGGGCGCCCGTCCGATGCAGTTTCAATGGGAGCGCGATGGTGAGCCGGTCGGCGGACAGACGAACGCCGTTCTGGCCGTCCGGGACTCCCTGCCCGGCGAGAAAGAGTACCGGTGCGTGATCTCGAATGCGTGGGGCGCGGTCACGAGCGACACGGTGCGGGTGACGGTGGGGAACCTGGCGGCCTGGGGGTGGAACGAATACGGCCAGACCGCCTTGCCGCAGGAGGTCACCAACGCGGTGGCGGTGGCGGCGGGTGGTTTCCACGGCCTGGCGTTGCGGTCGGATGGAACCCTGGCGGGTTGGGGCTTGAACGGGTATGGGCAGGCGGCGGCGCCGGCGGGGCTGAGCAACGTGACGGGTGTGGCGGCGGGGTATACGCATAGTCTGGCCTTACGGACCGATGGGACCGTGATGGCCTGGGGGGAAAACGATGTCGGGCAGACGAATGTGCCGGTGGGACTGAGCAACGTGACGGCGGTGGCGGCGGGGGGACGGCATTGTCTGGCGGTGCGGGCGGATGGGACACTGACCGCCTGGGGGGCCGACGACTGTGGCCAGGCGGTTCCGCCGGCGAACTTGAGCAGTGTCGTGGCGGCGGCGGCGGGGGAACGGCATAGCCTGGCGTTGCGCGCGAACGGAACGGTGACCGTCTGGGGCGACAACACCTATGGGCAGAAAAATGTGCCGGCGGGTCTGCGCCAGGCGGCGGCCGTGGCGGCGGGGGCGTATCACTGTCTTGCGGTTCGGGTGGATGGAACGGTGATGGCCTGGGGGCGGAACACGGAAGGCCAGACGACCGTGCCGGCGGGCTTGACCAATGTGGTGGCGGTGGGCGCGGGGTGGGGGCACAGCGTGGCGGTGCGCGCGGACGGCACCGTGACGAATTGGGGCTTGAGCGGCCGGGGGCAGGGTGATATTCCCCCGGGGCTGAGCAATGTGACGGCGATCGCGGGGGGCGATTACCACACGCTGGCGTTGCTGGGGTCGGGCGCTCCTGTCGCGCTCCCGCTGGTCGGGCAGCTTTCGGTGGCGGCGGGGCAGATGCTGTATGTGCGAGCGGAGGCCGCGGGCGCGCGGCCGATGCACTATCAGTGGGAGCGTGATGGAAACGCCGTCGCCGGCCAGACGGGGGCCGTGCTGTCCGTGCGGGACGTCGTGCCCGGAATCAAGGAGTACCGCTGCGTGATCGCCAACGCCCGCGGCGTGACCACCAGCGGCGTGGCGCGGGTCAGCGTGGCCAATGTCGCATTATGGGGCGGGCAGTATCTCAGCCAGCTCAACCTGCCGCCGGGCTTGAACAACGCGGTGGCTGCGGCGGGCGGGGGCAGTCATGGCCTGGCGTTGCGGGCGGACGGCACGGTGGCGGCGTGGGGCGAGAACGATTACGGGCAAACGGCGGTCCCGGCGGGGTTGAGCAATGCGGTGGCCATCGCGGCGGGAGTGCGGCACAGCTTGGCGCTGCAGGCCGACGGCGCGGTGCGCGCATGGGGCGCGAACGATTCCGGTCAGACGAATGTGCCGGCGGATTTAAGAGGGGTGACGGCGGTGGCGGCGGGTGGCAACCACAGCCTGGCGCTGGAAGCGGACGGCACGGTGACGGCGTGGGGGGAAAACGAGGCCGGTCAAACGGCGGTCCCGGCGGAGGTGAGCAATGGGGTGGCTATCGCGGCGGGGTTGGACCATAGCCTGGCGTTGCGGGCCGACGGCACGGTGGTGGCGTGGGGCGCGAACGAGGCCGGGCAATCGGATGTGCCGGTGGGTTTGACCAATGCGGTGGCGGTGGCGGCGGGCGGCAGTCATAGCCTGGCCTTGCGGGCGGACGGGACGATCGTGTCGTGGGGGTCGAACGATCTGGGCCAGCGCAATCTACCGGCGGGGCTGAGCAACGGGGTAACGGTGGCGGCGGGTTACCGGCACAGCCTGGCGCTGCGCGCGGACGGCACGGTGGCCATGGCGGGCTGGAACGAATATGGACAGCAGGAGGCGCCGCCGGGGTTGAGCAACGTGGCGGCCGTGGCGGCGGGTTGGAGCCAGAGTCTGGGTGTGTGTGGCGTCGGCGCGCCGGTGGCGCTGCCGATGGTGGAACAGGCCGTGGTGGTCGCGGGAGACGGCCTGTTTCTCCAGGCCGGGGTGCTGGGCGCCTGGCCGCTGGCCTATCGCTGGGAGCGGAACGGCGAGCCCCTGGAGGCGCCGCCGGGGGCGGTGCTGAGGGTGTGGGGCACGGTTCCGGGAGTCGGGGAATATCGTTGCGTGATTTCCAACGCTTATGGCGTGACCACGAGCGGCGTGGTGCGCGTGACGGTGGATCCGTTGCGGATGCGAACCCATCCGCTCCGGGGGACGCCGTATCTCGGGCAAACCTGGGCGTTTGCCGCGGACGCCTACGGCGTGCCGCCGATTCGGTACCAGTGGATGAAAAACGGGATCCCGATTGTAGGGGAAACAGGAACGACGTTAGCCGTGACGGACTGCGGCTTCGGCGATTCCGGCGAGTATCGCCTGATCGCGTCGAACGCCCTGGCGGTGGCGACGTCGGATGTCGCGCGCCTGACGGTGGTGAACGTGGCCGCCTGGGGCGATAACGGATGGGGGCAAACGGCGATTCCGGGGAATTTGACCAATGCGGCGTCGGTGGCGGCGGGCGAGAATCACAGTCTGGCGTTGCGGGCGGACGGGACGGTGGCGGCCTGGGGTTGGAACGGATACGGGCAGACGGCCGTGCCGGCGGGGCTGATCAACATGACGGCCGTCGCGGCCGGCGCCTGCCACAGCCTGGCGTTGCGGGCGGACGGGACGGTGGCGGCCTGGGGTTGGAACGAATACGGGCAGGCGGCCGTGCCGACGGGGCTGAGCAACGTGACGGCCGTCGCGGCCGGAGCCAATCACTGCCTGGCGCTGGCGGCGGACGGCCGGGTGTCGGCGTGGGGGGATAACGATTACGGGCAAACGAACCTGCCGGCGGGCTTGAGCAACGTGACGGCCATCGCGGCGGGGGATATTTTCAACCTGGCACTGGGGGCGGACGGCCGGGTGTGGGCGTGGGGCAATAACGACGATGGGCAGACGAACCTGCCGGCAGGCTTGAGCAACGTGACAGCCATCGCGGCGGGCGTGGCGCATGGCCTGGCGTTGCGGGCGGATGGGACCGTGGCGGCCTGGGGTTGGAACGAGTATGGGCAGGCGAACGTGCCGGCCGGACTGAGCAACGTGACGGCCGTGGCGGCGGGATCGACGCACAGCCTGGCGGTGCGGGCGGACGGCTCCGTGATGGTGTGGGGGCATAACGGCGCCGGCCAGACGAACGCGCCGGCGGACTTGCGCCATGTCGTGGCGGCGGCGGCGGGCGGCCAGCATGCGCTGGCGTTGCTGGGAACGGACGCGCCGGCGCCGGCGCCGATGGTGGAGCGGACGGTGGTGGTGGCGGGCGGCGGCCTTTTTTTGAGGGCGGGCGTGCTGGGCGCCTGGCCGATGGCTTATCGATGGGAACGGGACGGCATTCCCGCGGCCGGTCAAACGGGGGCGGTGCTGGCGGTGAATAATGCGGAAATGGGGACATGGAATTACCGCTGCGCGGTTTCGAACGCGTGGGGCGCGACCACGAGCGGCGTGGTGCGCGTGACGGTGGAACCGTTGCGGGTGAGCCTGCATCCCCGGGGAGGCATCCGCTATCTAGGGCAGAGCTGGTCGTTCACCGGGGCGGCTTACGGCGTTGAGCCGATCGGGTACCAGTGGTTCAAAGACGGCGTGGCGATGGCCGGCGAAACCGGAACCACGTTTTCCGTGGCGGCCTGCGGGTTGGCGGATTCCGGCGATTATGGCATGGTGGCCTCGAACGCATTGGGAAGCGTGACGTCCGCCCTGGCGCGGTTGGCGGTCGTGAATGTGGCGGCGTGGGGGTATGACGGGCAGGGCCAGACGGACGTGCCTTCGGATTTAAGCAATGCGGTGGCCGTTTCCGCGGGCTATGTGTTCAGCCTGGCGTTGCGCGAGAACGGCCGGGTGGCCGTCTGGGGGGCCGGCGGGATGGGCCAGTGGGATGTGCCCGCGGGATTGACCAACGCGGTGGCCGTGGCGGCGGGGTACGATCATGCCTTGGCGCTGCGGGCGGACGGGACGGTGGCGGGATGGGGCGACAACACTTCGGGTCAGGCGACGCCGCCGGAGGGGTTGAACAACGTGACGGCGGTGGCGGGTGGCGTCGACCACAGCCTGGCATTGCGGGCGGACGGGACGGTGGCGGCCTGGGGCGACAACGGGCAGGGCCAAACGGCTGTGCCGGGCGATGCAAGCAATGTGACGGCCATCGCGGCCGGGGATCGGCATAACCTGGCGCTGCGTGCGGACGGGACGGTGGCGGCGTGGGGCAATAATTATTTCGGGCAGACGGATGTGCCGGCGGGGTTGAGCAATGTGGCGGCGGTGGCGGCGGGCGGCTCGTTCAGTCTGGCGCTGCGGGAAGACGGATCACTCGTGGCCTGGGGCTACAACTACTACGGGCAGACGAATGTGCCCCCGGATCTGCTCGACACGGCGGCGGCGTCGGCGGGTGGAAGCCACTGCCTGGCCCTGCGGCAAAGCGGAACGGTTGAAGCGTGGGGGAATGACGGGAGCGGAGAGACGGATGTGCCGGCGGATTTGAGGCACGTGACGGCGGTGGCGGCGGGCGGCGCCCACAGCCTGGCCGTTCAGTGGACAGGCGCGCCCCGGCCGGCTCCGATGGTGGGCGAGGCCGCAACCGCGCCGGGTCGTCTGCTGTTTTTAAGAGCCGGCGCCTTGGGCGGCCGACCGATGGCGTTCCGGTGGGAGTGCGACGGCGTCCCCGTAATCGGATCGGCTGGTCCTGTCCTGAAAGTCGAGGAAACGACCCCCGGGGCGCGGGAATACCGCTGCGTGATCTCGAATGCCTGGGGCGTGGCCACCAGCGCCGTGGTGCGGGTGACGGTGGGCAATCTCGTGGCCTGGGGAAACGGGGAAGAGGGGCAGACGGATGTTCCTTTCGACACGAATATCGCGGCGGTGGCCGCGGGCGCCTACCACAGCCTGGCGCTGCGGATGGATGGATCGGTCGCGGCCTGGGGTTGGAATGGATATGGGCAGACGGATATTCCGGCCGGGCTTAGCAACGTCACGGCACTCGCAGCGGGAGAAAACCACAGTCTGGCGCTGCGCGCGGATGGGACGGTGCTGGCCTGGGGCGGCAATGGAAGCGGTCAAACGAACGTGCCGGCGGGCCTGGTTGACGTTCAGGATGTGGCGGCGGGCGGCGCCCATTCTCTCGCCTTGCGGGCGGACGGGACCGTGGCGGCCTGGGGTGGGAATGAATATGGGCAGACCGATATTCCAACCGGCCTCAGCAACGTCACGGCGATCGCGGCGGGAGAAAACCACAATCTGGCGCTGCGGGCGGATGGAACGGTGGCGGCCTGGGGGAATGGCGGGCAGGGGCAGACCAATGTGCCGGTTGAACTCGGCAACGCGGTGGCGGTGGCGGCGGGCGGGTATCACAGCCTGGCGCTGCGTGCGGACGGGACGGTGCTGGCCTGGGGATCGAACAACGAAGGCCAGACGAATGTGCCGGCGGGGCTGAGCAACGCGGTGGCGGTGGCGGCGGGCGAGAAGCACAGCCTGGCATTTCTGGCGGACGGGACGGTGATGGGCTGGGGCGATAACGGGAGCGGCCAGTCCGCGCCCCCGTCGGGCTTGAGCCACGTGACGGCGGTGGCGGCGGGCGGAAGCCACAGCCTGGCGGTTTTGTGGGGCGCGGCGCCGGCGCCGGCGCCGATGGTGGACCGGGTGGAAACGGCGGCCGGCCGGCCGTTCTATCTCCGGACGCGCGCGTTGGGCGGTTGGCCGATGCGGTATCAATGGGAGGTGAACGGCGCGGCCATCGACGGGCAGACAAACGCCGTGCTGACGGCGCGGGAAACGAGCCCCGGCCTGCGGGAATACCGGTGCGTGATTTCGAATGCCTGGGGCGCAACCACGAGCCGCGTGGTGTCCGTGAACGCGGCTTGTGTCGCGGCCTGGGGGCAGAACGAATTCGGCCAGGCCGACGTGCCGCGGGGGTTGTCGGACGTGATGGCGATGTCCGCGGGGGGCTATCACAGTCTGGCGCTCAGGAGGGACGGAACGGCGAAAGCCTGGGGCCTGAATGGGAACGGTCAAGCCCATGTGCCGCCGGGCTTGAGCAACCTGACCGCGATCGCGGCGGGCGGGTATCATAATCTGGCGTTGCGGGAAGACGGGACGCCGGTCAGTTGGGGTAACGCGTCCTATGGCCTGACGAATATTCCCGCGGGGTTAACCCAGGCGGTGGCCGTGGCCGCGGGGAATGTCCACAATCTGGCGCTGCTTGCGAATGGCACGGCTGCGGCCTGGGGCTATGGCGGGAATGGGCAGACGAATGTGCCGGCGGGGTTGAGCAATGTGACCGCGATTGCGGCCGGCGGCTACCATAATCTGGCGCTGCGGGTGGACGGCTCCGTCGTGGCGTGGGGGTGGAACGAGTATGGGCAGACGAACGTCCCGGCGGGGTTGAGCAACGTGACGGCGGTGGCCGCCGGCCTGAACCACAGCCTGGCGGTGTTGGCGGACGGAACCCTGGTGGCGTGGGGACGCAACGAAATGGGCCAGGGGGATATCCCGGCCGGTCTGAGCAATGCGGTCGAAGCGGCGGGCGGGGATTACCACAGCGTGGCGTTGCGGGCGGATGGAACCCTGGCGGCCTGGGGGCATAACAGCGACGGGCAAGCGGTCGTGCCGGAGGGATTGAGCAATGGGATGCGCGTGGCGGCCGGGTATTATCACAATCTGGCGGCGCTGGGATCCGGCCCGCCCGCGGTGGCGCCGATGGTTCGACAGGCGGAGTTGATCGCCGGCCAGACGGTGTGTTTGCGGGTTGCGGCATCCGGCGGCCGCCCGATTCGATATCAATGGGAGCGAAACGGCGAGCGCTTGGACGGGCAAACCGGCGCCATGCTGGCGGTGACGGCGCAGGCTCTCGGAGACTGGGAATACCGGTGCGTGATTTCGAATGCCCTGGGCGTGATCACCAGCGGAGTGGTGCGCGTGGCGGTGAAGCCCCCGCGGGTGTCGATTGACCGGACGACCCTGAATGTGCCCGAAGGCGGGACCGCGCAATTCGGCGTCAAATTGAGCGCCCAGCCGACCGGGGAGACCGTGGTGGCGGTGGCGCGGGTGTCGGGCGACGCGGATATCGCGGTCAGCGCGGGAGCGTCGCTCACGTTCACGCCGGGTAATTGGGACGCGTATCAGGCCGTGACCCTGGCCGCGGCCGAGGACGACGGGGATCAGGCGAACGGCGCGGCGACGATCCGGTGCGGCGGCGTGGACGTGATCCCCGCGGAACTCGCGGCCATCGAGGCGGATGACGACGTCTTGCTGACGGTGAACTCGCCGTATGGCGTCGTGAGCAGGAATCCGGACCAACCGTATTATGAAACGGGATCCGTGGTGACGCTCACGGCATCGCCACGCGCGTCCTATGTCTTTGTCGGGTGGAGCGGCGGCGCGAGCGGGGCCGCCAATCCGGCGGCCGTGACGATGGACGGCGACAAGACGGTGACGGCGAACTACGGGCCCGTCAAACCCGTCGTGTTGCCGCCGCGGACGATCGCCGCGAAATCCTTCACGGCCCGTTGGAGATGGGTGGAAGGCGGGGCGCCGGAGGGGCAGTTAAGCGTCGCCACGGATGCCGCGTTCACCAAGCCGGTCGCGGGATACCAGAACCGGTACGTGGCGAACGTTTCGGAATGGCTTGTCACGGGGTTGCGTTCCGGGATCACCTATTGGTATCGGGTGCGGCGCGTATTGCCGGGGGGCGAGTTGAGCGGCTGGTCGACCGCCATGAAAGTGCGGACCGGGAAAGGGCTGCCGGCTTTCAAGAACCTGCTGAACGACGGCCCGGCGGCCCGGGGCGTGAAGCAGCAGTTTGCGGTGGCCAACCTGGCGGCCGGCCGCGGCGTGTTGACGGTGAAATCCTCCAATCTGAACGGGGTCAAGCCGGTGTTGTCGGGCGGCGTGTTGACCCTGCAACAGCTCTGGAAGGCGCCGGTCAAGTCGGCGAAGCTGACGTTCACGCTGACGCATGCGGCCACCGGCTACAAGGCCTCCTATCAGGCCACCCTGAGCCGGGCCGGGGGGAGCGTGGCGATTATCGGAAAATCGGCCCTCACCAATGCCGGGACCCGCGCGGCCCAGGAACTCACGTTGGAAAACCGGACGGGCGGAAGGGTGTATGGGCTCAGGGTCCGGGCGCTGGGGTTGGACCGGGCGGCGTGGCTGATCAACCGAACCGGGCTGGACCCGGTCAGCAAGGCGGCGATATTGGAGATCCCCTGCGTATGGCCGGCGAGTTCGCAGATGGTGGTGCGGTTGATTTACAACATTGCCTATAAGAAGCAGGCTAAGACGCGGCCGGTGACGTATGGCGCGTGGGCGATTCTGACGCCGGTGGGCGGGGCGGGCCCGGTTCACCGGGAGCTGGCGGTGGGGCAGCGGGAGTGGTATGACGGACTGTGGCTGCTCGGGTTGCCGGCCAACCGCAACCGGCGCTACACGGTCTACCACTCGGATGATAACGGGGCCACCTGGACGCCGGATGCGCCGGCGATCCGCGCGACGGCCAATTATCTGATGTGGCTGGATATGGACGAGGCGGCGCCGGAGGGGCGTCTCTACCGGGTGTTGGATACGGGGCTGTGAGGGCGGGGCGTCCGGCGGGAATGCCCGGAATGCTTGACAAAACGGGGGATTGCGGGTAGTTTTAAGTTTCAAAGAGAGGATGTTCCCATGAATTTCGGCGTTGTGGTGGCGGCCGGCAAGAGCGAGCGCATGGGCGCCGGCATCGACAAGGCCTTTTTGAATCTCGGCACCAAACCGGTTCTGGCTTTTTCCCTGCTGGCATTCGAAAATTGCCCGGACATCGAGGGTGTCATTCTGGTGGTTCGCAAGGACCGAATGGACGCGGCGCGGGGGCTGGTTCAGATTTTCGGCTGCTCGAAAGTTCAGCGCATCGTGGCGGGCGGCGCCACGCGCCAGGAATCGGTGATCAACGGCCTGGCGGAACTTCCGGAGGGCGTGGCCCAGGTGGCCGTGCATGACGGGGCCCGGCCCTGCGTGCGGCCTGAACTGATTTCTGAAACCTTGAAAAGCGCCAAGCGGTACGGTTCAGGTGTCGCGGCCATCAAGATCACCGACACCTTGAAAGAGGTTCAGCACGGCTTTGTGGTCAGCAAAACGGTGGACCGTCAGAAACTCTGGGCGGTGCAGACGCCGCAGTCCTTCAAAACCGCCCTGTTGCAGGAGGCGTTCCGGGCGCTGAAGGCCGGGAAGTTGCAGGTGACGGACGAAGCGTCGGCCGTGGAACTGCTGGGCCAACCGGTACACCTGGTTCCCTCGTACCGGGCCAATCTGAAAATCACCACCACGGAAGATCTGGTTGTTGCCGAAGCGCTGTTGAAGACGTGAGTGAAGGGCGGGGATGGGGAGCGAGGCATTCGATGGGCGAAGGCACCAAGTACGCGATTCTCGGCGACATCCACGGCAACCTGGAGGCGCTGGAGGCGGTGTTGGCCCACGCCGCGTCGCAGGGCGTGTCCCAGTATGCCTGCGTAGGGGATATTGTGGGCTATAATGCCTCCCCGGGCGCCTGCCTGGACCGCATCGTCGACTTGAAGTGCGTCTGCGTGCAGGGCAACCACGATTATTTCAGCTCCCATGACGACAGCCTCAAGGGGTTCCATCCCCTCGCCGCGAGCGTGATCGAGTGGACCCGGCACGTGCTGACGGCCGCGCAGAAGGACACGCTGCGCAAGCTGCGGCAAAAGCGCATGGCGGATGGGTTCATGCTGGTGCACAGCACGCTGGACGCCCCGGAAAAATGGGGGTATGTGTTCGACGAGCTGCAGGCCGAGGCGCATTTCGCCTACCAGACGACGGCGCTTTGTTTTCACGGGCACACGCATGTGCCGGTGGTCTTCCAGAAAAACGCGGATCGCACGATCCGCCTGCCGCCGGAGCGCATCGCGCCGGCGTTCGGGCACAAGCTGTTCATCAACGTCGGCAGCGTGGGCCAGCCCCGCGACCTGGATCCCCGCGCCTGTTACGTCACCTGCGAGGTCGAAACGAAGACGGTGGAGTTCCACCGGGTGAGCTACGATGTGGCCGCCGCGCAAAAGCGCATTCTCGATGCCGGCCTGCCGGAGCGCCTGGCCTTGCGCCTGGCGCTGGGGAAATAAGCGGTGGGCGCCTTTCGCCATCTGTTCGGACCGGTGCTTTCCAGGCGGCTGGGCCTGTCGCTCGGCATCGACCTGGCGCCCGCGAAGACCTGTTCCTACGATTGCGTGTTCTGCCAGATCGGCCGGACGCCGGCGACCACGATCGAGCGGGCGCGTTATGTGCCCGAGTCGGACGTGCTGGCGGAATTCGACGCCTGGCTGGCGTCCGGCGGCCGCGCCGATCACCTGACGTTGGCGGGCGCGGGCGAGCCGACCCTGCATGCCGGTTTTGGCGAGGTGCTGGAGGGGCTTCGGGCGCGCAGCGCCATTCCCACCGTGCTGATGAGCAATGGATCGTTGTTTTTCATGCCCGACGTGCGGGCCGCCGCCGCGCGCGCCTCGATCGTCAAGGTTTCCTTGAGCGGATGGGACGAAGCGTCGTGGCGCCGCGTCAACCGGCCGCATGCCGCGTTGCGGTTCGAGCGGGTGCTGGAGGGGTTGCGGGCGTTCGCCTCCGGCTATGCGGGCGCGTTGTGGGTGGAGGTGTTCCTGGTGCGGGGTGTCAACGACGCGCCGGACCAGGCGGCCCGGATCGCGGCGTTGGTCAATCCGCTGCATCCCGCCCGCGTGCATCTGAACACGGTGGCACGCCCTCCGGCTGACGCTGACGCCCGAGCGGTGGACGGGGCGTCGATGCGCGCCCTGGCGGGCCTGTTCCAGCCGGCCGCGGAAACGCCGGAGGCGCCGACGCTCCGCGCGGGGCCGGCGGAGGGCGCCTCGGGCGGGTTGCTGGAGACAGTGGTCCGCCATCCCGCCACGCTGGAACAACTGGCCCTGTCCCTGAATCGGGATGTCGATGGGCTGGCGGCGGAGTTGCGGGAGCTGGAGCGGGCGGGACGGGTGGAACGGTGCGAGGCGGGCGGCGCCGTGTTTTACCGGGGGGCGGTCAATCCATCCGCGGGTTGATATGGCCGGTGGCGGGATCGACCAGTTTTTCCATGTAGCGTTCGATTTCCGTGTCGTACTCGGCGTCGATATCCATTTTCGCGAACTGGCGCTGGACGCCGCGCAGGCCCCGCATACTGCCGGAGGCTTCGCGGGCGGAGCGGAAACGCTGCCGGGGATTCGGGTGAAGCATTTTTCTGAGGATGGACAGGAGCAGGTCGTTCTCCACCACGTACGGCGGGAGCCAGGTTTCGATCCGGGCGGGTAGCGCGAGTTTGGCCGCGAGCAGATCCTCGTCCCGGGATAGCGCGGGATCGATCGGGATCCGGCCGCCGAGCAGTTCCACGGCCAACAGGCCGAGGCTGTACATGTCCGACTGGGGCAGGCCGGGTTCGAGGCGGTGGATTTCCGGGGCCATGTAGAGGGGGCTTCCGAGCTGGATGCTGACGCATTCCCCGATCCGGGCGGCGCGGCCGAAATCGACGCTGCGAATGCCGCCGTTGCGGTCCACCATGATGTTGGAAGGCTTGATGTCGCCGTGCAGGAACCCGGCTTCATGCAGTTCCTCGAGTCCGGCCAGCACCTCCCTCAGGATATGGACCGCGATGCCCGGCGTGAGCAGAATCCGGTCGCCCTGGAGGCGGAAGATGACGTTCATGAAGTGCTGCCATTCCTCGTCCGAGCTCTGGCCGCGGGCGATCGCGATGTGGCCGGCGCTGAGGAAATACTGGAGATTGATGCCGTCCACGGCGTTCATCTGGACGAAGCCGATTCCGTCGCATTCGTCGTACAGGTCGCAGGCGATGAGGTTGTCGTGGTGGGTCGGCTGCAGGAGCGAGATCTGGGCGGCGATGCGCTCCATGTCGGTCCAGTAGCGTTCGGCGCTGGAGTAGATGGAGGGGTCGAAGAACTTCAACGCGTGGCGGGTGCGGCAGCCGCGGGCGCCCTGTCGGACGGCGAGGAAGACGATGCCCTGGCGCCCTTTGCCGAGTGCCTGGATGAAATGGTAGGCCACCGGATGTCGCAGCACGCCCTCCCGGACGATGGTCGCGTAGGCGCCGATCAGATTCAGGCGTTCGGCATCCGGGGAAACCCGCGGATCCGATTCCTCCAGAATCGTGGCGGGCGGAAGTTCAGTGAATCGGCTGGTGGCGCCGGGATTGGGAACTGGTTCTGTGGTCATACGATTCCGGACGGCGCCAGGGTGGGAAAGTGCGCCAATTCAGACTATCCTATGGCTATTTCCGGCGGAATGCAATAGTATTGCGTTTTTATCGGGACGAGACACGGAGTACGCATGATCGGCTTTCTGAAAAAACTGTTTGGAACGAAAAGCCAGCGCGACCTCAAACTGATGCGCCCGCTGGTGGCGCGGATCAACGAAATCGAGGCGGGCTACCAGCGCCTCACCGAGGCGGAGCTGGTCGGCAAAACCGCCGAATTCCGGGCGCGCCTGGCGGCGGGCGAGTCGCTGGACGGTCTGTTGCCCGAAGCCTTCGCCACGGTCAAGAACGCGTGCCGGCGCCTGACGGGCCGGGAGTTCGAGGTGTGCGGTCACAAGCGCGTGTGGGATATGGTGCCGTTCGATACCCAGCTCATGGGCGGCATCGGCCTGCACCAGGGGAAGATCGCCGAGATGGCCACGGGCGAGGGCAAGACCCTGGTGGCCACGCTGCCGCTCTACCTGAACGCGCTCACGGGCAAGCCCGTGCACCTGGTCACCGTGAACGATTACCTGGCCAAGCGCGACTCGGAGTGGATGGGCAGCGTATTCAAATTCCTGGGCCTGACCTGCGGTTGCATCCAGAACACGATGTCCCCGGCGGAGCGCCGCTCGGAATACGCGAAGGACATCACCTACGGGACCAACAGCGAGTTCGGCTTCGATTATCTGCGCGACAACGGCATGGCGTTCCGCCCGGAGGACCAGGTGCAGCGGGGCCACTATTTCGCCATCGTGGACGAGGTGGACAGCATCCTGATCGACGAGGCCCGCACTCCGCTCATCATTTCCGGCCCGTCGCCGGAATCGACGCACCAGTACGACAAGCTTAAACCCCGGGTCGAACGGCTGGTCCGGCAGCAGGCGGAAATTTGCGGCCGCCTCATGCAGGAGGTCCGGGATCTGCTTCCCCTGGTCGCGCCCGGCGCGGCCGAGGCGGGAGAAAAGGGGGGAAACGGGAAGACGGGCAAGACGCCCGAACTGACTCCGGACGAGGCTGTCGAGCGGGTCCGCTTCAACCTCTACAAGGTCTTTCACGGCATGCCCAAGCACAAGCAGTTCCTGCATCTGCTTGAAATCCCGGCCATTCGCACGCTCCACGAAAAGGTGGAGAACGCGATGCTGACGGACATGAACAAGGAAGTGGCGCGCGCGCTCACGGAGGAGCTGTTCTTCTCGATGGACGAGCGGGGGCATGACGCCAGCCTGACCGAGAAGGGCTGCAAGGAGCTGAACCCCGCCGACCCCGACGCCTACGTGCTGCCCGACATCGTGGCCTCGATGTCCGAGATCGACGGCAACGCGGCGCTCGACCTGCCGGCCAAAACCGAGGCCAAGCAGAAGG
The DNA here is from genome assembly GCA_964609905.1 of uncultured Verrucomicrobiota bacterium. Classification (GTDB taxonomy): domain Bacteria; phylum Verrucomicrobiota; class Kiritimatiellia; order CAIKKV01; family CAIKKV01; genus CAZSUH01. Next base: position 45,773 of record CAZSUH010000002.1, read on the forward strand.
TGCAGCAGGTGTTCGCCGAGCGCAGCGAGCGGATTCAGAACGTGGACCAGCTCATCCGGGCGTTCTGTCTGTACGAAAAGGACGTTCACTACGTGGTGATGAACAACCAGGTGCTGATCGTGGACGAGTTCACGGGACGCATCCTGCCGGGCCGCCGGTGGAGCGACGGCCTGCACCAGGCGGTGGAGGCCAAGGAAGGCGTCAAGATCGAGCAGGAGACGCAGACGCTGGCCACGATCACGATCCAGAACTATTTCCGCATGTACGAGAAGCTGGCCGGCATGACCGGCACGGCGGAGACCGAGGCGGACGAGTTTTTCCAGATTTACAAACTCGACGTCCTGGTGGTTCCCACGAACCGGCCGGTCCGGCGGGTGGACAACAACGACCGGGTGTACAAGACCAAGCGCGAGAAATACAAGGCCATCATCGACGAAATCGTGGCCTGCCACCAGCGGGGCCAGCCGGTGCTGGTGGGCACGATCTCGGTCGAAACCTCCGAGTTGCTCGGCCGCATGCTGCGCAGCGCGGGCGTGCTGAACGTCAATGTGCTCAACGCCAAATACCACGAGCGGGAAGCCCAGATCGTGGCGGACGCGGGCCAGAAGGGCGCCATCACGATCGCCACGAACATGGCCGGCCGAGGCACGGACATCAAGCTGGGCGAGGGCGTGGTGCCGTTCGACCGCTCGATCATCACCTCGCCGCTGGCCCTGTCCGACAAGATGCCGGACGGCGTGTCGCTCCGCAAGTTCCTGGAGGAGCATCCCGCCGGCCTGCACGTGATAGGCACCGAGCGCCACGAATCGCGCCGGATCGACCGCCAGTTGCGCGGCCGCTGCGCCCGGCAGGGCGATCCCGGCTCCTCGCGCTTCTACACGTCGCTCGAAGATGACCTGATGCGGCTGTTCTGCCCCGACCGGGTGGCGCGCCTGTTGACGCGCTGGGGGCTGGAGGAGGGGCAAGAGCTGGAAAGCTCCATCCTGACCCGCTCCATCGAAAACGCGCAGCGCCGGGTGGAGCAGCATAACTTCAGCATCCGCAAACGGACGCTCCAATACGACGACGTGATGAACAAGCAGCGGAACATCGTTTACAAGCTGCGCGGCGACATTGTCCGGTCGGCCGAAGTGACGGAGCAGTTGTTCGACATGATCGAGGATACGGTCCTGGCCCGGGCCGAGGAGATGCTGCTGGACGGCAATCCGGAAACCATCCGGTCCTTCCTGGAATGGTTCCAGATGACGTTCCCGGTTCCGCTGCCGCGCGAGGAGATCAAGACGGACAAGGCGTTTATCGAGCCGTTCTGCGAGGGCCTCATGGCGCGCATCCGGGAAGCCTACCAGGTCAAGGCGGCCGCCGCCGATCCGCGCACGGTGGGGATGTTCGAGCGGTTCATCATGCTGCGCGCCATCGACATGAACTGGCAGGATTATCTGCGGAGCATGGACCAGTTGCGCGAAGGCATCGGGCTGCGGGCCTACGGGCAGCGCGATCCGCTGATCGAATACAAGAAAGAGGCGTTCGAGATGTTCGGCGTGCTGATGGCGAACATCCGCCAGGAAGTGGCCGCCAACCTGTTCCGGCTGGCGCCGATGGCCGTGCCGATGGCGCCCCGCGCGACCCGCGTCGTGCACGAGAGCGTGCAGACCCTTGGCGCCGCGAGCGGCGGCGAGTCGGCTTCCGAGCCAAGGCGGCGCGGCGCGCCGCCGCCTCTCCCCGCCAAACCGCGCGATGCCGTGGATCGCGCCCTGGAGTCGGCCGCTACCGTGCAGCGCTCGGGGCCCAAGGCGGGGCGCAACGACCCCTGTCCCTGCGGGAGCGGGAAGAAGTACAAGCGCTGCTGCGGAGTGGGACAATGACGGATGCCGGCCAGAAGGCCTTTCGCCGGATTTTATGCCTGGCGGCCGCCGTCGCGACCGGCGTCCTGACGGCCGCCGGATTTGCCCCCTGGGAGAGCGTGACGGCCTCGTGGGGGTGCCTGGTTCCCCTGCTGTTGGTCTGCCGGTTTCGGCCGCCGCGCGAGTCGTTCGGCTGGGGATTTCTCGCCGGTTCCATCACATGGCTCACGGGCTTGCATTGGCTGACCGCTTTGTCCCATACCGCCGGCTTGCATCCGGCGCTGACAACCGCGGGCTGGGTGCTTGTTTCCCTGTACTGCGCGTTGTATACGGGGGCCTTTGCCTGGACGGTCTCGCGCTGGCTGGCCTGGACCGGCACCGGCCGGCTGATCCGGAACTGCGCCTCGGTGCTGGTCATCCCCGTGTTCTGGGTGGGGCTGGAATACCTGCGCGCGGTGTTGTTCACGGGCTTTCTCTGGAATCCCCTTGGCGTCGCGCAGGCGCAGAATCCGGCCATTGCGCAGGCCGCGGAGTGGGGCGGTGTTTTTCTGGTTTCGGGCGTGATCGTGCTGTTCAACACCTCGGTGGCCTTCACGCTGGGGCGTTACCTGGACAGGGAGGCCTGGCGCCGCTACCGGCCGCACGCCGAACTGTTCATGGGGCTGACCGTGATGGCGGTCTGCACGGTATGGGGCCGGGCCCGGTTTCAACAGGTTGGCGCCCTGGGCGGCCACGTGCTGGTCGGCCTTGTGCAGCCGGCGGTGGACCAGGCCGTCAAGTGGGACGCGGCCTTCGCCAACGAGGTGCAGAACCGGCTGGAGACGCTGACATTTGACGCGCGCGACACGGCATTGGCCTTGGCGGGCCGCCGGCCCGACCTCACCATCTGGCCCGAAACGTGCACGCCCGGCGATCTGAGAGAAGACGCGGAGTTGCAGGCCCGTGTGACCCGGCTGGCGGAAACGTGCGGACCGTTGCTGGCGGGCACGCTGTGGGAAGACGAGAACGGCGCGCTGTTCAACCGGTCGATTTTGATCGGCACGAACGGCGCCCAGGATCGTTTTTATGACAAGCAGCATCGGGTGCCGTTCGGGGAATTTATTCCGTTCGACAAGCCGTTTCCCGCGTTGCAACGCCTCTCTCCCCTCGGGATCAGCCTGTCGCCGGGCCGCGAGGCGACGGTGTTCGATCTGCCGGAGCGGAACGCCCGGTTTTCGGTGACGATCTGTTTCGAGGATATCTTTCCGGACCTGTCGCGGGAGTTTGTGCGGCGCGGCGCGCGGCTGCTGATCAACCAGTCGAACGACGCCTGGTTCGACGGCACGGCCCAACACCGGCAGCATCTGAACATGGGCGTCATGCGGTGCATCGAGAACCGGGTGCCGGGCGTGCGGGTGTCCAATTCCGGCATTTCGGCCTGCATCGAGGCGAACGGACGCATCTATCGCACGGGGTTGAGCCGCTCCTCGGACGAAGGCTGGTTGGGCGCAACCGGCCCGTTGCCGGACGAAACGCAGGCGTCCGACGTGTCGCTGCTGGATTGTCCCCCGCCGTCCATGGCGTTGACGGCGTACACGCGGCATGGCGACTGGCTGCTGGCGATTCCCTGCGCCTGGGCCGTGCTGGTTTGGGCCGCGGCGGCCCTGTGGATGGACCGGCGCCGCAACGCCGTTCCGGCGAGCGGAGCGCGGAACGATTAATCGGGAGAACACGCATGAATGAGGATGTCCTGGCAAGGCTGGACGCGATTCGCGGCCGGCTCGCGGAAATGAGAGGTTATCTTTGACGTCGACGGACGCCGCACCCGGGTAACCGAACTGGAGCGCCGCACCTCGGCGCCCGATTTCTGGAACGATCCCAACAAGGCCCGCGAGTTGCTGGATCAGGTGACCCGCGAGCGGGACATCCTGAATCCCTTCGACGCGCTCGTCAAGCGCGCCGAAGACGCCGCCGTGCTCCTCGAGATGGCCGGCGCGGAAAACGACCCCGACATGGCCCGGCTGGCCGCGGAGGAAGCCGAGTCCGATCTCGCGCCGCTCGAAAAGGCCGTGATCGCCATGGAGCTCAAATCCATGCTGAGCGGTCCCCTGGATCGGAACAACGCATTCCTGACGCTGCACGCGGGCGCGGGCGGCACGGAGGCCTGCGACTGGGCCGCCATGCTGATGCGCATGATCCGGCGGTATTGCGAAAACAAGGGATTCAAGGTCGATCTGCTGGACTTTCAGGACGGCGACGAAGCCGGCTTGAAAAGCGCGTCACTCCAGGTGAGCGGACCCTATGCCTACGGCTATCTCCGATCCGAGCGAGGCGTGCACCGGCTGGTGCGCATCAGCCCGTTCGATTCCAACAAGCGGCGCCACACGTCGTTCGCCTCGTTGGATGTGACCGCGGAGATCGACGACTCGATCGAGATCGAGGTCCTGGACGCCGACATACGGGTCGATACGTTCCGCTCCAGCGGCGCGGGCGGGCAGCACGTCAACAAGACGGATTCGGCGATCCGGCTCACGCACCTGGCCACGGGGTTCGTGGTGTCGTGCCAGACCCAGCGGTCGCAGCACCAGAATCGCGCGCAGGCCATGAAGATGCTCAAGTCGAAGCTCTACGAACTGGAACTGGACAAGCAGCGGCGGGAGATGGACCGGTTTTACGGGGACAAGGGCGACATCTCCTGGGGCAACCAGATCCGCTCCTACGTCCTGCAGCCCTATACGCAGGTGAAAGACGAGCGCACCGAGCTGAAAACGTCCAATGTGCAGGCGGTGCTGGACGGCGATTTGGACGAGTTTGTGGAAGCGTATCTGAAAAAACAGCGATTGGCCGGATCGCCCACACCGGGAGAAGACACGCATGTCACTTAGAAGCATGACGGGCTACGGGCATGGGGAGGCCGCAAGCTCCGGCATTCGGGTGGAGGTGGACCTGAGTTCCGTGAACCGGAAGCAGTTCGATTTGCGGCTCAACCTGCCCCGCGCGCTGACGCCGCTGGAGTCGTGGTTCACCGAGATCGTGCACGAATCCGTCTCGCGCGGGCAGTGCACCGGTTCGGTGAACGTGGCGGTGTCGGAACACAAGCGACAGCAGGGCGCGAAGGTCGATCACCACCTGGCCCGCGCGTTTGTCCGGGAAATTCGGTGCGTCGCGAAGGAGCTGGAACTGCCCGACGATTTGGGCGCGAGCCTGTTGCCGCAACTGCCCGAGGTACTCCAATACCACTATGTGGAGGAGGATGTGGACCTGATCCGGCCCGTGTGCGAGAAGGCGCTGCGCCAGGCCCTGGCCGCGATGGTGGCGATGCGGGAACGGGAGGGGAGAGCGATGGCCCGGGATCTGTCGGGCCGCCTGAAAGTGGCGGGCGCGCGGGTCCGGCGGATCGCCCGGTTGGCGCCCTCCGTGGGGCCGCGTTACCGGCGCGACGTGCTGGACCGCTTGAAGCGGGCGGGCCTTCCGGTCCGGGCGGACGATCCGTCCATCCTGAAGGAGATCGCGCTGATGGCGGAGCGGGCGGATATCAGCGAGGAGATCACACGGTTGGATAGCCACCTTCAGCAGACGGGAAAACTGCTGCTCCAATCCCGCGAGCCGGTGGGGCGCTCGCTGGATTTCCTGGCCCAGGAGATGTTCCGGGAGATCAACACGATCGGGTCCAAGGCCAACGATCTGGAAATCTCCCGGCAGGTGATCCGGTTCAAGACGGAACTGGAGCGGTTCCGCGAGCAGGTGCAGAATGTCGAATAAAGGCGGCCATTCCACGCCCGATCTTTTCGATGCGGTTCCCGCGTTGAAGCGGCCCTTGCTGATCGTGATGTCGGCGCCCTCGGGCGCGGGCAAGACCACCTTGTGCAAGGCGTGGCTGGCGACGTGCGAAGGGCTGGCGTATTCCGTGTCCTGCACGACCCGCCTGCCGCGGCCGGGCGAGGTCGAGGGGGAAAGCTACCACTTCCTTTCCGAGTCGGAATTCGAGCGGCGCGTGGCCGCGGGGGATTTTCTCGAACACGCCAGGGTGCATGGAAACCGGTACGGCACGCTGAAGGAAACGGCGCTGAAGGCGATGCGGGGCGGCCTGGACATCGTGATGGCGATCGACGTGCAGGGAGGCGCGGCGTTGCGAAAGCAGGCGCTGGCGTCCGAATCGGATCCCCTGATCCGCCAGGGATTCACGGATATTTTCGTGGTGCCTCCGTCCTTCGCGGTGTTGCGCGAACGGCTGACGGGGCGGGGGACGGACGCGCCGGAGACGATTGCCGTGCGGTTGAAGAATGCGGCGGATGAAATGGCGCGCTGGACGGAATACCGGCATGTGGTGGTGAATGACGACCTGCGGGATGCGGTCCGGCGCCTGGAAGCCATTCGTCAGGCGGAACATTGCCGGTTTCGGGCGTGACGCGGATGCACGTGGATGACGAACGCGGCCGGGTCGGCTACGCTTCCTTTTTGCTGAAATCCAGCAGGTGGCCGAGGACGCGCAAGCCGGCGCGCCAATAGAACCGGACGTCCGCGAACGAGCGGATGGATGCGAGTTTCCGCCACACGAAGCGGGGCGTGAGGAACGACTTGTAGATGTCGCGCGTCAGGGCCATGACGGTGTCGTCCGGCATCGGCGTTTTCATGATGGGTTCGCGCATGTCGTAGCGGTCCCAATCCTCGGTTTTCAGCCAGCCGTTCGCCTGGCACTCGTTGAACAGGGGTGTGCCCGGATAGGGAATGACCACCGTGGCCTGAAGGGTGTCGATGTAGCCCTTGTCGAACAGGGAACGGGTCAGGGCGATGGTTTGTCGGGCCTGGGCTTCGCTCTCCCAGGGGTAGCCGACCATGCAGGTGACGTGCGGCTGGAGCCCGGCTTTTTTAGCCAGTCGCATGGAATTTTCGATGTCGTTCGCTTTTCCGCATTTTCGGATGCGCGCCAGGGTTTCGGGGCTGGCGGACTCCAGGCCGAACAGCAGGAACCGGAAATTCGCGCGGGCCATCAGGTCATAGTGCTCCTGGTTCAGCACGCCGGGAATCATGTTGCAGCCCAGCACGACTTTTTTGTGATAGCCCCGCTCGACGATCCGTTCGCAAAAGCGGCGCAGCCAATGGCCGGCGGGGAAGCAGCCGGAATCGTCGAACACCTCCTTCACCCCGTACCGGTCGATCAGCAGGCCGATCTCGTCGGCCAGCCGCTCGGGTGTCTGGCAGCGCCAGCGGTTGTAGAGGGTGGTCCAGGAGCAGAAGGCGCACTTGCCCCACCAGCAGTCGCGGCCGACCATCGTGTAGGTTCCCGGCGTGAAGCGGAAGTTGCCGTTTTTATTGGCGTAGAGCCGCCAGCGGGTCAGGTCGCGATCGATGAAGGGGAGGTCGTTCAGGTCCTGGTCCAGCACGAACGGGCCGGTGGATCGAACCTGCGCGCCATCGCGGAGCCAGACGCCGGGCGGCAGCGGCGCGCCGGATTCGAGGTGGCGGGCGAGATCCTGGAGCAGGAAGTCGTAGTTGCCGCCGGTGAGGATGAAATCCACGGGGCAGGCGGCCATGGTCTCCGCCGGGAGCGCGGTGGGATGGTCGCCGCACAGGACGATGCGGGCGCGGCCGCCAAGGGATTTGAGGCGGCGGACGGTTTCCCAGTAGCGTTTGATGATGGGGGTTTTGGCTTCGATCAGGAGCACGTCGGGGTCGAACGACTGGAACTCCTGTTCGAACCGCTCGGGCGACCAGGCTTCGGCGATGCCGTCGGCCCAGCGGACGTCATGGCCGTTTCGCGCGGCGAGCGAGGCGGCATAGGCGGGCACCATGGGATAGACATAGGTGGGCTTGTTGAACCACTGAAACTGGCGGTTCTGGGACAGCAGCGGCACGCCCTTGGGGGAGGGGATCGGAGGATAGCCGACCATGATTTTCATGTGTTGCTCCCGCGGGAGTTGCCGGGTTCGGAGGGGTGGTCGAAGCGTTGCACCGCGCGCGGGGTTCCGCCGAGAAAATAGCCTTGGAGAAAACGCGAGCCATACACGAGATGAGTGGCCATGATGCCCAGCCAGACCGTGATCCAGGTGAGCGGTCGGCGGTCAAAGGCGCCGAGAAACGTGACCAGCAGGTAGGCGGCCGTGGCGCCCAGGTAGGCCCGAAGGAGCCAGGCGTGGAATGGCGCGACAAGGGCGCCGCCAACCAGGCCGAGGAGGAACAGGGAGGGAAGCCAATAGGCCAGGCGATGCGAGTTTTCGGGGAAACGCCGCGCAAAGAGGCCGCGGTGCAGTCCATAGCGGCCCACCTGGCGCAGGTGGGGGAGAAACAGGCCGCGGCGATGATGGTAAACCAGCGCGCGCGGCTCGTAGAGAATCCGGCCGCCGTTCCGATGCACCAGGTCCAGGCAGAGCAAGGTGTCTTCGCCGGGCCAGTAATCGGTGCGGAAGCCCCCGGCCTGGCGCAGGGCCGCGGCGGAAACGAACAGGTTGCAACTGGGGAAATCGTCCACCGCCCGCACGCGATCCGGGGTATACCGGTGGCGGGCGCCCCCGGAGACGAGGGGGTTGGCGTAAACCTGGCCGCTTCTCTGAGCGGGAGGGGGATCGTCGGGTGGGGTCACGGCCGGTCCGCCCACGCCGACCACGCCCGGAATGGAAAAATAGCCGACCGCCCTCTGCAGCCAGTCGGGGACGGGGTAGGCGTCGTCGTCAAGAAAGGCGACGATGTCCCCGCGCGCGTCCCGGATCCCGATATTGCGTTTTTCCGCGGGTCGGAGGCGGCCGGTGGGAATTTCCCGGATTCGTTCCGGCCAGGGATGGCCGGCGGCGGCGTCCGGCAGGAGAAGCACTTCGTAATGGGGGTAGGTTTGGGCCGCGATGCTCGCGAGGGCCTGGCGGAGGAAAGCGGTTTCCGAAGGATAGGCGATCACGATGCTCACGAGCGGCGGGGGGGCGGGAATGCGGATGTCGGGGATGGAGTGGTAATATTTCAGGATGTGGAGCCGGTAAAACACGGCCAGCGTGTCATTGAGCACCGAGCGGATGGCCTGCAAAGGCACACCGCCCCAGGCGCCGTGGAAATCGACCCGCACGGGCGTCTCGGCGACGCGGAAGCCGCGGGCGATCGCGAGGGCCAGCACTTCCAGGTCGAACGCGAACGCCTTGACCAGCATGCGGGGGAACGCCCAGTCGAGACACTTGCGGCGATACAGTTTGAGGCCGGTCTGGGTGTCGTGCACGGGCAGGTTGAAGGCGAATTTGATGAAGACATAATAAACGAAACTGATAAACCGGCGCAACGGGGGGTAATGCAGATTCGAATCGCGATGCAGTTTCGAGCCGATGACGATGTCCGCGCCGGATGTTTCCAATTTCGAGAAAAAAGAGGGAATCTGTTCGGGCGGCAGATCGAGATCGGCGTCAAGCAGGACGATGAACGCCCCGGTGGATTTTTCGAATCCGGCGCGGAGGGCGCCCCCTTTTCCGGCGTTTTGCTTCAATAGGACCGGCACGACCTCCGGCAGGCCGGCGGCGGCTTCGCGGATGCGGGCCGCGGTGTCGTCCGTGCTACCGTCGTCGATGACCACGATCTCAAAAGACGCGCGGCCGTTGAACACCCCGTGGACGCGGCGGATGTTGGTGGCGATCACATCCTGGAGATTGTGGGCCGGCATGAGTATGGAAATCGGCCCCTCGGTCCGGGTGAGGCGGCGGATGGCATCCCAATGCTGGAACTCGGCGTCGGTCATGGAGCGGGCGCAGCCTTCGGGGGTTGGCGCGCCGGGGACTCCGCCTCTTCCATCAGCATCACGGGGATGCCGTCTCGGACGGGATAGCGCAGCCCGCATGCGGCATTGATGCAGCACAGGAACGCCCCCTCCGGCGCCACCGGTTGGCGGCATTTCGGACAGCAGAGCAGGCGGATCAGTTCTTCCGGAACGTTTTCTTTCATGAACACCAAGCCTTCAGCACGATCCAGGATTCATTTTGTCACGTTTGAGAGTTGGAAACAACCGAAAAAGGGAATATAACCGGAGCGATGACCCAGCGAGTCCTGATGATTTTCGTGGATGGATTCGGAATCGGCCCCGCGGATCCGGCGGTCAATCCCTTTTGCGGCGGCACAGCACCGGTCCTGGAGCGCTGGCTCGGGGAATCCTGCGTTCCGATGGATGTGACGATGGGCGTGCCCGGGTTGCCGCAGAGCGCGACGGGACAGACGGCGCTGCTGACGGGGGCCAACGCGGCGGCGGCGGTGAATGGGCATGTGCCGGGTTTCCCCGGGCCCGACCTGCGGGCGATCATCGAGGCGCATAACATCTACGATCGTCTGCAGTCCCGCGGTTACCGGGCCGCGAGCGCCAATGCCTACTTCCTGGAGTCGATGCCCGAGCGGTGGGTGCGACGCCGTCCGTCCGTCACCACGGTGGCGGCGTTGAAGGCGTTCGGCACGGTGCGGGACGGCGCGGCCCTGCGGGCCGGCCAGGCCGTGTTTCACGATTTAACGCGGGCCTCGCTGGTGGAGCGGGGGTATGAGGGGCCGGTGGTCGAGCCGGAGGAGGCGGCGCGGCATCTTTGGACGATTGCCCGGGGCCACGATTTCACGCTGTTCGAGTTTTTCGAGTCCGACCAGGCGGGACATCGGGGCACGATCGCGCAAGCGCGGACGGTGGCGCGCAAACTGGACCGGTTTTGCGGGGAGCTGGAAAGGGGGCTTGAACGGGAACGGGAGCTGCTGATCCTGACCAGCGATCACGGGAACATGGAGGACATGTCCCACGGGATGCACACGGGAACGCCGGTTCCCTTTGTGGCCATCGGCGCGGGGAGCAGCCGGCTGTTGAAGGCCGTCCACGCCATCACGGACGTCACGCCCGCGGTTCTGGATCTGTTTCCCGATCGGGCTCGAAATCAGACGATCGCGTGGCGGGCGATGACTTCGCGGTAGAATTTGGCGCTGAGCTTGGGAATGCGCTCCTGGGTTTCGTAATTCACGTAGGTGACGCCGAACCGCTTCGTGTAGCCACAGGCCCATTCGAAGTTGTCGAGCAGGCTCCAGAGGAAGTACCCCTTCAGGGGCCAGCCCTCGGCCACCGCGCGGTGGGCGGCGATCAGGTACTGGCGGAGGAACATCAGCCGGTCGGTGTCGTCCACTTCCTTGGCGGTGTTCAATTTGTCGTCCGCCGCGCAGCCGTTTTCGGTGATGTACACGTCGTTGACGTTCCAGATCTCCCGGGCATGCCGGGGGGCCCAGTATAGGACCTGCGGCCCGAAATAGAGCCAGGGCATGTGCATGCGGGGGTGGCTGTCCGCAAAGGGGACCACGGAGAAGCCGGCGGGAGTCGAGGCGTCGGCCCGGACGATCTGGGGGGAATAGGCGTTGATGCCCAGGAAATCGAGCGGCGCGCCGATCGTTTTCATATCCGCTTCGGTGAAGACCGGCGCGGCCTTGCCGCACGATTCCAGGTAGGCGGGCATGTACGCGCCTTCCATCACCGCGGTGAGGAACGGCGCGTTCTGCCGGCGCATGGCCTGGCGGGCGGCCTCGATATGCTCGGCCGTCTCGATAACGGGAACGGTGACGACCGCGTTTTCGGCCAGGCCCACGGCCGGCGGGCGTTTGGCGTTGGCGCGGATGGCGGCCACGGCCAGGCCGTGTGCCAGCAGGGCGTGATGGCGGACCTGGTTGGCCTGGGGTTCGGGAAGCACGATGCCGGGCGGGAAGGTGGTGCACTTGTAGCCGGAGTCGGTGAAGCACATGAACTCGTTAATGGTGAAAAAACGGGTCACGCGGTCCGAGAGCCGCCGGGTGACGGCGGCGGCGTAATCGCCGAACCGTTTCGAGGTTTCCCGGGAGGCCCACCCGCCGTATTTGGTTTGAAGCGCCTGGGGAAGGTCCCAGTGGAACAGCGTCATCCAGGGCTGGATGCGGGCGGCCAGGAGGGCGTCCACGAGCCGGTCGTAATAGTCGAAGCCTTTCTCGTTGGGCTCGCCTTCGCCTTCGGGAAAGACGCGGGACCAGCTCACCGAGAAGCGGTAGGCCTTGAGCCCGAGCCATTGCATGAGTTGGATGTCGTCGCGGAACCGATGGTACTGGTCCACGGAGACGTCGCCGGTATGGTCCATGGCGATATGGCCGGGGGTGTGGGAGAAGGTGTCCCAGATGGAGGGGCCGCGGCCGTCTTCCTTCGCGGCACCTTCGACCTGGTAGGAGGCGGTGGCGCAGCCCCAGAGGAACGAATCGGGAAACTTGTAATAATCGGCCATGGCGGTGCTCCTGGTGTCGGGTTTTCGTTGAGGGAGACAAGCATATTCGCGTCGTCCCGAAAGCTCAAGGCGGAAACCCGGGCGCTCAACGTCCGGCCCTGAATACCTGAGGACGGCGGAAAAACTTGACGGGGAAGCGGAAAATCCGATACATAGAATCATTCTATTCGCCAACCGATTGCACGGGGAAAGACGCATGAAGATTTACATGAGCGGCCGCCTGGTGCCGGAAAACCAGGCCAAGGTGTCGGTGTTCGATCACGGGCTGCTGTACGGGGACGGTATCTTTGAGGGCATCCGTTCCTACAACGGGCGGGTGTTCATGCTGGAGGAGCACGTGGCTCGCCTGTACCGCTCGGCCAAGGCGATCGCGCTTGAAATCCCGATGACGCAGAAGGAGATGGCCGACGCCGTGGTCAAGACCTGCAAGGCCAACACGTGCATGAACGGCTACATCCGCCTCGTGGTGACGCGCGGCGTGGGCACGCTGGGGCTGAATCCCTTCACCTGCAAGAAGCCTGAGGTGATCATCATCGCGGCCGGCATCCAGTTGTATCCGGCGGACCTGTACAAGCAGGGGCTGAAGATCGTGACCGTGGGAACGATCCGGAATCACACGGAATCCGTCAATCCCATGATTAAAAGCCTGAATTACCTCAATAATATTCTGGGTAAGATCGAGGCCATCAACGCGGGTGTTCCGGAAGCGATCATGCTCAACCACGCCGGTTACGTGGCGGAGGCCACGGGCGATAACATTTTCGCGGTATACGGAAAGAAGCTGCTCACGCCGCCCGCTTCGTCCGGCGCGCTGGTGGGCGTCACCCGGAATGTGGTGATGACGATCGCCCGCGAGCGGGGCTATACGGTTGAGGAGCCCATGATGACCCGGTACGACCTGTATAACGCCGACGAGGTGTTCCTGACCGGCACGGCCGCCGAGATCATAGGCGTCGGCGAAATCGACCGCCGCGTCATTGGCCGCGGGAAACCCGGGCCAGTGACGCACGAGCTCGGCGAAACCTATCACAAGTTCGCCTGCGAGGCGGGCACCCCCATCCAGTAGGGCGCCCCTCCCGGGCGGCCGGAGTCCGTTCATGCGGTGCGACTATTGCGGCGAGCCGGATGCGACCGTGCATGTGACCCAGCTTTCGGAGGGCGAGGTCAAGAATCTGCACCTGTGCGCCACGTGTGCCGCCAAGAACGGCATCCACGTGGACGAGCCGGTTTCCCTGGCCGACCTGCTGCTGAAGGCGGCTCATGGCACGGACGTCGCGGAGGCCGGCGGCGCGGCCGACACGCGCTGTCCCTCCTGCCACATGCGGCTCAGCGACTTCCGGAAAACTTCCCGCCTGGGCTGTCCCGCCTGTTACGAGGCGTTCGCGGACGAGTTGGCTGGCATTCTGATGGGGCTGCACAAGAGCCAAGCCCATGTCGGCAAGGCGCCCGCGGCGGTCTTGGCGATCCGGAGCCGGCAGGCCCAGGACGAGCGGTTGGTCGCCCGGCTTCAGGAGGCAATCGCGGCTGAGCGATTCGAAGAGGCGGCGCGGGTGCGCGATGAACTCCGGATTCTCCGCGCCGAGCCGCCGGAAGCGGCAGGCGGCTCGTGAACCGGGTTCCACATCCGCGGGAGCTTCCCGCCTGGCTGAGGGGCACGGACGCCCAGGGCATTGTGATGAGCGCCCGAATCCGGCTCGCCCGGAACGTGGCGGAGTCCGCTTTTCCGGGCTGGGCGGGCGACGAGGAAGGAATCCGGCTGTGCCGCCGGGTGCTGCCCCTGATTGAACGCGTGCCCCTGCTGGCGGGCGGTGTCGTGTGGCGTCTGGAGGAGTTGGAGACGCAGGACCGCCAATGGCTGCGGGAGCGCCACCTGATCAGCACCGAACTGGCGGGCAAGGGCGCCGGCAGCGCCGTACTGGTGTCGGCGGACGAAACGCTGGCGGTGATGATCAACGAGGAGGACCATCTGCGCATTCAGGGGATGGCTTCCGGCCGGGATCTGCGGGCGCTGTGGCAGATCGTGGATGCCCTGGACACGGCGATCGGGGAGCGGTTGGCGTATGCCGTCTCCCCGCGGTTGGGTTTTCTGACGGCTTGCCCCAGCAATGTGGGCACCGGCCTGCGCGCCAGCGTCATGCTGCACCTGCCCGGGTTGCGGATGACGGGGGATGCGGAGAAGGTGGTCAAGGGGTTGGGCCGTCTGCAACTGGCCGTGCGGGGCCTGTTGGGCGAGGGCACGGATGCGCTGGGCGGAATGTACCAGATCTCCAACCAGGCCACCCTGGGCGCGAGCGAAACGGCCCTGATCGACCGGTTGCTCGCCCTGGTTGAGGAGGTGGCCGGCCACGAAGCGAACGCCCGCCAGCGTCTTCTGGAAACCCGTCCCGTCCAGGTGCGGGATCACGTGGCGCGCGCGCTGGCCCTGTTAGCGCACGCCCGGGTCATGAGCTCCGAGGAGGCGCTGGACCTGCTGTCGGGCGTCCGCCTGGGGTTGGCCCTGGGCTGGTTGAAGGGGGTCGACACCCCGCTGTTGAACCGGCTGTTTTTGACGGTCCAGCCCGCCCATCTGCAGCAGGAGGCGGGGAAAGCGCTTTCCGCCGAGGAGCGGGACGAGTGGCGCGCCCAGCGCTTGCGCGACTGGGTGGCCGGGATCGAATGGGTTTGACCAAGGCCGGTTTTCATGAGATAATTTACCGCTTTGAGATAAAGGACCGGCATGAACAATTTCAACGAATACACGCCGCGCGCCCGCCAGGTCATCCAACTGGCCCGCCAGGAGGCGGAAAAGTTCAATCACACCTACGTGGGCACGGAACACCTGCTCCTGGGCCTGATCGCCCTGGGCGAGGGGGTGGCCGTGGACGTCTTAAAGCGGATGAATTTGTCGATCGAACGCGTGCGGATGGAAGTGGAAAAGCAGGTGGGCCAGGGGGGCGAAACCAAGACGGTGGGGCCGATCCCGTTCACGCCCCGCGCCAAGCGGGTATTGCAATTTGCCGCGTCGGAAGCCCGGGAACTGCACCACAACTACATCGGCACGGAACATCTGCTGCTGGGCCTGTTGCGCGAGGAAGAGGGCGTGGCCGCCCAGGTGTTGCGCACCCTCGGCGTGGATATCGAATCCGTGCGCGCTGAAGTGATGCGGGTGCTGGACCCGAACTTCACGCCGCCCGAGCCGGGCGAAGCCGGGGACGAAGACGAGGCCGGCGAGGAGCCTCCCGAAAGCCGAAGCGCGCCGTCCGGCGCGCGGCCTGCTTCCGAAGGCGCTCCCGCCGCGCCCGGCGCGGCGGACAAGGCCAAAGTCAAAACGCCCGCGCTCAACACCTTCGGGCGCGACCTGACCGAACTGGCCCGGCAGGACAAGCTGGACCCCGTCATCGGGCGGACCCTGGAACTGGAGCGGGTCATCCAGATCCTGTGCCGCCGCACCAAGAACAACCCCGTCCTGATCGGCGAGGCCGGCGTGGGCAAGACCGCGATCGTGGAGGGGCTGGCGCAGGCGATCGTGGAGGGCAACGTGCCCGAATCCATGCGCAAAAAGAAGGTCATCACCCTCGACCTGGCGCTCATGATCGCGGGCACCAAGTACCGCGGCCAGTTCGAGGAGCGGATCAAGGCCATCATGGACGAGATCAAGCGGGCGGCCAACGTGATCCTGTTCGTGGACGAACTGCACACGATCGTGGGCGCGGGCTCCGCCGAGGGCGCCATGGACGCCTCCAACATCATCAAGCCCGCCCTGGCCCGCGGCGAACTCCAGTGCGTGGGCGCCACCACCTTGGACGAATATCGCAAATACATCGAGAAGGACGCGGCCCTGGAACGCCGCTTCCAGACCGTCAAGGTCGAGGAGCCCAGCGTCGAGGAGGCAATCCGGATTCTTCAGGGAATCCGCCGCAAATACGAGGAACACCACCGCGTCAAGATCACCGATGAAGCCCTGGAGTCCGCGGTCCGGCTCTCGGACCGTTACCTCAAGGGCCGGTACCTGCCCGACAAGGCCATCGACACGATCGACGAGGCGGGCGCCCGCGTGCGGATCCGCAACACGACCCGGTCGCCCGACTTGAAGAAACGGGAAGCGGCGATCGAGAAAATCCGCCTCAAGAAAGAGGCGGCGATCAAGGAGCAGCGCTTCGAGGAGGCGGCCCGGCTGCGGGACCGCGAGCGTCGCGACCGACAGGGGCTGGAGAACAAGATCGCGAAATGGCAAAAGGGCAACGCCCGCAAGAACCTGCGCGTGACGCCGGAAGACATCATGATGGTCATCTCCCGCTGGACCGGCATTCCGCTGGCCAAGATGGAGGGCCAGGAATTGGCCCGCCTGCTCGACATGGAGAAGGAACTCGAAAAAACGGTGATCGGCCAGAACGACGCCGTGCACACCATATCCAAGGCGTTGCGCCGTTCCCGGGCGGACCTCAAGGATCCCCGACGCCCGATCGGTTCCTTCATCTTCCTGGGTCCCACGGGCGTCGGCAAGACCCTGTTGGCCAAGGCCCTGGCCGAGTTTATGTTCCAGGATCCGGAGGCCCTGATCCAACTCGATATGAGCGAGTTCATGGAAAAGTTCACCGTGTCGCGGCTGGTCGGATCGCCGCCCGGCTATGTGGGGTATGACGAGGGCGGTCAGTTGACCGAAAAAGTGCGCCGGCGTCCCTATTCGGTCGTGCTCTTCGACGAGTTCGAAAAAGCCCATCCCGATGTCATGCAGATTCTCCTGCAGATCCTGGAGGAGGGGCGGTTGACGGACAGCTTCGGGCGGAAGGTGGATTTCCGCAACACGATCGTGATCATGACCTCGAACCTGGGCGCCGACGCCAACAAGACCGCGAGCGGCCTGGGCTTCCGCGACGCTTCCCCGGCGGGCGATTATCAGACCATGCGCGACACGATGATGGGCGAGGCCAAGAAGATGTTCAAACCCGAGTTCCTGAACCGGATCGACGAGGTGATCGTGTTCCGGCAGTTGACCCGGGCGGACGTGAGCCGGATTCTCGACCTGGAACTGGCCGGACTGGAGCAGCGGCTCAAGGCCCGCGAGGTCAGCCTGACGCTCAGCGCCGAGGCCCGGGACTTCCTCATCGACAAGGGGTTCGATCCCGCCATGGGCGCCCGGCCGTTGCGGCGGGCGGTGCAGAAATATATCGAGGATCCCCTGGCCGAGGATATTCTGCGCGGCCGGGTCAAACGCGGCGCCGTGGTGGAGGCGGTCCCGAGCCCGGAAGGGGCGCTGGCGTTTCCGATTCCGGAAACGGCGACCTCCCGCTAAGCGCGATGTTTGAAGCCCTTTCCAACTCGTTCCAGAAGGTATTCCGAAACCTGCGCGGGTACGGCTCGCTTTCGGAGGCCAACATCCGGGATGCGTTGCGCGAGGTGCGGATGGCGCTCCTGGAGGCGGACGTCCACTTCACGGTGGTCAAGCAGTTCGTTGAGAAAGTCCGCGAGCGCGTGCTGGGCCGGGAGGTGTTGCAGAGCGTCACGCCGGGCCAGCAGTTCGTCAAGTTCGTGCATGACGAGATGACCGCGTTGTTGGGCGGCGGCCAGGCCGAGTTGAACATGGCCGGCACGCCCGCCACGCTCATGCTGTGCGGGTTGCACGGCTCCGGCAAGACCACCACGGCGGGCAAGCTGGCCCGTTGGCTGAAAAAACGGGGCCGGGACGTTTTGCTGGTGGCGGGGGACCTGCGCCGGCCGGCGGCCGTGGACCAACTGGCCGTGCTGGCCGGTCAGGCCGGCGTGGCGCTCCTGCGGCCGATTCCCGGGGAAAGCCTCCCCCGGCTGGGCGCGCGCGCCCTGGAGGAAGCCCGGCGGGCCGGGCACAACATGGTGGTGTTCGACACCGGCGGCCGGTTTCAGATCGATACGGACCTGGTGGACGAACTGAAAGCCCTCAAGACCGCGGTCAAGCCGGGCAACGTGCTGCTCGTGGTGGATGCCGCCATCGGCCAGGAGTCCGTCAGCGTGGCCGACACGTTTCACAAAGCGCTGGGCCTGACGGGGCTGATCCTCACCAAGCTGGACGGCGACGCCCGGGGCGGCGCCGCTCTGTCGATCCGGTCCGTGACCGGCTGTCCCGTGCTCTTTACCGGAACGGGCGAGCACCAGGATCAGTTGGACCCCTTTTACCCGGAACGCATGGCCTCCCGCATCCTGGGCATGGGCGATGTGGTTTCCCTGGTCGAAAAAGTGCAGCAGACGGTGGACATCCAGGAGATTGCCGAGGCGGAGCGCAAGCTCAAAACCAATGATTTCACGCTGGACGATTTCCTTCACCAGTTCCGCCAGATGAAAAAAATGGGCCCCCTCGAGAAGATCCTGGAGTTGCTCCCCGGCGGGGCGGCCCTGGCGGGAAAGGCGGGCGCGGCGGACGAAATGGGCCGTTTTTCGAAGAAGGCGGAGGCCATCATCCAAAGCATGACGCCGCGGGAGCGGCGCCACCCGGAAATTCTCAACGGGAGCCGCCGGTTGAGGATTTCCAGGGGGAGCGGAACGACCGTCCAGGACGTCAACGACCTGATCCGGCAGTTCAAGCAGGCGAAGCTGATGGCAAAAAAAATCGGAATGATGCAAAAAAAGTTGCAACGCAGGCGTTGATATGCCATTATGTCACGCTTTGAGGAGAAAAACGAATGTCGGTAAAAATCAGATTGCGCAGAGTGGGCGCCAATAACGATGTGAGCTACCGGGTGGTGGCGACGGACAGCCGGTCGCCCCGCGACGGGCGGTTCATCGAAATCCTGGGTTGGTATGACCCCAAAAAAACCGGTGTGAATTTCCAGTTCAAACTGGACCGGGTCCAGCATTGGAAAGACCGGGGCGCGGCGGTCAGCGACACGGTGGCCAGTCTGCTCAAGAAAGTTCCCGCGGCGCCGGCGGCGTCGTAGGTTTTTCGGCGGTGGCGCGGCGCCCAGCCGCGCAAAGGCGGCGCCCATGAGCGGCAGGCTGGAGATCGATGTCATCACGATTTTCCCCGGGATGCTGAACGGCTTTCTTGAGGAGAGCATGCTCAAGCGAGCGCAGGACCTGGGAGCCTGCCGGATGCGCGCGATCAATCTGCGCGATTTTGCGGAGGGCCGGCATCAGGTCACGGACGACCGGCCGTTCGGGGGTGGGCCGGGAATGGTGATGAAGCCGGAGCCGCTGTTCGCGGCGGTGGAGTCGGTGCGGCGCCCCGAAAGCCGCGTGATCTTGATGTGCCCCCAGGGGCGGACGTTCACCCAGGGGGATGCGGAGCGGTTGAGCCGGGAGTCGCACTTGGTGTTCCTGTGCGGACACTACGAAGGGATCGACGAACGGGTGCGGCAGGCGCTGGTGACGGACGAGTTGTCGATCGGGGACTATGTGCTGACCAACGGCGTGTTGCCGGCGGCGGTGGTGATCGACGCGACGGTGCGGTTGTTGCCGGGCGTGCTGGGCGCCGGGGAGCAGGCGACGAGGGAGGAATCCTTCAGCAGCGGGCTCCTGGAGTTCCCGCAATACACGCGCCCGCCCGAGTTCCGCGGGATGCGCGTGCCGGAGGTGCTGTTGTCGGGCAACCACCCGGAGATCGCGCGCTGGCGGCGGGAGCAGGCGGAACGCAGAACGATGTCGAGAAGGCCGGATTTGCTGAATAGAGGGAAAGACCATGATCCAGAAAATGATCGATAAAATCAACCGCGAAAACACCCGTCAGGAACCGCTCGCGCCCTTTGCCGTGGGCGACTCGGTCAAGGTGCACGTCAAAATCAAGGAAGGCGATAAAGAGCGCCTCCAGGTGTTTGCCGGGACGGTGATTGCGATCAAACGCGGCGGCGTCCAGGGGTCGTTCACGGTCCGGCGCGTCACGCACGGCGAAGGCGTGGAGAAGGTGTTCCCCATGAACTGCCCGAACGTGGCCAAGGTGGAAGTGGAAAGTTCCTCCCGCGTGCGTCGCGCCAAGCTGTATTTCCTGCGCGATCGGTCGGGCAAGAAAGCCCGTCTGGCCAAGACGAGCAAAGGCTGATCCGGTTTGCTGCAATTCGAGCGTCAGGCGTGGGCACGGGGATTCCGGCGCGTGGCCGGCGTGGACGAGGCCGGCCGAGGTCCGCTGGCGGGGCCCGTGGTGGCGGCCGCGGTGATTTTCGACCCCGCTTTTCTTGAGGCCGAGGCGCGCGGGCTCCTCCGGGAACTGAAGGATTCCAAGGAACTCACCGAAGCCGGTCGGAACCGGTCCTACGATCTCCTCCGCGGCCTGCGCGAAGTCGAACTGTCGGTCGGGGCGGCCGATGTTTTCGAGATCGACCGAATCAACATTCTTCAGGCCACGTTTCTGGCCATGAGCCGGGCGGTTGGCGGATATGCTCATCCGCCCGATCACGTTCTGGTGGACGGCCCCCGCGCGCCGTCCATCCCGTATCCCTGCACTCCGATCATCGACGGAGACGCGCTCAGCCTCTCCGTGGCCGCGGCCAGCATTGTGGCGAAAGTGACGCGGGACCGGTTGATGCGGGAGTTGGACGTCCGTTTTCCCGGTTACGGCCTCGCCGGCCACAAAGGCTACGGCACGCCGTTTCACACCCAGGCGCTCCTGGAGCGCGGGCCGTCGCCCGCCCATCGCCGCTCGTTCCGGCCGGTGCAGGACGCCATCCGAATCCACGCGTGGTTGGCCCGGCAGAAGAACGATCCGGGTCAGGGCGCCACGAAGTAGCGCCGCTCCAGGGGGAACGCGTTTTCGATGTGACGGATGACGGGCGAGGCGCGCAGGGGCCGGCCGATGACCTCCACCACGTCGAAGCGGAACGCCGCGGGCGGTTCCCGCAGCCGGCGCATGTAGCGGAGGGCGGCGCGGCAGAGGGTGTGGCGTTTGCGGCGGTCCACGGCGCGGATCGGGCGGCCGAACTCCTCGGTGCGCCGGGTCTTGACCTCGACGAAGACCAGCGTGGCGTCATGCCGGGCGAGCAGGTCGATTTCGTCGCGGGCGTCGAGCCGGACCCGTTTGCCGAGGATCCGGAGACCCTGGCGTTGGAGATAGGCGGCGGCCTGGGCTTCGCCCCAGAGGCCGGTGAGCAGATGAAGGGGAGTGTTCATGGAACGATCCGTTTGAGGCGGGGATCGTTCCGGAATGTCTGCTGATACCATCGGCCAACGGGCCGGGAAAAGCAAGCCCGTTATGTCACACCTCGTCGGGGCGGCCGACGAGGGTGAGGAACTCCATGCGGGTGGCCGGGTCGTGATGGAAACTGCCGAGCACGGACGAGGTGGTCATCATGGAGCGGTGTTTTTCCACTCCGCGCATCATCATGCAGAGGTGGCGGCAGGTCATGACCACGCCCACGCCCTCGGCGCCCACGGAATCCATCACGGCACGGGCGATTTCGGCGGTAAGCCGTTCCTGGATCTGGAGCCGGCGGGCGTACATGTCCACGATGCGCGCGAGCTTGCTGACGCCGATCACCTTTTTCTTGGCGATATAGCCGATATGGCATCGGCCGATGAAGGGCAGCATGTGGTGCTCGCAGAGGCTGTAGACCTCGATGTCCTTGGCGATGATCATGTTGTTCGCCTCGGACTTGAACACGGCGCTGTTAATGATCTGCTTGGGCGTCTGGCGGTAACCCGCCGTCAGTTCTTCCCAGGAGTCGGCCACGCGCTGAGGTGTTTTCCGGAGCCCTTCGCGGTTTGGATCTTCGCCGATTTCGACGAGCAACTGGCGAATCAGGGAGGCAATGCGTTTTTTATTCATAAAAAGCTTGGTGGGCGATACA
>CAZSUH010000002.1:67553-70852 GCA_964609905.1 uncultured Verrucomicrobiota bacterium
GATACAGGATTTGAACCTGTGACCCCTACCATGTCAAGGTAGTGCTCTAGCCAACTGAGCTAATCGCCCGAAAAGAGGTTGCACTATACGCCAATGAGTGAGATGATGTCAAGCATCCTATCACCCGGCGGCACGGCCGCCAAGCAGGAGACGATATGAGCAAGAAGGGCGCCAAACTCGCGGTCCAGATGTATACGGTGCGGGACTACACGAAGACGGGCAAGGATCTGGCGGAATCGCTGGTCAAGATTGCCCGGATGGGCTATCCGGCCGTCCAGTTCTCAGCCGTCGGCTGCATGAACGGCGACAAGCCCGAGGTGACCGCCCAGCAGGCGCGGAAGATGCTGGACGATAACGGGCTCGCCTGCATCGCCACGCACCGCGACTGGAATGCGCTCATGACCCAGACCGACCGGGAGATCGCGTTTCACCGCGAACTGGGTTGCGATTTCGCGGCCGTGGGAGGCATTCCCCAGCCCTACGGCCACACGCCGGACGGCTACCGCCGCTGGCTGGCGGACGCCATGCCCGTGATCGCCAAGCTCAAGGCCGCCGGCATCCGGTTCGGGCATCACAACCACAGTCACGAGTTCATGCGGTTTGCGGGCGAGAAACGGGGCAATCTCCACAACATCCTGGTGGAGGAGGGTGGCCCGGATCTGATGCTGGAGTTGGACCTCTACTGGGTCGAGCATGCGGGCCTGCACTGCGAACGCGTGCTCGAACGCTGCCACGGGCGGGCGCCGGTCATTCACCTGAAGGACAAGGAAGTGGTGGCGGAGGGGCCGGTGATGGCGCCGATCGGCGAGGGGAACATGGACTGGGCGCATATCGTGCCCGCCTGCCAGGCGGCTGGAGTCCGCTGGTATTGCATCGAGCAGGACACCTGCCGGCGCGATCCGTTCGATTGCCTGAAGTCCAGTTTTGCCTATCTGGCTGGAATGGGGCTGTAAGCGTATTGCCGTGAAAACGAAAACGATCCATATCGTGCTGGGCGTCAGTGGGTCGATTGCCGCGTACAAGGCCGCGGACCTTATTCGCCTGATCCGGAAACGGGAGTGGGAGGTTTCCGTGATCATGACGAAGGGCGCCACCGAATTCATTACCGAACTGACCCTGAAGACGCTTTCCCGAAATCCGGTGGCCGTGGACATGTTCGCGAAAGAATATGACTGGTATCCGGAGCACATTTCGCTGGCCGACCGGGCCGATGCGCTGCTCATTGCCCCCTGCACGGCCAACGTGATGGCCAAGCTGGCCCATGGACTCTCCGACGATCTGCTGTCCTGCACGGCGTTGGCCAGCGTGGCGCCGCTCGTGCTGGCGCCGGCCATGAACGTGCGGATGTGGGAGCATCCGGCCACGCAGGCCAACCTGAAGATTCTGACGGATCGGGGCGCCGTGCTGGTCGAACCCGGAGAGGGCGACCTGGCCTGCGGTTCGCACGGGCGCGGGCGCATGGCGGATGTGGAAACGATCATGCAGATTCTGGAACGTGTGGTTTTGCCGCGCTGCGCGCGGCAGGAGAACGAACGATGAGCAAGCACACGATGGTTGCGCTGATCCTGATGGTGGTGTTCACGATCATCCTGTTGCTGACCGGCGGACGGGTGGATATCCAGTTCCTGGCCTGGACGATCGACAGCGTTCGGCTCTCGTTTGCCCTGCTGGGCTCGATGGTGGTGGGCGTGATCATTGGCATTCTCCTGAAATGAGCGCCCCGCTGATCGGGGCGAATCTTTTCCACCTCAGCGACTGCATGTGGAACGACCGGAGCACGCCCGAGCGCGAAGCCATTCAGGCCGTTTAACGGCGGAGCGGGTATACCTGATGCGAAAGCATGCGTCATGCGGCCTGGGGGCGCGGTTGACTTTTGCGTGTCGCGCGAAGAACGACTTATACCGCGTGATGATCGCCGGCGGCTCGCGATATCCGCGATATGCCAAGGCCGCCGATGCCGTTCGCGCCGCGGCGAAAAACTCGGCCGTCCTGATCCTCGCGGACGGCTACCCGGAGAAGGCGACGATGGTCGCGGCGGAACTGCTGAAAACAGCCGCGAGGAAAAAGCTCCGGCTTTACCTGGAATTTCCCGCCGCGTTGACGGGCCTCTCTCTGGAACGTCCCGGCGCCACGACCCTGGAGCGGGCGGTCGTCGTGTCCGACTTTTTCGGCCCGGCGCTGGAAAAGCGGCGCATCCTGTCGGTCAATGGCATGCGCGTTGTCCGGGTGACCGCCGGGTTGCGGACACCGGCGCATCTTGTGGCCGCGCGGGTAGCCGGCTTCGATACGGCGGTTTACGGATTGCCGGAGGCGACGATTCCGTTGCTCTTCGAACGGGACGGCAACACGCTGGTTGCCGCCACCAAGCTCAGCCAGTTCCTGACCGGACGCTACGCGCCTCAAGACGCCTGGCGGGCGGTGTGGACGGCGATCCTGGACTGGCTTTGTCCGGGCGCGGCCGTGCCGTTGCCGGCCTGGACGCCGCGGGTTCATTCCGCATACGGATGCACGGAACCGCTGCCTCCGGACGCGGAGAAAAACGCGCTGCGGAACGGTGTGGAATGGTTTTTCCGCTCGAAGCTGTTGCTGCATCCCTCCCGGCTGGGGGACAACGGACGGCCGTATCGCGAAGGAGGCGGTTTGTTCGCGTTTCAACAGGATCGCGACCGACCGTCGTTGCCGCCGGCCGATACGCTGACGGAGGAACAGAAGCGGGCCTTCTTCATGAAATGCCGGCGCGCGCCCATGCCTCCTCCCGAAGCGCCGGCGGGCGACGGGACGCTGGGGATCCTGGAAGCGCCGATGTCGGTCATTGCCTGGGATGGCAGCCAGGAGCAGGGGGTGGAGCGACGCGGCGACTGCGCGGCCGAGTCGGCCATGGCGCTTGCCTTTGGCGGCGCGGTGCTGGGCGAAAAGCGGAAGCTGACCGTTGCCCGAAACCTGCTCGATTTTTATTACTTTGCCTCACGGGCACGCCAATACGAGCGCGCCTCGCCCGAGCATGGCGCCTACGGGCTTATGGCGTGGGGCATCGACACGCCGTACCGGTACGAGGGCAATTACGGCGACGACAATGCCCGGCTGCTGATGGGCACCCTGGCCGCCGCGGCGCTGCTGAAGGAGGATCGCTGGGACAAAGCCATGATGCAGTGCATCACGGCTAATTTGCGCACGGCCGGCCGGTTTGGTTTCCGCACCGACTGTCTCACGCTCGCCGATCTGGCCGGCGGCTGGAGAAAGTTTTTCGACGGCGAGGCGATCAGTTACTCGCCGCACATGGAGTGTTATATCTGGGCGTG
>CAZSUH010000003.1:0-35022 GCA_964609905.1 uncultured Verrucomicrobiota bacterium
CGGCGTTGTCCCAGAAGATTGCCGAGTATCTCGGTGTTCGGCTGGGCGCGGCCAGGATCGGGCGTTTTTCGGACGGGGAGATCTGGGTCAAGATCGAGGAGCACGTCCGCGGCGGCGATGTCTTCGTGGTCCAGCCGACATGCCAGCCTCCGAACGAAAATCTGATGGAACTGTTGGTCATGATCGACGCATTACGGCGGGCCTCGGTGGCGCGGATCACGGCGGTCATGCCCTTCTATGGGTATGCCCGGCAGGACCGGAAAGACCAGCCGCGAGTGCCGATCACGGCCAAGCTGGTGGCGAACCTGCTGGTGGCTTCGGGCGTGAACCGGGTGTTGACACTCGACCTGCATGCCCAGCAGATCCAGGGGTATTTCGATATTCCGCTGGACCATCTGTACGCGTCGCCGGTGATCGTCAAATACCTGAAGGAGAAGCAATTGCGGAATCCGGTGGTGGTCTCGCCGGACACGGGCGGGCTTAAAATGGCCCATGCCTACGCGCAGATGCTGAACGCGGGACTGGCCATCGTGGCCAAGCAGCGCAAGGGGCCGACGGAGGTGGAGGCGTTCAGCCTGGTCGGCGACGTCGAGGGCAAGACGGCCATTCTGGTGGACGACCTGACGACCACGGCGGGAACGCTGTGCGCGGCCGCAAGTTTCGTCAAGAAGAACGGCGCCACAGCGGTTTATGCCGCGGTGACCCACGCCGTGCTGGCGCCGATCGGGATCGAGCGGCTGAAGAAGTCCGAGATCGTCGAACTGGTCGTTACGGATAGCGTCCCGCTGCGGGACATGGGCGGACTGCCGGTCACGGTGCTGTCGGTGTCGGAACTGTTCGGCGAGGCGATCCGCCGGATACACGAGGATAAGTCGATTTCGGATCTTTTTCATATCTAGCGAGAGTCAGTCAGGAGAGATGCTATGGGCAAGGAATTGAAAATAGTGGCGAACAAGCGCGGCAAGACGGGGTCGTCGGACGGGCGCCGGTTGCGCGTCAAGGGCATTGTGCCGGCCGTGATCTACAACGACAAGGCCGAGGCCCGCTCGATCCAGGTGAACGGGCATGACTTCCAGATGCTGATGCGCGGGCATTCCAACACGAGCCTGCTGATGACCCTGGATCTGGACGGCGTGGAAACCAAGGTGCTGGTGCGCGAGGTGCAGCGTCATCCCGTGAGCGGCAACCTGATTCATGTGGATTTCTACGAGGTTTCGATGACGAAGAAGATGCGCGTGGACATCCCGCTGCGGCTCGTGGGCGAGCCGGCGGGCGTCACGCTCAGCGGCGGCGTGCTCCAACACCTGCTGCGGCAGGTGACGGTGGAGTGTCTGCCGGCCGACCTGGTCGAGTCGATCGACGTGGACGTCAGCGCCATGGCCGTCGGCCAGAGCCTGACGGTCGGGGACGTCGCGATCGATCCCAAACTGACGCTGATCACGGACAAGGATGTGGCCGTGGCGACGGTGACCGAGCAGAAGGTCGAGGAAGAGGCGGCGCCGGCCGAAGGCGAAGCCGCGGCCGAAGGCGCAGAGCCCGAACTCATCGCCAAGAAGAAGGAAGGCGAGGAGGGTGGAGAAGCGGAGGCGGCCGGAGCCGCCGGGGACAAGAAGCCTGGGGAGAAGAAACCGGCCGACAAGAAGCCCGGGGAGAAGAAGGCGGGTGAGGATAAGAAACCGGCCGCTCCCGCGAAGGAAGGCAAGAAGTAGCCCTGGAGCCGGCGGCCTGTTCGGTGGCCGCCTGAGGCGATGGCGTGGAACCGGGGTCTTGGGAGGACACGGACGTGAATGTGCTCGTGGGGCTCGGCAATCCCGGCCGCCAATACGCGCATACGCCCCACAACGCCGGGTTCCGGGTCGTCGAAGAGGTGGCCCGCCGGCAGGGCGACTCCCTGCGGGAGAGCCGCCGGTTCGAGGCATGCATCGCGAAGACGGACGTTGAAGGCCGGCGGACGATGCTCGTGCAGCCGCTGACGTACATGAACGCCAGCGGGTCGGCCGTGGCCGCGATTTTGAGTTGCAACGGCGCCTCGCCTTCGGATATGATTGTGGTTTTGGATGATGCGGACTTGGAGGCCGGGCTGTTGCGGATTCGGAAAAGAGGCGGAAGCGGCGGCCATCGGGGATTGCAATCGATCCTGGAGGCGGTTGGGACCGACGAGTTCGTGCGGGTGCGGGTCGGCATCGGACGCGATCCGCGCGTGGAAAATCTGGCGGATCACGTGTTGAGGCCCCTGGTGGGCGAAGCGAAGGATGTGTTCGACCGGACGGTGGCCCGTGCGGCCGACGCCGTGGCGTGCATTCTGCGGGAGGGTGCGGACATGGCGATGAACCGATTTAACGGAACAACGATGGAACGAGAGGGCGCGGCGGACGACCGCGCCGGGACTGTGACGAGGAGGACGACTTGAAGCCGTACGAAGCCCTGTTTATTTTGTCGGAAACCGTCCGTGACGAGAACGTGGAAGAATTTGCGGCCAAAATCCGGGCGGAAATCGAGCGCGCCGGCGGCGTGATCGAGCAGACGCTTCCCATGGGCCGCCGGTCGTTTGCCTCCGCGCTGAAAAAGCGGGAAGGCGGATTTTACCTGCGAATCGATTTCATGATCGAGCCGGACAAGTTGAGTGTCATCCAAAGCCGGACTAAACTAAACGAAGATATTTTCCGGATGCAGATCGTGGGCGTTGCGGAAGAACGCTTCCGGGCGGCGCATTCCGCGGCGCCCGTGCCGAAGGCTGAGACGACGGTCAAGGAGCCCTGACGCGCGATGGCTTCGTTGAACAAGGTCATGCTGATCGGAAACCTGACCCGGGACCCGGAGGTGCGGTTCACGCCGGGCGGGCGTCCGGTATGCGATCTCCGGTTGGCCGTAAGCCGGCGTTTCAAGAAGGCGTCGGGCGAGGACGGCGAAGAGACACTGTTCATTACCGTGGTGGTGTGGGACAAGCAGGGCGAAGCCTGCGGCAAATATCTGGTTAAAGGGGCGCCGGCCTTCGTGGAAGGGCGCCTGCAGATGGACGAATGGGAAAAGGACGGGCGCAAGACCAGTACGTTCCGCGTGCTGGCGGATCGCGTCCAGTTTTTGGGGGCCGCGAGGCGGGCCGACGTCGAGAACGGCGGGGGCGAGAACGCCGGAAACCGGCCGCCGACGGCGGTCCGGAAGGCCCCCGCGCCGGCCGCGCCGGAAGGCGGGGAGACGGCGGCGGACGAGGGGGCGCCGGACGACGAGAACCTTCCCTTTTAGACGCAAGGCGAGGAACGCGAGAAGAGGAGACCGAGAGTCATGTTTGCACGAGGACGAGCATCAAGCCGCAGTGGCGGCAGCACCAGCGACTGGAACGTCACGGGCCGGAGGCGCTCCCGTTATCCGGAGGGCGTCAAGGCCATTGATTTCCACGACTACGAAACACTCAAGAAATTCATGACTGAGCAGGGCAAGATCATGCCGAGCCGCATTACGGGCGCCACGCCTTCGATGCAGCGCCGGCTGGCCCGCGCCGTCCGGCGCGCCCGGGTCATGGGTCTGGTTCGATAAGGGAGCGGTAGCCATGGCGATTGAAGTTATTCTGATGGCCGATGTGAAGGACGTGGGCGCCGAAGGCGCCGTGGTCCGCGTGGCGGACGGTTTCGCCCGCAATTATCTGCTTCCTCGTAAACTGGCGGCCCCGGTGACGGAAGCGACCCGCCGGCGGCTGGCTAAAATCCGCAAGGATCGGGACGAGGAAAACCGCAAGAAACTCGACCGCGCCCGCACGCAATCCGGCCTGATCGCCAAGGCCTCCCGCGAGGGGCTGTTTACGATCCGCGCCAAGGCCGGCGCCGGCGAACCGGAAGCCCTTTTTGGCTCGGTTACGGTCGTCGACATCGCCGCCGTACTTCTGGAAAACCAGTTCGATGTGGAGAAGTCGCGCATCGGGCTGGCGGAGCCCATCAAGGCGCTCGGTTCCTACGATGTGCCGGTCCAGCTTCATCCCGAAGTCGAGTGCGTGATCAAGATTTGGGTCGTCGAAGACAAGTAACGACAAAGAGGCGGTATGCCCAGCGAGCCTTCCTCCGGGGCCCGGTTTCCGCGCATGGAACGGGTTCCCCCGCATAGCGAAGAAGCCGAAAGGGGCGTTCTGGGCTCCGTCCTCCTCGATGCCGCCCATGTGCTGGACCTTTGCATTGAAGCCCAGCTGACCCCTGACGCCTTTTACATTCCCGCCCATCGTCTCATCATGGAGGCCGTGCTTGACATGGCCCGAGACGGACGCCCTGTGGATTCTCTCACGGTGACCGAGCGGATGAAAGGCGTGGGCACGCTCGAAAAGGCCGGCGGCCCCCTGTTCCTCGACGGAATCATCGAGGCCACGCCCACCGCCGCCCACGCCGAATACTACATCGACATCGTCCGGCAGAAGCATCTCCTGCGCATGATCATCGACAAAGCGCGCCGGGCCGAGGCCGCCTGTTACACCGAACAGGGCGACGCCACCGTCGTGCTCAGCGCCGTGGAGCAGAGCTTTTTCGACATCGGCGCCGATCTGCAAAGGGGCACCGCGATCCGCTTCGGCGACGCCGTGGTGTCCACCATGCAGCAGGTCGAACATTTCATCATGGCCAAGGACGGCGTCAACGGCGTCGCTTCGGGCTTCAAGAACCTGGATGGCGTTCTGCACGGCATGCGCCCCTCCAACATGCTCATCCTGGCCGCGCGACCCTCCATGGGCAAAACCTCGCTGGCCATGAACATTGCCCAGAATGTGGCGCTGGGCCGCAATAAGGCCGACAAACGCCCCCGGGCCGTGGCGGTGTTCAGCCTGGAAATGTCCAAGGAAGAACTGGTCCTGCGCATGCTCTGCACCGAGGCCAGGGTGTCCATGGCCTCGGTCTCCGCGGGGATGATTCCCCGGTATGGCAGCGAACACAACGAACTGATCCGGGCTTCCAAGGAGCTCAGCAAAGCCCCCATTTACATCGACGATTCCGCCGGCCTCGACATCAACGAACTGCGCGCCCGCGCCCGGCGGCTCAAGAAGAAATTCAACGTGGAACTGGTGGTGGTGGATTACCTCCAACTCCTGCACGCGGACGAATACGCCCGGCAGGGGCGCCAGATCGAAATCACCGCCGTATCGGGCGGCATCAAGGCCATGGCCAAGGAACTGAAGGTGCCTGTGCTCTGCCTCAGTCAGCTCAGCCGCGCTCCCGAAACGAGGGACAAGCTTGGCACCCCCAAGCTGTCGGACCTGCGCGATTCCGGTTCCATCGAGCAGGACGCCGACGTGGTGCTGTTGCTGCGCCGACCCTGCAAATATCCCGATGACGCGCATGCGGACGATCCGGAATTGGCCGTGGTGGATGTGGCCAAGCATCGCAACGGGCCGACCCACGCCGATGTTCAGTTCAATTTTAAAGACCGGTTCACCCTTTTCGAGGAGCGCACCGATCGCTATCAGCAGGAGCCGCCGATCAACGAGACCGCGGGAGGAGAACCGGCATGACGCGCCTCTTCGTTCTCCTCGTTCTGGGTGCGGCAACCTTGGCGCCGTTCCGCGCGGCGGCCCAGGAACTGCCCGCTTTGCCCAAGGTTTCCGAGGTGCGCATCGAAACAAGCGGGCCGTTGGCTGTGGATGCCGCCTATGTCCGCTCCTTCCTGAGCGTGAAAACGGGGGACGCCTACAACCGCGTGGCGGTGGGTCGGGATGTCAAGGCGCTTCTCGCCACCGGTCGGTTCGGCGACGTGGCCGCATCCGTTGAGGAGACGCCGGGCGGAGTCGCCGTTTTTTTCCGGGTAGCGCCCAAGCCCAAGCTCGGATCGCCCGTGGCGGTCATGGGCGTGACGGCCATCCGCCTGTCCCGGATTCTGGAGGTGCTGGACCTGCAACCGGGCGACTGGGTGGACGAGTCGTTGCTGGGAACCCGCGCGCGTCAGATCCGGGAACTGTACCGCAAGGAGGCCTATGCGGACGCCGCTGTGGACTGGTCGCTGACCCTGACCGACACGAACGCCGGCTTGTGCGAGGTCGCGTTGACGGTCCGGGAGGGAAACCGGTCCCGGCTCGGCTCGATCGTCTTCACGGGCAACAGGGCCCTGTCGTCCGGTTCCCTCCGGTCCCTGCTTGGTCTTCCGGCCCGGTGGAACATCTGGTACTGGATCCGAAAACCCAAGTATGACGCGGACAACCTGAAACGGCTGATTGAGGATGTGCGCGGCCGGTACCTCGATCTCGGGTACCTGGACGTCCGGGTGCATGTTCCCGTGGCGGATCCGATGGGCGGCGGCCTGTTGCGGCTGGTGGTCGCCGTGGAGGAGGGGCCCCTATATACAATCGGCCGTGTCCATATCCGGGGCGTGAAACAGTTCGATTTGGCGGCGGTGGCCAGGGAACCGGGCGTGAAGACCGGCGACACCGCCTCGATGGCCGCCATTCGTCAGGCCGCTCGCGCCATCCGCGACTATTACGGCGCGCGGGGCTTCATCCGGACCGACGTGGACCCGCAACTGACCCCGGCGGGGCCGGCCGTGATGGATCTGACGCTGGAGGTGCGGGAGGGGCGCCTGACTCATGTGGGAGATGTGGTGATTCGAGGCAACGCGCGGACGCGCGAAAAGGTGATCCGTCGCGAAGTCAAGGTGTATCCGGGCGAAATCTTCAACGAAGTCAAAGTGGCTCAGGCCGAGCGCGTCCTGATGAACATGAACTATTTCGAGAACGTGGTCGGCTACCCCGTGGCGACGGGGACGCCGGGCACGAACGATCTGATCATCGAGGTGCTGGAGAAGCCCACCGGCATGTTTACGATCGGGGCGGGATTTTCCAGCGTGGACAACCTGGCGGGGTACATGGAGATTTCGCAGGGCAACTTCGATCTGCTCGGCTGGCCGACGTTCACGGGGGGCGGGCAGCGGCTGAAGTTGAGCCTTCGCGCGGGCTCCACGATGAACGAATATTCCCTGTCGCTGACGGAGCCCTGGTTCCTGGACCGGCCCTTGGCCCTGACGGTGGAGGGCTACACGATGAGCCGGTCCTATTCGGAATACGACGTGACCCGCAGCGGCGGCAGCACGGCGCTGCGCTTCCCGACGCTGTTTTCCTCCCGTACGGAACTGCGGTACCGGCTCGAACGCGTGGCGATCTCGGATGTCGAGGACGAGGAACTGTTCACGGACGTGGATGGCAGCACCTTCACGTACACCGAAGAGGGCGCCAGGACGCAGAGTTCCTTCGATGCCAGCCTGTGGTGGGATCGGCGCGACAGCGTGTTCGTGCCCACCCGGGGATACCGCGTGTCGCTCGAAAGCTCGGTCATGGGCGGGCCGTTCGGGTTCGACACCGATCTCTACGCCCTCGCCGTGAAGGGCGAGTTCCACCGGCGCCTCTGGCTCCGCCATGTGCTGAGCCTACGCGCGAGCGCGCAGGTCGAGGACGCCTACGGGAACACGGACGAGGTGCCGCTGTCCGAGCGCTTTTATGCCGGCGGGCCCCGGACCGTCCGCGGCTTCGAGTACCGGGACGTGGGGCCCAAGGCGTATCGCGAGATTCCCAACCCGGACGGCACGACCTACATCGAGTACCAGCCCCGCGGCGGCCAGACGTTGCTGCTGGCGAGCGCGGAATACATGATTCCGCTTCCCGTGCCGAACATCCGGTTCGGGGGTTTTTTCGACATGGGCAGCCTGGCGGTCGATCCCTACGATTTCAGTTGCGAGGAACTGGCCTGGGGCACGGGCGTCGGCATCCGGCTGGACATCCCCGGCTTTCCCGTCCGGCTCGATTACGCGCTCGACTCGGGTGTTCTGACGGACCGGGAACGGGACGTAACGGAACGGGAGCGCTGGAGTTTCTGGATCGGGTACGGCTTCTGAGGCCGGCCCGCAATGCGACAGGACGGCAACAGGAAGGACAAGCATGAAAACGGGAACGATTCGGGCGGTGATCGGGATGGCGCTGGCCGGCGCGCTGGCGGCCTCGGCGGAGGAGAAAATCGGCGTGGTCAACGGCCAGGAGGCGTTCAAGCAGTACCACAAGTCGCAATCGGCCATGGACGCGCTGCGCAAGCTGGAGGACGAACTTCTGGACGCCCAGCGCCGCCTGGTGGCGAAACTGGAGGAAATGGACGAGTCCTGTAAAAAGGCCATTGCCGAAACGAACGACAAGGCGCTCAGTGACGAGGCCCGCGCCCGCAAGCGCGACGCCGCGGAAGAAGCGCTGGCCGAATTGAAGGAATTCGAGGTGCAGGTCCGCAAATCCGACCTGGATAACCGGCGCAAAATGGAGGAGCAGCGCTCGCTCATGGTGAAGCCGATCGTTCAGGAAGTGCGCCAGGCCGTGGCGGAAACCGCCAAGGCCAAGGGGCTGACCTTGGTGCTCGACGCGTCCGAGGCGGGCTTTCTGGGCAACGTGATCTTTGCCGAGGACCGGCTGGACATCACCGACGAGGTGCTGAAGACGCTGAACAAAAACACGCCGTCTGCCGACACGCAACCGGCGGAGAAACCGCTGGACAAACCGGCGGCCAAGGTGGAAAAGCCATGACGCTGACTGTGGCCGAATTGGCGGCGCGCCTGAACGCCGCCTGCGAGGGCGACACCGCCGTCGTCATCCGGCGCGCGTCCTCCCTGCGGGACGCCGGCGAGGGCGACATCACGTTTTTGAGCTCGGCCCGCTATTCCGAACAGGCGGCCCGCACCCGGGCCGGCGCGATCGTCGTGCCCGAGGACTGGAACGGGACATGCCCCGCGCCCGCCCGCATCCGGGTGCCCGATCCGGACGCGGCCTTCATCCGGGTCGCCGCGTTCCTGGCGCCGCCGGCTCTTCCGCGCCCGGCGCCGGGCATTCATCCGAACGCGCTTGTGGCTCCGGACGCCATTTTGGGCGCGGGGGCGTCGATCGGCCCCTTCAGCGTCATCGAGCCGGGTGTCCGGATTGGCGACGGCACCGTCGTCGGCGCCCAGTGTTACGTGGGGCATGGCGTGACGATCGGCCGGGACTGCTTTCTGTATCCGCAGGTCAGCATCCGCGAATATTGCCGGATCGGGGATCGGACGATCCTTCATCACGGGGTGGTGATCGGCAGCGACGGTTTCGGCTATGCGCCCGACTCCCAGAAACGCTGGCGGAAGATTCCGCAGGTCGGCGTGGTGACGATCGGCAATGATGTCGAGATCGGCGCCAACACGACCGTGGACCGCGCCCGGTTCGGGGAGACGCGGATCGAGGACGGCGTGAAACTGGACAACCTGGTGCAGGTGGCCCACAACGTGACGATCGGTGCCCACAGCGCCTTGGCGGCGCAGGTGGGCATTGCGGGCAGCACCCGCCTGGGCCGCCACATGACGGTGGGCGGCCAGGCGGGATTCGCGGGCCACCTGGACGTGGGGGATGGCGTGGCGATCGGCGGTCAGGCCGGGGTGATCGCGGACATTCCGGCGCCCGGTTTCTATTCCGGCTTCCCCGCCATTCCGCACACCCAGGAGATGCGCCGGCAGGTTTTACTGTCGCGGCTCCCCAAGCTGCGGGAGCAGCTTGCGGCGCTTGAGGCTCGTCTTAAAAAACTGGAGGAACGACCATCATGAAAGTCCTGGTGAGCGGCGGCGCCGGCTATATCGGCAGCGTGACCGTCGAACAGTTGCTGGATCGCGGACACAAGGTCGTGGTGTTCGACAACCTGGAGCGGGGGCATCGCGAAGCCGTTGATCCGCGGGCGTCTCTCATCGTCGGGGACCTGCGGGACCGCGACTCGATTCTCGCGGCCATGCGCGCGACCCGGCCGGACGCGGTTGTCCATTTCGCGGCCTACGCCCTGGTGGGCGAGTCCATGGCCCATCCGAGTCTCTATTTCAGGAACAACCTCGGCGGCGGCGTGCACCTGGCCGAGGCCATGCAGGCCGTCGGCGTGAAGCGTCTGGTCTTTTCCTCCACCTGCGCCGTGTACGGCGTGCCGGAACGCGTGCCGATCACCGAGGATCTGCCCAAAAGGCCCGCGAATCCCTATGGCGAATCGAAGCTCCAGTTCGAGAACGTGCTGCGCTGGTACGAGGAGTGCCACGGCTTCCGGACCGTCCGGTTGCGCTATTTCAACGCCGCCGGGGCGACCGAGAAATACGGCGAACATCACGAGCCCGAGACCCATATCATCCCGAATGTGCTCAAGGTGGCGCTGGGCCAGGCGTCGCATGTCCAGATCTTCGGCCGCGATTACAAAACGGCGGACGGCACCTGCGTGCGCGATTACATCCACATCGCGGACTTGGCCCAGGCCCACATCCTGGCTGTGGAGGGCAACCAGACCGGGGCCTTCAACCTGGGCAACGGCAGCGGTTACTCGGTGAACCAGGTCGTGGAAACGGCACGGGCCGTGACTGGCCATGCCGTTCCCGTCATTGACGCCAACCGGCGGCCCGGCGATCCGGATGCCCTCGTGGCGGACGCGACCCGTGCCACCCGCGATCTTGGCTGGAAACCGCGCTTCCCCGAGCTTCGCGCGATCGTCGAAAGCGCCTGGAACTGGACCCGCCGTCATCCGCGCGGGTACGCCGCATGAGCCCCCCCCTGGCGGCCCGGACCGGCGCGCGGCTCGCCCGGTTGGGGCGGACGCTGGCCACGGCCGAATCCTGCACGGGCGGCCTGCTGGGCGCCCGTGTGACGGCGGTCAGCGGCAGTTCAGCCTGGTATTGTGGCGGCATCGTCGCCTATTCCAACGCCATCAAGCAGAGCCTGCTGGGCGTTTCCGACCGCCTCCTGGCCGCCCATGGCGCGGTGAGCGGCGAGACCGCCGCGGCCATGGCAGCCGGAGCGCGCCTCGCGCTCGGCGCCGATTACGGGATCGGCATCACCGGCATCGCGGGTCCCGGCGGCGCCGTGCCGGGAAAACCCGTCGGCACCGTCTGGCTGGCCGTCGCCGGGCCGGAAGGGAGCGTGGTCCGCCGGTTCCGGTTTCCCGGAGTGCGAGATGCGGTCCGCCGGGCCGCCTGCCGAAAAGCGCTGGAGATGCTCGACGAACAGCTCCGGACTGTGGCATAATGCCGTCTTCACAACGATTCCTGCGCGAACCCAAACGAGGTTAAGGATCATGGCCAAGACACCCAAGAGTGAAACCAAGGGCGGCAACACGGCGCTCGACGCCGTCATCGCGTCCATTCAGAAAGAGTTCGGGGAAGGCTCTATTATCAAGATGGGCGACGCCTCCTCCGTCAAGCATGTCCAGGTTGTATCGACCGGCGCGTTCTCGCTCGATATGGCGCTCGGCATCGGAGGTTTGCCGCGCGGGCGCGTGGTTGAAATATTCGGCCCCGAGTCCTCGGGCAAGACGACGCTGGCCCTGCACATCATCGCCAACGCCCAGAAAGAGGGCGGCGTGGCGGCGTTCATCGACACGGAACACGCGATCGATCCGGGTTACGCGAGCAAGATTGGCGTCAATCTGGACGACATGCTGATCTCGCAGCCCTCGTCCGGCGAGGAGGCGCTGGCGATCACCGACAAGCTGGTCCAGAGCCGGGCGCTGGACGTGGTGGTGCTCGATTCCGTGGCCGCGCTGGCGCCGCGGGCGGAATTGGACGGCGAGATGGGCGATGCGCATGTGGGCCTTCAGGCCCGGTTGATGTCCCAGGCGTTGCGGAAACTGACCGCGGGGATCGCGCAGTCCAAAACGCTTTGCATCTTCACCAACCAGATCCGGGAGAAGATCGGCGTCATGTTCGGGAGCCCCGAAA
This sequence comes from uncultured Verrucomicrobiota bacterium, assembly GCA_964609905.1. Lineage (GTDB taxonomy): Bacteria > Verrucomicrobiota > Kiritimatiellia > CAIKKV01 > CAIKKV01 > CAZSUH01. The sequence continues at coordinate 11,698 of CAZSUH010000003.1, forward strand.
CCACGCCGGGCGGCCGGGCGCTCAAGTTCTACGCCTCGGTCCGCCTGGACATCCGCCGGATCTCCTCCATCAAGGATGCGACCGGCCGGGTGATGGGCAACCGCACGCGGGTCAAGGTCGTGAAAAACAAGATGGCTCCGCCTTTCACCGAAGCGGAGTTCGACATCCTGTTTTCCAAGGGCATCTCCTGGACCGGCTCGATCCTGGACGCGGCCATGCTGCACGGGCTTGTGGACAAGCGCGGTTCCTGGTTGTCCTTCGACGGCGTCCAGATCGGGCAGGGGCGCGATGCGGCCGTCGAGTTTCTGGAGGCGGATGCGGCGCAGCAGAAGAAAATGGCAGACAAGGTTCGCGAAAAAGTGGTAGCCGTTCCGCCGGCCGCGGGGGCCGCGAAGGGTGAACCGGCCGCGGGGGACAACGGATAACGGACGGAGGGAGGCGCGAGGCACCATGGCACGGGCATTAACGGCGACGGAATTGCGGAATCTGTATCTGTCCTTTTTCAAGAGCAAGGGGCACGCGATCATTTCGGGCAGCTCTTTGATCCCGGAGAACGATCCCACCGTGCTCTTTACCACGGCGGGCATGCACCCCCTGGTGCCTTACCTTCTCGGCGAGCCGCATCCCGCCGGGCGCCGGCTGGTGGACGTGCAGAAGTGCGTCCGCACCGGCGACATCGAGGCCGTGGGCGACGCCACGCACCTGACCTTCTTCGAAATGCTCGGCAACTGGTCGCTGGGCGACTATTTCAAGGAGGAGGCCATCCGCTGGTCCCACGAATTCCTCACCTCCCCGCAATACCTGGGCTTCGACCCCGCCTGCCTGAACGTGACGGTGTTCCAGGGCGACGCGGAGGTGCCCGCCGACGAGGTGGCGGCACGGACGTGGGAAAGCCTGGGCATCCCTGCCTCCCGGATTTTCCGGCTGCCTCGCGGGGACAACTGGTGGGGCCCGGCCGGGCAGACGGGCCCGTGCGGGCCGGACACCGAGATGTTCATCGACATCGGCAAGCCAGCCTGTTCACCCGGCTGCAAGCCAAGCTGCCGGTGCGGCAAATACATCGAGATCTGGAACGATGTGTTCATGCAGTACAACAAGAAGGCCGACGGCTCGTATGAGCCACTCAAGCAGAACAATGTGGATACGGGCATGGGGGTGGAACGAACCATTGCCATGCTGCAGGGCCGGAAGTCGGTGTTCGACACGGAACTTTTCGCCCCGCTGATGTCCCAGATCCGCGGTCTTTCCAGCGCGGCGCCGGAGAAACCCGGCGAAGCGGAGCGGGCGGCGCGGATCGTCGCGGACCACATTCGCAGTTCGGTGTTCATCCTGGGCGATCCCACGGGCGGCATCAAGCCGGGCAACATCGGAGCCAACTATGTGCTCCGTCGGTTGATCCGCCGCTCCGTGCGGTACGCCAAGCTCCTCGGCATTCCCGTGGGCTACACGAAAACGCTGGCCGAGACGGTGATTGCCACGTACAGGCATGTCTATCCCGAACTGGACACTCACCGTGATAAAATCGTCGGCGAGCTGACGGCCGAGGAGGAGCGGTTCGAGCGCACCCTGGCCGACGGGCAGAAGGCACTGACCAAGCTGATCCAGACGCTCAAGGACCATGCCCAGACGGTTGTGCCCGGCCGCAAGGCGTTCATGATGTACGACACCTACGGATTCCCGCTGGAGTTCACCGAGGAGTTGTGCGAGGAGAATGGGCTGCGCGTGGATCGCGCCGGGTTCGATGAGGCGTTCAAGAAGCACCAGGAACTGTCCAAGCAGGGCGACAAGTCTTTCAAGGGCGGCCTGGCGGACGACTCCGGGGCCACCACCCGGCTGCACACGGCCACGCACCTGTTGCACAAGGCCCTGCAGATCGTGCTGGGTCCGCACGCCCTGCAGAAGGGCTCCAACATTACCCCCGAACGGCTGCGCTTCGACTTTACGCACCCCGACAAGATGACCCCGGAACAGCTTGCCGAGGTGGAGCGGATCGTGAACGAGCAGATTGCCCGCGACCTGCCCGTGACCTGCGAGGTGATGACGCTCGACCAGGCCAAGGCGAGCGGGGCGACGGCCCTGTTCAGCGCCAAATACGGGGAGCAGATCAAGATGTTTTCCGCCGGCGACTTCTCCAAGGAAGTGTGCGGGGGCCCGCATGCCGCCCGGACGGGCGAACTGGGCCGGTTCAAGATCCAGAAGGAAGAATCCTCCAGCGCCGGCGTCCGGCGCATCCGGGCCGTGCTGGAAAACCTGTAGCGCGGGAGTTCGGCCATGAAGGACGAGAAGCCCAAAATCCCGTCCCTGTTCAGCGGCGAGGAGGCGCCGAAGAAACCGTCGATCTTCACCGACGCGGACAAGCCGGCGGCGCCGAAAATCTTCTCCGCCTCCGACAAGCCGGCCACGCCCAGGGTGTTCTCGCCCGACGAGAAAACGGGTGCCCCCCGGGTGTTCCAGGAGGCCGAGAAGGGACGATTCTGCCGGTATTGCCGCCATTATGTGGTCAATCCCTTTGCCCAGCGCTGCGCGCTTCACCGGCGCGAAGTGGAAGCCACGGATATGTGCTCAAAATTTGAGCCGCCGGCGATGACGAAGGGATAGCGCGTGGGTCTCACGCCCGCCGTCGTTGACGGACCGCTTCATACAGTAGCAAGGTGGCGGCCTGGGCCACGTTGAGGGAGTCGGCTTTGCCGAGCATGGGAATGCGGACTTTCAGGTCCGCGGCGTCCAGCCAGGCATCGCTGAGCCCGACCTGTTCCGTGCCCACGACGATGGCCACGCCGTCGGTCATGTCCACGTCGGTGTAATCCGTGTCCGTGTGAGGCGTGGCCGCCAGGATGCGAATTTGGCGGGCTTTCAACCAAGTCCGCACCTCGGCGCTGTCGGCCACGGCCAGGGGGACCACAAAAAGCATGCCCGTGCTGGCGCGCACCACGTTGGGGTTGTGAACGTCGGTGCGGGGGTCGGCCACGATGACGCCATGCGCGCCGGCGGCGTCGGCGGAGCGGAGGAGCGTGCCCAGGTTACCGGGCTTTTCGATCGATTCCGCCACCAACAGCAGGGGCCGCTCCGGGGGGTGTAGATCGGCCAGCGAGCAGGTCAGTTGAGGAGCCAGGGCGAGGAGTCCTTCGGGACGGTCCCGGTAGGTCATCTTCGTGAAGACGGGCGGAGCGCATTCCACGATTTCGGCGCCCGCGGCGGCGCAACGGGCGATCAGGGCGGGTTCGTTTTCGCCCAGAAAGAGGGATGGACAGACAAACAGTTGCGTGGGGAGGCGGCCGTTATCGACGGCGCGGAGGAGTTCCCGGAAGCCTTCGATGAGCATGAGACCGGACTCGTCCCGGTGGGCGCGCTGACGGAGCTTGACGACTTCCTTGACGCGCGGATTGTGCAGGCTGGATAGGAACATGGCGCTGCCGGAGCGGGGGGGATGGATCGGATGCTAGGGCACGTGGGTGATAAATGCCGTCGCCGTGACGCCGATGGTTGTGTTGGATCCCACGGCGTTGGTGGGGATGTTGCTGCCCGATGAGCCGAGAATCACGGACTCGACATACAATTCCTGGGAGACGGAATTGGAGGTGATGGCCGAGAGGCTGGTGTAGATGACCTGATTGCCCGTGCGTTTATTGAGCGATCCGATGGTTTCGTCCTTCAGCCACCACCGGTAATCATAACCGCCCGATACCGAGAATACCGCCGATTCCCCGTTGCGCACCCTCGCGTTCCGCGGAACCAGGTTCAACTGGGTATCGGAAGAGGAGGCCACCTCGCAGGCAGTAAAGAAAAAGGGTGTCAGCCACGCGATCCCGCAGAGGCAAACGAACCATGCACGCTTCATAGGAACTCCTGTCGCAATTTGTTATATCCTAGCCCGGCCGGGTGGGGCTGTCAATCGCGCGTCTCGGCCGTTTTTGCCAGGCGCCTTTGCCGCGAATGCGACGAGACGTGAAAGAGACAAGACGTGAAAGAGACGTTGACTTCAGGTGTGGGGATTGGTAGGTTGAAACCATTTTCGGGAAGGAAAAAGAGATGGCACGCATATTCAATTTCGGGGCGGGGCCGGCGGTGTTACCGGTGGAAGTTCTGGAGGAAGCGCAACGGGATCTCCTGGACTATAAGGGGAGCGGCATGTCCATTCTCGAGAGCAGCCATCGCGGCAAAGAATATGACGCGGTGCATGCCGAGGCGATCGCGAACCTGACCCGGTTGTTCAACTTGGACGACTCCTATCAGGTTTTGTTGCTCCAGGGCGGGGCCAGCGGCCAGTTCGCCATGCTTCCCTTGAACCTGCTGCCGCCCGGCATGACGGCCGACTTCACCCTGACCGGCACGTGGGCCAAGAAAGCCTGTGCCGAGGCCAAGATCGTGGGCAAGGTGAACGTGGCCGTGGACACCATGGCCGTGACGCCGGCCCGCATGCCCCGGCCGAACGAGTTGAAACAAACGCCCGGCGCGGCCTATCTTCACATGACGACCAACGAGACCATCGGCGGCATCCAGTGGAAGACGATGCCCGTGACCGACGCCCCGCTGATCGCCGACATGTCCTCGGACATTCTCTCCTGCCCGCGGGATTACCGGCAATTCTCCGCTTTTTACGCGGGCTGCCAGAAGAATCTGGGCCCGTCCGGGCTTGTGGTGGTGGTGGTGAAGAAAGAGTTGATGGCGCGGTGTCCGGCCACGGTGCCGCTGTTTTACCGGTATGCCACGCACGCGGGAGAGAATTCGCTCTACAACACGCCCTCCACGTTTTCCATCTATATCCTCATGCTCACGACCCGCTGGATTCTGAAGCAGGGGACGGACGTTCTCTATAAGCGGAACGCCGACAAAGCCGCGAAGATTTATGCGGCGATCGACGGGAGCGGCGGCTATTTCAAGGGCACCACGGAGAAATCGGACCGGTCCGACATGAACGTGACATTCCGGCTGCCGACGGAGGAGACGGAGGGCCTGTTCCTCCAGGAAGCCTCCAAGGCGGGCCTGAAGGCATTGAAAGGGCACCGGTCGGTGGGAGGCGTGCGCGCCTCGATTTATAATGCGTTCCCGATGGAAGGTGTTGACGCGCTGGTGTCGTTTATGAAAGACTTTTCGCGCCGGAACGGTTAAGCAGTTTTGCGCCTGTAGCTCAATTGGATAGAGCGTTGGCCTCCGAAGCCAAAGGTTGCGCGTTCAATTCGCGCCAGGCGCACCAGACCTTGAAGGGGCAAGGCGCCCTGCTTCGTCACGTCCACGAGCACTCGTGGCAAAAGACGGGTTTCAAATTCCGGTCAACGGCCCAGCGGATGGCGCGTTCAACCCGTGCGGGATGATCGGGCAGATAGTTCGGATAAAAGTCCCAGAAGTATTGCTCATGGGTCAACAAGGCCGCCACCCGGGCTTCGGGGCGGCGGGTTGCCCAGGCGTCGAGCGTGCCGTTCACGTTGTCCGGGGTCACGAGGTTGCAGATGATCGAGATATCGTACAGCGTGATGCCGGTTTCCGGATCCCGATCGAATCCCTTTTGGGAGGCGGCGAAGAAACCGCCCAGGCAGGTGACGCCGCGGGCGGAGAGGACGGGCCAGGCGGAGCGGGGGATGTCCACATAATGGACGATGGAGGGCGGCGCCCAGGAAGTGTCGCCCGCGAATCGGACAATTTCACGTTTGACCCGGTCGAATCCCCGCGCATACGCGTCGCCCCGGATGTCGTCCCGGTACGGATAAGCGGGTTCATCCGCGTCGGCATGAAACGTGAGGCGCAGCCCGTCCGCCTGGTCGGCCCACTCGTTTCGATAGCGGTCCGGAAACTGGGCGAGCGTGAAGCCGTCCTCGGTCCGATAGTAGCAGTTCAAGGTGAACCGGGATCGGAAACGCGTGTGCCAGTCCCGCAGCAGGGCCAGATAGAAGCAGTCGAAAATCGACCTATACCCCTTCCGGGCGATGTCGCGCAGAAAAAAGCTATTGTCATCGATTTGGAAACAATAGGCGGACGGGTTGGGCGTGTTCATGGGGGAATCGGGGCATCCTTTCAGCGGGTGTCACTCCACCTGGAGCGTCAGTCGGGAGGTGGCGGTTTGGGCGGGCACGGAGCTGTCTTCCACAAGGATCGGAACACGGCGGAGAAGGGGAGCGGCGACCGTGCCTGAGAGAAGCCCGCCGGAATCGAGGGTGACGGTTTGAGGAACGGTCGGCGTCCACTTGATTTTGATGGCCAGTCCGCCCGGGATGTCGGGCGCGTTATTGACGGACGCCAGCGTGATGTTGGTTCCATCTCCGGCGGAAATGCCGATGGTGGGGGACAACTTGCCTTGGATGGCTTTGTAGGCGAAAAAGATCGTTCCGTTTTTCATGAGAATCGCCTCGAAATCCACGGGGGTTCGGGAAATGAATGTGGAGCCTCTCCATCGGACGACCAGCCGGGTGGTGGAGAGGCGGATCGATACATTGGTCGTGCGCAAATCATCCCAGAGCGGCGCGATCCGGGGATGGCGAAGCAACGTTGCCGCGGAATTATCCCACTGGCTGATGCGGGATTCGAAATCGAGATAGCCGTTGCTGTTGATCCAAAGGCGGCGCCGGTTTTTGCCGTAGTAAGGAAACGGCCAGGGCAGCCGTACTTTCCAGCTTTTTTCGTCTCCGCTCCATCTGGTGGAATGGCGTGGACCGGTCCAGACCCACCTTTTGTCTTGGCGTCGCGCGACATATTGGCCGTTGCGCGGAAAACGCCAGCGATAGGGGGCAATGCCACCCTTGGCGGTGAGTGCCTGCGCGAAGGTTTGGCCGGCTTTGAAAGGGCCCGCATTGGTTCCTCCGGTGATCTCAAGGGGGGCGGATGCCACATGGATTCGGAAAGTGCGCGTAGTGGCGGCCAGGGCGGCATCCGTCAAGCCGACGGTGAACACGTGATTGGTGGTTCCCTCGAGCGGTGTTCCGGAGAGGACGCCGGAAGCGGAATCGAGGCTCAGACCGCCGGGAGGGGGGGCGAGGAGGCTCCAGGCGTAGGGCTTGGCGCCGCCGATGGCCTGGAGGGGCATGGAGTAGGGTTCATTGCGCTGGGCGGTCGGCAGTTCCTCGGGCGTGACGATGCCCAGGCTGGGCTCGCGGAGCGGCGTGGCCGGGTCGCCGAAGCAGTTGTACTGTTCAAAATACCGCCTGACGGTGTCGGATAGCCCGTAGGTTTCGATGAGTTTGAATTTGGCGCGCAGAATCGCGTCGCCCAACGGGCGGATCCCCTCGGAGTAAACCGCCTCGAACAGCGCGCGTTCGAACGCGTCGTCTTCGTCCCAGTAGCTGGTGACGCTGGAGGCGAGCATGGCGGCCGCTCCTTTTTCAGGAGCGCGCAGCCAGGTTTCGGCAAAGCATTCGTCCAGGCTGAATTTTCCGGTGAGGCAGGCGAAGCTGAGCACCACGGGATAACGGTTTTTATTGGTCAGGGCCAGAACGTCGCTCTTGCGGAACACGGGACCGTCGGCCCAGTACGTCGTGTCGCCATGTCCGGAATAAACGCCGAGAATACGGCCTCCGTTGAACGCGGATTTGACCTGAGCGGGGGTGGCGGATCGGCTGGCGCAGTAAAGCTTGTCGCTCCGATAACCGATCGGGTCGAGCCAGGCGGTGATGACGGCGTTGTGGGTGCCTTCCGTGATCGTGTGGTTGTCCTTGCTGGCCATGAACACGAGCTGTGACATCCAGAGATCAGGCGGGGTCGTTTCGTAGGCGAGGAGTTTGGCGAGCACCTGGACGAGGGAGTCCGCGGTGGCTACGCTCAGTCGACCGACCGGGAATTCGGGCGCCCAATCCCCGTTGCCATCCATGCAGGCGTAATAGAGATCGGTGTCGGGGCGGTCGGCCCGGGTTCCTCTGAAGCAGGGAATTTGCGGGGTATCGCCGACCAGCAGAAGGGCGTCCGGCCGTGTGTCAAGGACGTCATAACGGGCTTTGACAAAGGCGCGGATGGCCGCCGGGGTGTCGCCGGTTGCGGTGGTTCCGAACAGGTCCACGGTCCAGCCTTGGGCCTGGCGTTGGGCGACCAACGGGGCCAGAATGGCGAGCCAGGCGTCGGGTGCCAGGAGCAGCAGGCGGGGCGTGGCGCCTTTCATCGCGCGGTCGGGCTCAGGCCCGGCATTGACCGCGACATCCGCTAGCGTCGTTAGTTGATGAGCGCTCAACGGATCCGGCATGGTTTTGGCCGCTTTCCCCCCGTCTTCGAAGTCGATACGAACGGCGAGCGAGGGAAAGACCTTCAAGCCCAGCGTCACGGGATTCACGGCAAACGGAAATACTTCCACGAGCACCAGGCGGCGGCCGGAGAGGGTACCCGCCTCGGTGAGGCGGCAGGGAGATCCAGGGTAAAAGGCATTGGCGGAATAGGCGGCGATATCGAAATCGAACGGGATTAATTTGGACGAATTCGCTTTGACGCGTGGCCTCTGGCGGGGAAAAAAGAGCTGACGGGCATTGCCGAGGGTGTAAAAACGAGGGGAACCGGTGACGGAAAGTCGAAGCGCGGCGTCCGGCGGCGCCACGATCAGCCGGCGGAGCGTGGGGAGGGCGGGCGCGCCAACCGGCTCGGTTACTCCGCAACCCGGCGTTTCCGGGGCAACATAGGCGCCGGCATAGGGATGGGTTTTGGAATTGAGTTGAAATCCCGGGAAATCGGCCCGGAGGGAGAGCCCGGTCGCGTCGGCCGATGTCACGGCAAGAGAGGCGGGGAACGGACGCACGGATCCCGCCTTGAGGGGATGCCAGGAGGCCGCCGGCAGCGGGCCGGCGCCGCCGAGCAGCGAAAGCAACACGGCGATGACTGGAACGATACGCCGTGCGTCGCCCCGTCTGTGGCCCTGTTTCGGTTGAAGCATGGCACTATCCTAACCGAAACGAAGGTTAATAACCAGAATGAAAGGTGGGATGTGGCGCGAAGAGAGGTTGGCGGGCGGAATTACCGGCGTGCGCGCCCTTCATGAGCCGGCCGCGGCTGCGGCCTCGCTATACGGGAATTCGTTTTTCAGGCGGTCCCGATAGTGATCCGCGGAGGATGTTTCGCCCCGGGCTCGGTGCAGCCTCGACAGGCGCAGCAGCACATTGGCGCGGTCGTCGTCCAGAATTTCGGCGTGCAGGAGTCGTTCTCCCAGCGCGAGGGCGGGCGCCGTTTCATTCCGGCCGGCCAGGGCGTCCATCAGCAACAACCCGGTTCCGCCGGAGAATCGTTCAGTGGGGAAATCACGCATGATCCCCAGCAACCGGTCCACGGCGGCGTCCCATTCCGCGCGTCGGACGAAATCGGCCGCCGTGGCCAGGCGAGCCTGCCGGTGAAGCGTGCCCATGGAACCGATTTCAACGGGGGGGAGCGCCCGGCCAAGCCGGCGCGCCTCTTCGGGCCGCCCCAGTGCCATCAGCGTGTCCACGGTCAGCAGCTTTTTCTGGCGTGACGCCGGCGCGTCCAGGCCTTCCTCCTGGAGGTCGTTCAGGAGCCGGAGTGCGGATTCGGGGCGGCGCAGGCCGTTGAGCCGGTTTTCCACCAGGGCCAGCGTGATACGCGCGCCCAGGGCTGCGTCGTCGAGGCGACTGGCCGCGGTGAGCGCGAGACCGAGCATGGCGTCCGATTCGGCGTATTTCCGGAACAGCGCGTGACGGAAATTCAGGCCGATTTCGACAAGCACGGGCGCGAAGGAGGGTGAAAAACCGGTGTTCCGGCGGAGGCATTCCGATCCCGCCTGATCCAGCCAGCCGCGATCCTTCAAGGCGCTGGCGAAGGCGGCTGTGATTTCGAGTTCCGGGAGAGAAAGCGAAGCGGGGTTCCGGGACTGGACTGCGGCGCGGAGGGGAGCGAGGGCCGAATCCGGGCACTCCTCGATCTGCCACCAGGCGGGATGGGCATCGACGCTCTGCGTGATTGCCAAGGTTGCGGCTTTCGGCGAACGCATCTCGAGCCGCACCTGGCGCGGGCTGGGGCCGATATAGACATGTTCAACGGATTCCCCTTCGGCGCGGGTGCCGTCGCCGAACTTCCAGGCATAGGCGGCTTCCGCCACGGGCATGGCCCGGAAGGCGATCGCCACGAGCACGGCCTGGTCCAGCCGGATGGAACGGGCGACTCTCCATCCGAAATGGGCCGTGGGCCTGTTGGGCGCCGATTCGGCGGCCCTGCAGGAAAAACGGGCGATGGGCGGGAAGGATTCGGGGGGCATGAGGACGAAGTGTTTTTGACCGGGCGGCTTCCAGGACGCGAGGGCGGTCATCACGCCGCCGTCCTGGGCGTAATCGTAGCGGAAGCGATGGACGCCGGGCTGCAGGTTCAGTGACCCTTTTTTCTCGCCATACCGGCCGCCGGCGGCGGAGTGGATGCCCGGCCATTCCGCGACGGGTCGGCTGTCCACGTCGAAAAAGGAGGCGTCGTCGGAGAGGGTGGCGAAAGCATGATTGCCCGGCTCCTTCACGCGAAACCAACCCTCGTAACGGGCCAGAACGCGTTCGCCCGGCCCGTGGGGATGGATCCCGTCGAACACCTGGTTCCGGAAGCTGCGTCCCCATATTCGGGAAGCCGCGTTCCAGGCCTTGTCGAAGTCGGCGCGCGAGTCGAACGCGGGCCGGTCGAGGGAGCGGGTTTCGAGGAGGATGCCCGCCTGGGGAAGCCAGGCGTTCCGGGCCCGGGGGGAACCCGCCTCCAGGTAGGCGGTGCAGGAGGTGATCCCGGAAGCGGTGTCAAAGGCCAGGAGCAGAGGTTGGCCGGCGCGGGCCCAGAGGATGGAGGAGTTGAGCGTCCGGCCGTCGGGGGCGACGACGGTAATCCGGGTTTTTTCCGGGTTAAGGGCGCCGGCGCACACGGACGCCTGGCCCGCGATGGCGGGCCAGGGCGTTCCTGTTTCCAGGTCGAGCGTCAATCGGAGACGGGCGGAGGGGACGGCCCAGGACGCCGAATCGGCCGACGCGCGGTTGACCGCGACCGGCAGCAGCAACATGAACCAGACAAGCCATTTCAGGCTTTGACAGGCGACTCTCATTAATTCATTATATCGCATCACACGAAGAGGACGCACATGAAAAAGCAGTGCATGCGGGTTTTGTTGGCAGCGGCATTTGCGGCGGTTCCCTTGGCCGGTCAGGCCACGGTGGGCCTTGGCGGGCGGATCGGCACCACGGGCGTGGGGGGGGAGGTGGCGGTTGAACTGGTTGAAAATTACCTCAATCTGCGCGTGGCGGGAAACGTGGGCTGGTTGGATGTGGACGTGGATCAGGACGATGTGACGTACGAGTCGGAATTGGATTTGAAAACCTGGCTGGCCGTGCTGGACTGGCATGTGGGCGGCGGCCCTTTCAAAATTGTGGCGGGCGGCTGTTACAACGGCTCGGAGGTGTCCGGCACGGCATCGCCGACGGGACCGATCGAGGTGGGGGACGTGACGTACACCCCGGCCCAGATCGGCAACCTGTTTGCCTCGGTGGACTATGGCTCAGTCGGGGGCTATCTGGGCATCGGGTTCGGGAATCTGGCGACCTCTGAAAACGGTCGATGGTCGGCTTCGCTGGATTTGGGAATGATGGTTTTCGGCGAACCGGACCTGACGCTCGAAGCGCGGGACGGCACGCTGTCGAACACGCCCGGCGTCCGGAAACAGTTGAAGAAGGAGTTGGACGAGTTTGAGGACGATTACATTTCCTGGTTACGTTATTACCCGGTCATCACCCTGGGATTGGCGGTGCGCTTCTGAGGATTGTCGGGAACGAAGGCGAACAACCGAACGGAGACATAGGATGCGAACGGTTTCCCGGATATGGATTCTACTGACAATTCTTTCGTTGAGCCCGGCCGGCGCGAAGGCGGAAGGCGCGAATGAGGCTAGACGGCCTCCGGCGTTTCCGAGTTTATCCCAGCTCAGGGGCACGAACATTTTCTACAGTGCGGTCGCGCTGGACACCTGGACAGGCAAAGTGGCTTACCTGGCCTTTGATGGAAACAGCAGCACCGGTTTTTCGAGGATGTTCGCCTGGATCCCGAACGATACGCGCCTGGGCCGGCCGATGGAGTTCAAACCCAAAGCCGTGGATGGCGATCCCAACCGATTTATCTTTGGCGAGGTGGAGAATAAGGCATTGGAAGGTGATGAAAAGGTGGAGATGCTCTGGCGGTTCGGCACAACCCGGCGCGTGCGCGGCGCCGGTTCGAGCACCTCGGTCGACTACGTCACCGGGAAAACAGTCGCCCATAAATGGGGTGCCGCCACCTGGCACGAGGTCAACTTTTCGCTCAAATTCGGATACGCCTACGGCAAAACCCTCTCCGGCCTGGAAGGCGGCATGCCGCTGGAGTTGACGCATGACGGCACGTTGACCCTTTACAACTCCTGGAGCAATATGCCCATGCCCTCCACCCCGATCAGCACGACCATCCAGGCCAGGCATGCCCTCCAAGAGACCCGGGATGCCAAGAAAGGGCGACTGCTTTGCCGGTTTGCAAACTATGCGGGACCCTCCGTGACGCGTGCGCCGCAGGAGGGGAACGTGACATTCCTGGTGATCCCGTATATGAGCGAGCCGGTTTATTCCAACACCGTCGCGGTGGGCGAGTTCATCAAGAGCGGATTCGACACCGAGGTGCCCTACGGCTGGTATTCGTTGCGGATCGGAGGCTTCCGTTACGGCCGGTTCCGCTTCAATGCCCATCTTCCCCAACTCGGGATCGATCCGGTTCCCTTGTCGCGCTCCTCGACCACTTCTCCCTGACGAAGGAGGCTGACTTGACCTCGTGGGCAGAGCGGTATTTCAAACTGGCCGAAAACGGCACCACGCTCCGTGCGGAGACGGTGGGCGGGATCACGACCTTTCTGACCATGGCCTACATCATCGTCGTGCAGCCGGCGGTGCTGTCGGGCACAATGTTCGGCATGAGCACCGGCCTGGATTTCGGGGCGGTCATGGCGGCCACGTGCGTGGCGGCGGCCCTGACCACGGCCCTGATGGGGCTGTATGCGCGCTATCCGATCGCGCTTGCGCCGGGTATGGGGGAGAATTTCGTGTTTGTCTTTGCGCTGCTCCCGTCCGCAGCCCTGCTGCCCGCCGTGGCGGCCGGGCGCACGACGGCCTGGGAGGTCGGGCTGGGGGTGATTTTCATTTCCGGCCTTCTGTTCGCGGTCCTCTCCCTGTCGGGCTTCCGGCGGAAGTTGATCGACGCGCTGAGCCCCAGCCTGAAAAACGCGATGGCCGCGGGAATCGGGCTTTTCATCGCCTTCATCGGAATGCAGAACGCGGGGGTGATCGTTAAAGATCCCGGCACCGCCGTACGGTTGAATCCGAACTTCGCCTCCCCGGATCTGATCGTGTTTTTCTCCGGCCTCGTCCTCATCGCCGTGCTCGAGGCGCGCAAGGTGCGAGGCGCGATCCTCTGGGGCATCGTGGGCGCCGCGCTCCTGGCGCTTTGTCTTCACGCGGCGATCCCGCTGCTTCCCGAGACGATCGGTGGAACGGCGCTCGTGAAGGAGTCCGCGCTGATGCGGTCCTTTGTCCCCGCCTCCAGATTGGTCTCGGCTCCTCCCTCCCTGGCGCCCACCTTTCTGAAAGCCAATGTGGCCGCCGCCTGCGCCTGGTCGATGCTTCCGTTCATCATCATCTTCCTGTTCATGGATGTGTTCGACACGATCGGCACCCTGGTGGGGGTGTGCGAGCAGGGCGGTTTCGTCCGGGACAACACGATCCCCCGGGTCGAGCGGATCCTGGTCACGGACGCGGCGGGCACAGTGCTGGGCGCCGCGCTTGGCACCAGCACGGTGACGAGTTTCATCGAAAGCGCGGCGGGCGTGGAGCAGGGCGCGCGCACGGGGTTGGCCAGTCTTGTGACCGCGGTCCTTTTTCTGCTGGCCCTGTTTTTCGAGCCGGTGGTGCGCATGGTGGGCAGTTATGCGCCCATCACGGCCCCGGGCCTGGTGATCGTGGGCGCCCTGATGCTGCGGAACATCGTCAAGATCGACTGGTCGGATTTCACTGAGGCGATCCCCGCCTTTTTGATGGTCGTTGGCATTCCCTTTTCCTATTCCATCGCCGACGGGTTGGCGCTGGGTTTCATCAGTTACCCCTGCCTCAAGGTGTTGACCGGACGGTGGCGGGAAGCGGGGTGGCTGACCGTGGGGCTGGGCGTGGTGTTGCTGGCCTATTTCATTGGGATTCGCTCGCGTGTATAAAGCATGAACGCCGCTGCCTATCGGAATTGCCGGCTCTGTCCCCGGGACTGCGGCGTGGATCGCACGGCGGGGCTCCGGGGATATTGCGGAGAGACGGCTGTCTGCCGCATGGCCTCGGCGGTGGCTCATTTCGGGGAGGAGCCCTCGTTTACCGGGGAAAAGGGGTCCGGCACGCTTTTTTTCACGGGTTGCTCCAGTCACTGCTTTTTCTGCCAGAACGTCCAGATATCCGCCGGTGGCGTGGGGCGCGACGCGAGCCCCGAGGATCTGGTGGAGGCGGCGCTGGGCCTGGTGGAAAAGGGTGTGCACAACCTGAACTTTGTCTCGCCCGATCATTTCTGGCCGCATCTCGAATGGCTGTGTGGCGAATTGCGCGGACGGGGCGTGACGATGCCGTTCCTGTTCAACACTTCCGGATATCAGAAAGCGGAACTGGTGCCGGCGTATGCGCGGTCGATTGACATTTTCCTGCCCGACTTTAAATTCGCGGATCCCGGCCTGGCCAAGCTGTGTATGCGCGACGCCCGGTATCCGGAACTGGCCCTGGCTGCGATTCGTGAAATGGTGAAGGCCAAGGGATTTCTGGAACCGTGGGATCCGGAGGGACGGAAAACGGCCCGGCGCGGCGTCCTGGTGCGCCACCTGGTGTTGCCGGGATGCGTGGAAAACAGCCTGGCCGCGCTTCGTCTTCTGCACCGGGAGTTTGGCCCCGATTTGCCGCTCTCCGTCATGAGCCAGTTCAAGCCGATGCCGGGATGCCGCGAACACGGCCTGCTGGAACGGGCGGTCAGCCAAGACGAATATGAGCAGGTCACGGAACGGGTGGAAGACCTGGGGTTCGAACATGTTTTCATCCAGCCGGTCTCGGAGAACGATGATTTTCTGCCCGATTTTACGGAAGACGAGCCGTTTGAAGGAAATAAAAGACGTCCGTAAGGCGTCGGTTGTCCAGGGAGGTCGCAATGTCAGCCGAGACCGTAAAAGTGGTGATATTAGCTGTTTTGCAGGGGGTCACGGAAATTCTGCCGGTGAGCAGTTCCGGCCATCTGGTGCTGGGCAAGACGTTGTTGAAGCTCGATTCGCCCGGCGCCGGCCTGGAAGCCGTGTTGCACGCGGGCAGTCTGCTGGCGATTCTGGTTTATTACCGGGTCCGGTTGTCGGCCTTGATCATCGGTGTTTTTTCGGGAATCGGCAGCGCCCGGCGCGATGCAGTGGCGCTGGCCATCGGATGCATCCCGGCCGTTCTGTGCGGCGTTCTGTTCGAGGCGCGGATCGAGTCCGCGTTCGATTCCCCACGCTTGGTGGGCCTATGCCTGATGGGGACAGGCGTCATTCTTCTGTTGCCGGCGATTCTGAATCCGCGGGTCAAGCCGGGACGGTTGTCGATCCGGCAGGCGGTCGCGGTGGGGTTGGCCCAAGTGCTGGCTTTGTTGCCGGGAATCAGCCGGTCGGGGACCACGATCACCGCCGGCCGGCTGACGGGCGCGGAAGGAGGGGAATCGGCGTCGTTTTCCTTTCTCATGGCGATCCCGCTTTTGGCCGGCGCGTTTGGGCTGACGCTGATGAAAGCCGGCAAGGCGGACGAAGCGTTCGCAATAGCCCCGGCCAATCTGGCGCTCGGTCTGGCGGTGGCGGCGGTTGTGGGATATGCGGCCATGGCGGCCTTGAACCGGTTGCTGGCGTCGAACCGGCTTTGGTGGTTTGGCCCCTATTGTTTGCTGGCGGGGCTGGTGACGATTCTGACGACGCGCGGATAGACGTGGACGGTTGCCGCCACGATTGTTCGATATCACGCGGAAACGGAAAACGCCGCGAATCCGTACGGGGCGATGTCCGACAGCGTCACGGTGTTCCCGTCAACGGCCGCATCACAGCCGAAGCTCTCGATGCGCGCGTATGAACAATCCAATGTCAGGCGCGGCGCGATCGCCTCATCGCAGAAGAGGTTGAACAAGGCCACTGAAAGCGAGTGCTGATCGCGCTTCGCGATCATATACAGATACGGATTGCCTTCGCAGGTAACCGGCAGCTTTGCGCGTCCGACCCATTCGAGCGCCTTGATCAGCGTTTTCTGCCGGTAATACCCGAAGAAGACCGCCGGCGAGGCGCAGCAGTCGCGAGCGAAATAGGCATAGACAAGGAAGCGACGGCCCCTGCCGTCCTCGTATGTGAAAGCGCCTGGCAGGCGCTCGCTTCCGATCGAAATCTCGGACAGCACGGCCGCGTTTTCCCTGGGCGTCATCGTGATATAGCGTCCGTTGACGCTTTCGGAATCGTTGAGTTCCCCGCCGAAATGTTCACGGGACGGATTGACGCTTTCGCCGAACGCCTTCACGCCGACGTCAAAGCCTCGGCGAGTCAGGATCCGGGCCGCCGCGGCGTCGATCACCGCGCCGTCCTGAAACTGCGCGTCCGTCGCCAGCTCCGCGGAATCGCCGAAGATGACGGTTGTTCCGCCGGGGCTGAATTTCGTCGGCAGCGCGTTGAACGCGGCAAGGCGGAGCGAGGCCGGAATGCAGCGGTTGTGGACGTCGCCCGTATCGCGCGAGAGATGAATGGTCTTCATCGGCTCGAACAGGCTCAGGCCGATCGTTTCTTTGCCGTTGAAATGCGCCGCGATCCATTCGCGGCGGCCGGAATTGCGGTTGTGTCGTGCGAGATAGCCGGTCTCGAAATCCGGCAGGGAAGCGTAGTCGCACATATATTTGAGAATGCCGTCAAATCCGCCCGACGCGCGCAGTCCGGCGTCGAACAGTTCGAGATAGGCCGCCGGAACCTTCCAGCGCGGACGGGGAAAAACGTCGCCCTCGGAGAAGATTTCGATCCCGCTGCCGCCCGTCGCGCACCATGCAGCCTGCAGGCGCTCGTACTCGATGACGGTTGAAAGAGAGCGGACGTCGAAGTTCTGAAGCGCCGCCCAATAGGGAGCGCCGATCAGACGGAGAAACGGCTTTGTTTTTCCGGCGAAGGCGCGTGCGAGCGCGATCGAGTCCACGCCGTCAAGCTCCCACGTGGAAAGAACCGCGCAGTGGCCGAGCCGGATGTCGGGATTGACGCTGTCGACCGCTTCGCGCAGACGCCGGGCGAGACGGAGCAGGCCTTCGCCCTGCGCGAAAAGCCAGGCGTCGCGCAGCCCGGACGGTTCGCCGGAGAATACCGCGCCCAACTCTTCGCGCGTGACGCTTTGGCCGAGACGTTCTTCAATGAGCGCGCGGTGGCGGTCGCAGCAGCAGTACAGCTTGCCTCCGCGGAATGCCATTCGGTAATCGTCATCGAGCATGATGAGGGTGGCTCCCGCGGCGGCAACGCGTTTCAGCCAGTCGCGGAAGGCTTCGGTGTGGACGTCGTCGAGCGGACAGTATCCGCCGGAATTGTGCATGCCGTCGGCGCTTTCCATCAGGGCGAAATCTCGATCATGCCGCTCGGTTGTTTCCGCGCCGCCGTGTCCGAGCGATGACATCCAGACGCCAACCTCGAATCCGGCGTTTTCAAAAATCGGGATATAGCGCTTCAGCCTGTTTTCGTAATCGTTCTTCGCTTCAGCCGTAGCGCGGCAGGTGCCGACACAGAGATAAACGCGCGATACGCCGGCGGTTTTCAATCGATCGATGAACTCCGCGTACCGGTTATCGAAGTCAGCGCTTTTCACGTTGATCGGAACGTAGGTCAATACGGGTTTCTTGTTCATCCCGGCGATCCTTCTCACGGCTGCTGGCGACTCGTCTCGCGGTCCGCCGCAAATTTCATTGCTCTCAATTCGTCCAGCAGGGCTTCCAGGAAACCCCAACCGCCCTCCTTGATATGGATCACATTGAGCGTCAGGATCACCATCTGGCAGTTTTGAATCAAAGGCGCCCAATCCCGGTGATTTTTATCGAGGGGCCCCATCTCGATGCCCGCGTCCGCGACCAGCCGATTGCGCGTCTGCGTGAAGGAGGGCGCGGGATAGGTGGTGCGGCGATTGAAATAATAGAGAAGATCGATTTGCCGAAAAGCGCCCGAGCGGCACATGGCATCGATGAGCGTGAGTGCGAAGCTGTCTCCGACCACGAGCGCGGAGTAGCGGTTGCGTTCCGATTCCGGGGGCGGATCCACGATCGGGTAAGGAAGGAGCGGGGGACCGTCGGGTTCGAACCGCCACAGGTTCAGCAACATGCGCAGATCGGCGTCCGCGGCGAGGGGCGGGTGCCAGGCGATTTCACGGACCGTTTGACGGGGCAGATCCTTGCAGGCGGGCTGGGTGCGCAGGCGATCGGCCAACTCCTGCCAGACGAGCCAGGCGGAATAGGTGCTCCAGTGGGTGCCGCCGGGCGGAAAAAGATAGTCTTCGCGCTTCTTGAGATCGAGGAAGAAACGGTGCCCGTCGAGGAGGTTGACCCTCTTTTTCCCCATTTCGGCCGCCAGGCGGTCATAAAAACCGGCCGGATTGCGGGGAGGGAGCGTAATGTCGGGCGGCAGTTTTTCGGGGACAATTTCCGCCTTGTTGGGTGCGAGCACGACGGCGAAGGCAATGCCGCGCGCAGCCAGGGTGTGCTGGACCCGGGCGGCCCGTTTGGCGAACTGGGCGGCTTTTTTCTTCGAGTAGTCCTGGGGGCGCATGGCCCATTTGATATACGCCCGCTCGAAGAGCCAGTGATCGCGGCCTTCGACCACTTCGGTGCCGCCGCTCATGCCGATCCGGCCAAATAGCGAATAGTTGGCCTGGCAGGCGAGGTGGACGAGGAGCCCCCGGAGTCCAAGGCGTTCCAGGAGCCACTTTTCGGTGGTGGCGGCAAAGGAGCCGTCGAACCAGGATGTTTGGGTCAAGACCGGGTTCGGCGTCTTGAACTCCACCCCGCTGAGGTGAATGTCGTCTGGCACGCCGGTGAGTTGCTGAACGAGCGGCAGGGCCAGCAGGAGGCAGAAGAGGGCAGTTAAAACCTGTTCCAGCCGGCGCCGTGCGCGGGAGGGCGCAAGAGGAGACGAGGATGGAAGGGGCGGGTGCATGGGTTAGAAACGAAAATAGATAAAGGGGTTGAAACCGCCCATGGCCAGCACCATGGCTGACGCCGTCAGGAGAAGGCTGGCGCCCGCAAAGCGGGCAAGCAGGGAGGGCGTGGACGGCGACGGCATGGCCAGTTCCCAGTCGTCAGGGAGCAGCCGGCCGAGTCCCAGAGCGGGAGCGAAAGCGCCGATCATGCCCACGACAAACGCCGTCACGAAATGAGGATGGGTGAAGGTGCCGGCCATTTTGCCGAGTCCGGTGGCGGCCGGCGTCACGTTCCCAAGGGCGCGGAACATCTCCAGAGCCCGTTCGGCCGTGTCGGCCCGGAAGAGCACCCAGCCCGCGCACACGAGCAGGAAGGTGAGCGGGATGGCGAGGGCGTTGGGGAGGGGGCGTGCGCCGCGGTCTTTGAGAAAGCGCTCCACCGAGAGGCAGAATCCGTGGAACGCGCCCCAGAACACGAAGGTCCAGGCCGCGCCGTGCCAGAAGCCGGAGGCTAGGAACACGAGCCAGAGATTGAAGTAGGTGCGTTTCCGCGAGATCCGGTTGCCACCGAGCGGATAATACAGATACTCCCGCATGAATCCGCCGAGCGATATATGCCAGCGCCTCCAGAACTCGGTGATGCTGGTGGAGATGTAGGGGAAGTTGAAGTTTTCCAGGAAGTGAATGCCCATCATCCGGCCGAGGCCGATGGCCATGTCCGAATAGCCCGAGAAGTCGTAGTAAATCTGCAGGGCGTAGGCCAAGAGTCCCAACCAGGCGGCGCCGCAGGGCAGCCCGCCGGGGCCGGCGGAAAAGGCGGTATCCGCCGCGACGGCCAGTGTATTGGCCAGGAGAACTTTTTTCGCCAATCCGAGGGAGAAACGCCAGGCGCCGTCCAGAAAGAGGCCGGTCGAGCAGGTACGGGATCCCAGTTGGAGGTCCACGTCATGATAGCGGACAATGGGGCCGGCGATGAGTTGGGGATAGAGCACCACGTAGAGCAGGTAGCGGCCGTAGGAGACGGCGGGCCGGGCGGTTCCGCGGAAGACGTCCACCAGGTAGCTGATCTTCTGGAAGGTGAAGAACGAGATGCCGATGGGCAGCACGACCCGTGTCCAGGCGGCCGGTTCGACGCCGAACAGGCTCGCCAGCGCGTTGAATTGCTCAACAAAAAAGTTGGCGTACTTGAAGTAAAGGAGGAACACCAGGTTCAAGGTGATGGCGAGGGCCAGGATCCATTTGCGGCGAGAATCCGGAGCGGCGTCCGGCGCGAGGCGGCGTCCGGCGAGGTAATCGGTCAGGCTGGTGGCCATGAGCACGAAGACGAAGCGGGGCGCGCCCCAGGCGAAAAAGAACAGGCTGGCCGCCAGGGCGGGCAGGTTGCGATATCGGGGCGGGGTCAGGTAATAGAGGCCCAGGGCCGCTGGTAAGAAGAGGAACAGGAAGAGCAGGGAACTGAAAACCATGAAGGGCGCCCGGGTTACATGATTTTGAGTCGGGGCAGATCCTGCACATCGATGGCGCCGAGGAGCTTGCCGGTCGGGTCCACCACCAGCAGATCATCGATCTTGTGGGTTTCGAACAGCTTGAGCACCTCGACGGCCAGGGCTTCGGGGCGGATGCAGATGGGATTGCGGATCATGACCTCGTCGATCGGGCAATTCATGACGTTGGGGCGGCGGGCGAGTTGGCGGCGCAGGTCGCCGTCGGTGAAAATGCCGATCAACCGGCCGTCCGCGTCCACGATGCCGGCGGAGCCCGAGCGGGCGTTGGTCATGGCCAGCAGGACATCCTTGACAAGCGATCCGGACGGGAGAGCGGCGAGGCGGTCGCCGGTCCGCATGATATCGGCGACCCGCAGCAGGAGCGTGCGCCCGATGGCGCCGCTCGGGTGGAGTTTGGCGTAATCCTCGCGTTTGAAGCCCCGCGTCTCCAGCAAAACCAGGGCGAGGGCATCCCCGACGGCGAGTGTGACGGTGGTGGTTGTGGTGGGGGCCATGTTGAACGGACAGGCCTCGCGATCCACGGTGATGGGGATCACCACGTCACTCTGGGAGCCGAGGGCGCTGGCGGGATCGCCGGTCAGCGCGACGATCCGAAGGCCGTGGCGGCGGACGATGGGGATCAGGTTGACGATTTCCTCCGATTCGCCGCTGTAGCTGAGCGCGAGAAGGACATCCTCCGGACGGAGTATGCCGAGATCGCCGTGCATGGCCTGGACGGGATTGAGTGCCACGCTGGTGGATCCGGTGGAAGCGAGGGTGGCGGCGATTTTTTCGGCGACGGGCAGGTTTTTGCCGATTCCGGTGACCACCAGTTTTCCCCCTTTTCCGAGGCCGTCCAGGAACAGGGCGACAGCCTTGGAAAATCCGTCGTCGAGGCTGGCGCAGACCTTTTGCAGGCCTTCGATCTCGGTTTGGATGACTTCACGGGCGCGGCTGAGATAATCCATGTTGGGTCCCACGTTCGATTTCGACAAATGCTAAACTGTTTTCAACGGGAATCCAATCAAAATGGACGGGGGCAAGGGGATAGAGATTGATTCCGGCGGGGTGATCGGCTAGTCTCAAAAGGTGACGGAAGGAGTGTGCGAGTGGCCGTTTTGAAGAGCATTCTCATCACCGGCGGATGCGGTTTCGTGGGCTCGTTCCTGGCCTTGCGGCTTCGCGCGCGTCATCCGGCCGCCCGGATCGTGGCGTTGGATAATTTTCACCGGGCCGGATCACGGTTGAACGCCGATCGGCTTCGGGCGGACGGGGTGATTGTGGCGGAGGGCGATGTGCGGCGGAAAGGCGACGTGGACGCGGCGGGGCCGGCGGATCTGGTGATTGACGCCGCCGCGGAGCCGTCTGTGCTGGCGGGACGCGAAGGAGTCGGCGCGGATTATGTGGTGGAAACCAATCTGACTGGCACCCTTCACCTGCTCGAATGTGCGCGCCGCTGGCGCAGCCGATTTCTGTTTCTTTCCACCAGCCGGGTTTATCCGATCGAGACATTGCGCGCCATTCGGATGATGGAGCGAGAAAGCCGGTTTGAAATCGATCCCGATCAGGCCTTGCCGGGCGTTACCGAGCGGGGCATTGCCGAAGATTTTCCGCTGGAAGGCCCCCGCACGCTCTATGGGGCCACCAAACTGGCCTCGGAAATCATGGCGCGCGAATACGCGGCCCAATTCGGTCTCGATCTCGCGGTGAACCGGTGCGGCGTGATCGCGGGCCCTTGGCAGATGGGCAAGGTCGATCAGGGGGTGGTGACATTGTGGGTGGCGCGGCATCTGTATGGCCTGCCGCTCCGGTATATCGGTTACGGCGGAAAACAGGTGCGCGATGTGTTGCATGTGGAGGACTTGGGCGATTTGATCGAACTCCAGGCGGGGCGCGAGGCGCCGTTCCGGGGCGACGTGTATATGATCGGCGGCGGGCGGACGTGCAGCGTCTCGCTTCGGGAACTGACGGCTCTGTGCCGCGCGGCCACGGGGAAGCGTCTGGAAATCGGGTTGGACTCCGCTGTTCGGGAGGGCGATGTCCCCCTGTACATCACGGATGGGGCGGTGACGGAAGCGGCGCTGGGCTGGCGGCCCAGGCGCTCGATGGAGACCGTCGTTGGGGATATCGCTCGATGGATTCACGACCAATATGATAGACTAGCGCCCGTGTTTGCCGGATAGGCTGAGAGGGCAGGGAAGATGAAAACGGCGATAATAACGGGTTCAGGGGGGTTGGTGGGAAGCGAAACCGCCCGTTTCTACCTGGAGCAAGGGTGGTCGGTTGTCGGCGTGGACAACGATATGCGCGCCCGTTTTTTCGGGCCTGAAGCCTCCACCGAGTGGCAGGTGTCCCGGTTGAAAGAGTCCTATCCCCGGTATTCTCATCTTTCGGCCGATATCCGGGATATCCCCGTCATGGATCGGTTGCTGGCGGCCCATGGGAAGGATGTCGAACTGGTGGTGCATACGGCCGCTCAACCCTCCCATGACTGGGCCGCATCGGACCCGCACACCGATTTCACCGTCAATGCGAACGGCACACTGACCCTGCTGGAATCCGTTCGCAAGCATGCGCCGAAATCCGTGTTTATTTTCACCTCCACGAACAAGGTGTATGGCGACACGCCCAACTGTCTGCCGCTCGTGGAGAAGGAGACGCGTTGGGAAATCGACGATCGGCATCCTTATTTCGAACACGGGATCGACGAGAGCATGTCG
>CAZSUH010000003.1:35032-69353 GCA_964609905.1 uncultured Verrucomicrobiota bacterium
GCACAGCCTGTTTGGCGCCTCCAAGGTGGCGGCCGATGTGCTGGTGCAGGAATATGGCCGTTATTTCGGGATGGCCACGGGCGTATTCCGGGGCGGCTGCCTGACGGGGCCGGGTCACTCCGGCACCCGGCTGCATGGATTCCTGTCCTATCTGATGAAATGCGCGGTCAGCGGGCGGGAATATATGATTTACGGCTACAAAGGCAAGCAGGTGCGGGACAATATCCACAGCCACGACCTGGTACGGGCGTTCGACGCGTTCCGACGGGCGCCCCGGCCGGGCGAAGTTTACAACATGGGAGGCAGCCGGCACAGCAACTGCTCGATGGCGGAGGCCATCGCGATCTGCGAGCGGATTACGGGCAAGAAGATGAACGTGCGGTATACGCGCGACAACCGGATCGGCGATCACATCTGGTGGATCAGCAGCGTGGAGAAGTTTCGTTCTCATTTTCCCGACTGGCGCTTCACCTACGACGTGCCGGCAATCCTTGAAGAAATCTTTCGAGCCTGCACATGCTCCTGACGATCATCATTCCCACCCGGAACGAAGCCCGGCACATCCGCGCCTGCGTGGAAACGGTCCGGTGGGCGGCCGAGACCGGTATGGCGGAAATCATGGTGGTGGACAACGCCTCGACGGACGGCACGCCGCACTTGGCCCGCGCGGCGGGCGCGCGCGTGTTGGAGCAGGGCCCGGAACGCAGCGCCCAACGCAATCGGGGCGCGCGCGAGGCGGCGGGCGACTACCTGCTGTTCGTGGATGCGGACATGCGAGTGGGGCGGGCGGCCCTTGAGGAGGTAATCCGGCGGCTGCAAGCGCCCGGGGCTCCGGACGCGCTCTACATCCGCGAGCGGATGGCCGGGACGGGCTGGTGGGGGAGGGTGCGCGATTTCGAACGCGGTTTTTACGACGCCACCTGCATCGACGGCCTGCGCGTGATCCGTAAGGCCCTGTTTATGGCCGTGGGCGGATTCGACGAGGCGTTGTATGCGGCCGAGGACTGGGATTTGGACCGGCGCCTACTGGAGGCCGGCGCCCGTACAGCGCTGACGGATGGCGCGCTCGTTCACGACGAGGGGGAGTTTTCGCTGAGCCGGTTCTTGCGCAAAAAGGCCTATTATGGCGGCAATTTCAACCGGTATGCGGAAAAGTGGAACTGGGACGCCACCGTTCGCCGACAGTTCGGCGCGCGGTACCGGTTCTGGACGGTGTTCATGGAACGGGGAAAATGGAGGCGCAGCCTGGCGAAGCCCCACCTGCTGGCAGGGGTGTGGGTGTTAAAGGCGTTCGTGGGGCTGTCGTTCGGGCTGGCCGTGCGGCGAGCCCGGCGGGAGGCACGGCATGGCGGTGCCTGACAAAACCGGAAACTCGGTCTTTCTGCTGACCATCTCCTATCGTCCGGAAGTGGGCGGCGTCGAAACGCGCCTGGATCTGATCGTCCGCACGTTGGCTTCGCTGGGACATCGGGTGCTGGTTTACACCTATCAACCGATTGTCACGAAGAACCGTGGCGCTGGTGTGGAACGGGACGGGAACGTTGAAATCCGGCGGGTGGCCTGGATCCGGTTTGACCTGTTTCATAAATTGGAACATCGGCCCCTGCTTCAGATGCTGTATCTGGCGCCCTATCTTCTGCTCCGGGCGAGTTTGTTTCTCCTTCCCCGGCGCCGGCGGTTCGACATCATTCATGCGGCTGGATTCAATGCCGCCCTGGTCGCG
Organism: uncultured Verrucomicrobiota bacterium; assembly: GCA_964609905.1. GTDB lineage: Bacteria > Verrucomicrobiota > Kiritimatiellia > CAIKKV01 > CAIKKV01 > CAZSUH01. The sequence continues at coordinate 36,756 of CAZSUH010000003.1, forward strand.
CGTGTGCTGTCGAAACTGTCGGGAATTCCCTATGTGGTCAGCACGCATTCGACCTATGGCTTGAGGGCGGGCAGCCCGGTGTCGGCCCGGATCGCTTGGATTTTGAGGGGAGCGCGGCGCGTGCTCGCGGTATCCTCGGAATCCGCCGGCGAACTGGCCGCGATCGGAGTGCCGCGTGAACGGATCGTCACGCATACGACCTGGGTGGACCTGGAGCGATTTCGGCCCGTTCCGCGGGCGGAGGCGCGGCGGGCGCTGCACATTCCCGAAGAGGCGTTTACGGCCGCGTTTGTGGGCCGGCTGAAAGAGGTGAAAGGGATACGGTTGTTGTTGCGAGCGGCGGAGCTTCGGCCTGACATTCACTTTTTGTTTGTGGGAACGGGCAATCTGGAGGACGACGTGAAGGCGGCGGCGGCGCGTCGGGCGAATGTGCATTTCGCGGGGTATCGCGCGAATGCGGACCTGTCGCCCTGCTACAGCGCGGCGGATGCGTTCGTGCTGCCTTCGGCGCGGGAGGGCTTTCCGCGTGTGGCGGTCGAGGCTTTGGCTTGTGGCACGCCGGTGGTGTTGCCTGACATGCCCGGCATTCGATCGGTAATCCCCGACGACCTGGCGGTTTACATGGATCCGACGCCGGAACGGATCGTCGCGGCGCTTGAGCAGTGGCGCACCCGGGCCGCCGCGGAGGGGGACGCGCTCCGGAGCCGGGCCCGCGCGTTCGCGGAGAAACGGTTTTCCAGCCGCAACGTGGCGGAGGTGACAGCCGCCTACGGATGGGAGGACGCGCCATGTGCGGGATAGCGGGATTTCTGTCGGCGCGCGGCCACGATGTCGCGGCGATCGCCCGGGCCATGGGCTGCCGGATTCGTCATCGCGGGCCGGATGACGAGGGTCTGTTTGCCGATGCCGCGGCGGGCGTGGGGCTGATGCACAAACGGTTGAGTATTATCGATCTGACCGAGCGCGGGCATCAACCGATGTGGAACGAAACGCGCGACTTGTGCGTGCTGGTCAACGGGGAGATCTACAACTTCAAGGAGTTGCGGGCGGAACTCGAGGCGGCTGGGCACCGTTTTTACTCGGCGTGCGACTCCGAAGTGGTGCTCCACGGTTTTGAACAGTGGGATACGGAGATTTTTGCCCGTTTACGAGGCATGTTCGCCGTGGCGTTGTATCACACGCGCGAGCGCCGGCTGGTGTTGGCCCGCGATCCGATCGGCATCAAACCACTTTACCTGTGGGAAGAAAGCGGCGCGTTCGCCTTTGCCTCCGAGGCAAAGGCGTTTGCGGCGCTGCCCCCCGACTGCTGGCGGTTTGAGATCGACGCTGCCGGCTTGGACCTGATGTTGCGATACCAGTATCTGCCGGACAGCCGGAAGACGCTGCTGCGCGGCATCCGCAAATTGCCGCCCGGCCATTGGCTGGAGCGAAAAGCGGACGGATCCATCGAGACGAAGGCGTACTGGTCCCTGGCGGTGCGGCCGGAAATTATGCGACTGAGTTTCGGGGAAGCCTGCGAGGCCTGCGAGGCGCTGTTGACGCAAAGTGTGCAGTGGACCCTGAACGCCGATGTGCCGGTGGGCGTGTTGTTGTCGGGCGGTCTGGATTCCTCGCTGGTGACCGCCTTGGCGGCCCAGCGTGGCGGCCAGACGGTGCATACGTATACGGCCACCTTCGATCATGTGCTGAACGAGGCGGACGCCGCGGACCTCGTCGCCCGGCATCTGGGCAGCACGCATCATCCGGTATTTATCGATGCCGCCGAGGTGAACCGGCGGGTCGACGAGATCATTCCCTTTTTCGATGACCTGACCTCCTTCGACGGCGGGCTGTTCACCCTGTACTTGCTGGCGGAGAAGATTCGGGAGCGCGGCATCAAGGTGCTGTTGTTCGGGGATGGCGCGGACGAGTTGTTTGCCGGGTATTCCTGGTTCGGACTGTGCCAGTATCCCTGGCGGTTGCTGCCGCGCCGGGCCCGCAGCCTGCTGATGTTTTACGGGATGACCCGCATGTTGCCCGGTTGGGCGAGCGGGTCGCATGTCGATGCGATGGACGCGCGGATCCGGGAATCGGGTCAGAGTGACATCTGCCGCCAGGTGGGGTGGTACGAGACGACCGTGCAGTTGCCGAACCACTTCAATATGAAGACGGACAAGGCCATGTCGGCGCAGTCGCTCGAGGGGCGAGTGCCCTTTCTGGATCACAAGCTGGCCGAATTCGCCTTCAGTCTGCCCGCCTCTTACAAGATGCGTGGAGCCTGGTTCAGCATGAGCGCATCGAACGAGAAGCATATCCTGCGTGCCATTGCCGCGGCCTATCTGCCGCCCGAGACTGCGGGCCGCAAGAAAAGGGGATTCCTGGTTCCGGTGGCCGAGATCATCAAGGCCAATCTGGACAAGGTGCGCGACCGGTTAAGCGCGTCGGATAGTATGGCGCGCCGTTATTTTTCATCCCGCGAAATTGAAAAGATGCTCGACTTTCGGTCCGTTCTCTATTCCCCGATTGAGAAGCAGAAGGAACTTCTGGTTTGGAAGTTCTTTCTCTTGGAATCCTGGCGGAGGACGTGGAGGGGAAGGGGGCCGGCATGATGGCTAAAACGGAAATGGGGCGCCCCCTGGTTTCAGCCATTGTGCCGGCCTTCAACCGGCGCGAGGAGACGCTGGCCTGCGTGGAGTCGCTGCTGGCGTCCGACTATCCGGCCCTGGATACGATCGTGGTGGACAACGGCTCCACGGATGGGTTGAGCGAGGCCTTGCGCGCCATGTTCGGGGACCGGATACGCCTGATTCGGAGCGAGGTGAACCTGTTCGCGGGGGGCGGCCGCAACCTGGGTGCGAAGCAGGCCGGGGGCCGGTATCTGCTGTTCGTGGATAGCGACAATGTGGTGGAACGCCGTATGGTATCGGAACTGGTGTTGGGAATGGAGTCGCAAGACGGCGGAAAGATCGGCTTGTGCGGGCCGTTCATGTATCATGCGGATCATCCTGACCGACTCTGCTGGGTGGAAGGAGATATCAATTTGTGGACCAGCCTGACCTGGTGGCGCGGTCAGGGAGAGAAGGATGTGGGGCAATATGCCGGTCGGCCTTACATCCGGGTGGGACACATTCCCAACGTGTTCATGATGGAACGGGCGCTGTTCGAGGCGCTCGGGGGCATCGATCCACTCTACCGGATGCATTACGAGGAGTCGGACCTGGCGGAGCGGGTAAAACGGCGCGGGTATGTCTGCGCGCTGTTTCCCAGGGCCAAGACCTGGCACCGGATTCCGCTGGAGAAACCGAAAGGCGACAAGCAGTTTGCGGGGGCCAATCGCGATCTGCTCTACCTGTCGGTGCGGAACCGCATTCTGTTCATGAAGCGGTTTGCCAGTCCGGCCCAGGTGGCGGGCTTTTTCTGCTTGTTTGCGCCATTGCTTTTAATTTATCAATTATGTATGTGCATATGGAATGCACGGTTGGATTTGTGGGGGCTAATGCTTCGCGGGTATTGGGACGGGTGGCGGGAGCACGTCAATCGGATACCGCGAGGACTGTTGCGGCCGTTGCCGACATGGAGATGATGTGTTAAACGACGTCAAACCGGAACGCTTGGACATGAATGTGGAAGTCGTCATTCCCGTCCTCAACGGCGCGGAAACGATTGCATTGGCGATCGAGTCGGCCTTGCGGCAAACGGTTCCTTTTTATCGGATCACAGTGGTGGATCAGTGTTCAACCGACCAGACGGCCTCCATCGTGAAAGGATATCCGCAAGTCCGGTATAGGTTGAACCGCGAATCGCATAGTCCCTGTGAGAATTGGAATGCGGCTGTATCGATAGCCGAAAGCGATTTTGTATGCGTGCTTCATGCGGATGACGTGCTCTTGCCGCGATGGAACGAGCAATGTCAGCGGTTGTTGCGTAAAGCCCCGGATCCTCTTCACACCTGCCTGTTCATCGGGGGCGCCGAGTTCCGGGCGCCGCATCATTTATCGGCAGTCCATCTTTTTGCCGATTCGTCACAGGTGTACGATAGGGGCGGACTTCTCAAAGTCCTATGGAAACGGGTTTTTTATGGGTTGAAAGCAAGCGCGAACATGCTTTATTCCCGCCGGGTGTTTCAGGAATTCGGCGGTTTCCCCACAGGTGAATTTGCCGCCATGGGTGATGTGCCGCTGCACCTTCGCATGCTGACGCAAATCCCTTTGGGTTATGTAGCGGAACCTTTGATCCTGATGCGTGTTGGGGATAAAGGCCGGTTATCCTTAAAGAGGCGGGACGAATTGGCGCGCGGCGCTTTTTTGGCGATGGAAGGAGTAGCGGACAAATTGGCCGATGTCATGGGGGTGAACGTGTCGCGGGTCAAAGCCGACTACGCCTATCCATATTGGGTGATGCACACATTGAGTCGGTGCGGAGTTGCGGCATGGGACGTACCCGAAGAGGTGGCGCAAAAAGCCTCATTCTGGGTGAGGGAAGCTGGACTGGTCTGGATGATCCGGCACTCGTTTAATTTCGTCTGCGAAGGAATTCGCCGGGATTGGCTCTTGAGAAAGTATCGCAAGAAACTCGATCGTTGGCTTTGTGATTTTATACGGGTATTGCCAGAAGCGAATAAAAAAGAGGGGCCGATTCCCGGGAAAGAAGGTGTTTTATGAGCGTTCAACCGGTTTCCGGATATTACGATCGGCATTGGCGTTGGCGGATGGAGCGTGAGCCTACGAAGCCGAATATTCGCGCGGACGATCTTGGCGTGATCCGCCTGCTTTTGAAGCATGGTTCGAATCTTCGCAGCATCCTCGATCTCGGATGCGGCATCGGCTTAACGCTTCAATATCTTCAAGCCATTCCGGGCGTCGAGGAACTCTGCGGTATCGAACCCAGCGAGGTTGCCGCGGAAGAAGCAAAAAAACGCTTCCCGAATATTCGGATTCATGTCGGATTTGGGGAGGACATGTCCGTCTTTCCGGACGCCTCTTTCGATGCCGTCGTCGCCGTTGCTGTTTTCGAGCATATATACGACACCCATCGCGTGCTCAACGAGATCAATCGGGTGCTGAAGCCGGGGGGGTTGACGGCAATTTACACGACGGATTTTAATCTGCTCAAGAAGGTGTTGGTGTCGTTATTCGCCTTCGAAAAATGCTTCGATGTATGCGGGGGGCATATTCGTTTTTTTACGAAACGATCTCTTTGTCTGGCCATGAGCGAGCACGGTTTTGAAACCGTGGATTACTCCTGGGACGCGAGCTATTGGGGGATGATGCCGCAAGGGCAGAACGCCTTGTTCCGAAAAACCAAGGAAGTACGAATCCTTAAGGAAACCGTTTAATGCCATGAAATGTGCCGTACTAACGTTTGCAACGCCGGGAGAGTCGTTCGAGACGATGCCACGGGGGACCCATGCCTATGTACATTTTTTGCGTCAGTTCGGTCATGATGTCCTTTTTTTTGACCGGCGATCCTGCCGGAATCCGCTCAAGCTGCTGCTTGCCTTGAAACGGTGGCGTCCGGATGTGGTGCTGGGTCAGCATGCGGGGGCGATGCTGGCTGGATTATGGCGGAAACTCGGGCTCTTGACGTGTCCGGTGGTGCATGCGTGGGACGATTATTATGACGAGCAGAGCGACCTTCCCGCCTGGTTGGTGCGTCCGCTCGAGAAAATCAGCGTTATCGGCGCGGATCACATTACCAGCGTGAGCCGGTATAACATTCATCGCGCCCAATTATGGGGTCGGCCGACGACGTTTTTCCCGCACGGGGTGACACCCAATCAACGGACGGGGTCCCTGATTCTACAGTCCTCCAGATTCAAGGTGGTGTATCTGGGCGAACAATCTATGTATAAGAAGATGCCCGAGTTGATTGGCGCGATGAACGGGCTTGAGGCCGATCTGTTCATGGTGGGAAAAACGAATCCCGCCACGAAAAAAGTGGCGCCGCCCAATGTGTGGTTTATGGGCCCGGTTCCGCCGGAGGAGGTCCTGTCAGTCCTTCGTCAGGCGGATGTCCTGGTCAACTCGGGCGACCAGGACAGCAATTTCAAGCTTCAGGAATATATCCGGGCGGAGAAGCCGATCCTGGGCGTGGCGGGACGCATGGCGTGGGCGTTCGAGCATGGGAAAGACGCCTGGCTGTCGCACGATTTTCGTGACGGTTTGATTCGGTTAATGGAAGATGCCTCACTGCGGGTGCGTTTGACCGAGGGCGTGCGGGCGCATCGGGTGTTGACGTGGGAACAGGTGGTGCGCAAGTTGGAGTCCGCTCTTGTGGCGACTGTGTCGCGGGCATGATCACGCGAAGACGGATCGACATTGACGAAGGGTGGGAAGCTCGGCGTCTTTTGAAGACAGGATGGGGTTGGTGATTGGCCAACGGATGCGCAAATCCGGATCGTCCCACCGGATTCCGCTCTCCGAATCAGGCTTGTATTCGGTGGAAGTTTTATACAACACATCGGCCGTTTCGCTCATCGCTACGAAGCCGTGCGCAAAACCAGCCGGAATATAAAGCGATGACCGGGTGTTGGCCGCAAGCGGAATCCCCAACCAATGCCGGAAGGTCGGGGAATCTTTTCGAAGGTCGACCACCACATCGTGGATAGCACCTTGAAGCACCCGGACCAGTTTGGCCTGCGCATAGGGCGGTTTCTGGAAATGCAAGCCACGAAGGACTCCGCGGCGTGAAACCGATTGGTTGTCCTGGAGAAAGGGGCCGGGTATGCCGGCCGCGGCGAAGTCGCTCGCCTTATAACTTTCCAGGAACGAACCGCGGTTATCCGGGAAACAACGTGGCGTGATGAGTTGGACATCCGGTATAGCCAGTTTTTCAAAGGTGAAAGGCATGGCGCGGTTTCCTTTAAAACGTGGGGTGATCGAGGAAAAAACGGTCGAGTGCAACCCGCCAGTCGGGCATAGCTGGCATACCGAGGAGGCGGAGCATGCGTTTTTCAAGACGCGAATTCGCCGGCCTGGGAGCCGGGCGGGGAAACTCGGCCGTACAACAGGGTATGACTTCGCGGCCGGCGGGGCGATGCCGGAAAATGGCTTGCGCGAAATCGAACCAGGATGCGTCTCCTTCGCAGGAGCCGTGAAGGATGCCGGCGACCGGTGTTTCCAGGAGGCGGAGGACGAGGGCTGCCACCGCGTCGGTGGACGTGGGGCTTCCGAACTGGTCGTTCACCACCTTTAGAGGGGTTCCCGGTGTGGCACCGAGTTTCAGCATGGTGTGAAGGAAACTCGGTCCACCCGGGCCGTAGAGCCAGGCAATCCGAATGATGAGGTGATCGGGGCACAGTGTTTGAATGGCTTCTTCACCGGCCCGTTTGCTGGCGCCATAAACCGTTCGGGGGGCGGGCGGATCCCATTCGTGATAAGGGCGGTTGAGGGCGCCATCGAAGACATAATCGGTGGAGAGGGCGATCAGGCGGGCTTTTGCCTGATTGGCAGCCCGGGCAACAATCCCCGATCCCACGGCGTTGACTTTGAACGCCAGGTCGGGATTGGACTCGCACGCGTCCACGGCCGTCATGGCGGCGGCGTGGATCACCGTGTCGGGTTTGAAGTCACGGATCGCCGCGGCGATGGACGCGGGCGACGTGATGTCTGTTTCCGGGAGATCCGCCATGCACAGTTCGTGGCGGCTTAGAGCCCGGCAGAGTGTTCGACCGAGCATGCCCTTGCCGCCTGTAATCATGATTCTCATGGAGACTCCGGCGATTTCAGGGCTGCTGGACCAGGCGTTTGATATATTGGCCGTAGGCGGATTTGGCCAACGCTTGGCCTAATTTGGCCAATTGGTTTTTTTCGATGAAGCCCATGCGGAAGGCGATCTCCTCGATGCACCCGATCTTCAGGCCGGTCCTGTCTTCAAGGGCTTTGACGAATGCGGTGGCGTCGGCCATCGACTCGTGCGTGCCGGTGTCGAGCCATGCGAACCCGCGGCTCATGACCCGCACTTGGAGTTGGCCCTGGCGGAGATAGTGCGCGTTCACGTCGGTGATTTCGTATTCGCCGCGGGGGGAGGGCTTGAGCGAGGCGGCCACCCGTGTGACGTCGTTATCGTAGAAGTAAAGCCCCACGACGGCGAAACTGGATTTCGGATTTTTGGGCTTTTCCTCGATCGACACGGCCTTGCCGCGGGCGTCGAACTCTACCACGCCGTAACGCTCGGGGTCGTGGACGCGATAGCCGAACACGGTGGCGCCGGACGATTCCGACGCCTGCTGGAGCAGGCGCGTGAGGCCGTCACCGTAAAAGATGTTGTCGCCCAGGATCAGACAGACCGGATCGGTTCCGATGAAGTCGCGGCCGAGCACGAATGCCTGGGCCAGTCCGTTCGGAACCGTCTGCACCTTGTATGAAATGGAGAGCCCGAGTTGCGAGCCGTCCCCGAACAGATTCCGGAACAGGGGAGTCGCCTCCGGTGTGGAGATCAGCAGGATTTCCCGGATGCCCGCCAGCATGAGCGTGGACAGCGGGTAGTAGATCATGGGCTTGTCGTAAATCGGGAGCAGTTGTTTGCAGACAACCTGAGTGGCCGGGAAAAGACGGGTTCCCGCGCCGCCGGCAAGGATGATGCCTTTGCGTTTCATGTTCGCCTTTTTTGCTATCTATATCCCGTACTTCGCGAGCTTTCAATCTTTTTCAGGAGGAATCGTTTGCTTTACTTTAGGCCCGCCGTTACGACATTATGTCGCGAGGAGAATTCAGATGCGCTGGCGGTCGGTTATTGAGCGGTTTATTCCCTACGGCTTATACAGCGGTTTACGCCGCGCCATGGACGGGTGCGGCACCGTGCTCGACATCGGGTGTGGAACGGATTCGATGATGCAGCACATGGCCCGCAAACACCGGGTGATCGGCCTGGACCGGTACTGGCCTTCGCTGGCGGCCAATCGTGCCTTGGGCGGTTATGCCAATTGGATACAGGGCGACCTTTTGGATCTTCCGGTTGCCGACCGATCCGTGGATGCAGTGGTGTTGTTGGACGTGATCGAGCATCTGGAGAAGGAGCAAGGCGTCGCCCTGTTGAAGCGGTTGGAAGGCGTGGCTTGTAAACGGGTTGTGGTGCTGACCCCAAACGGATTTTTACCCCAACCAGCGAGTGACAATCCCTGGCAATTGCATAAAAGCGGGTGGACCGTGGATGACTTGGAGTCAATGGGTTATGGCGTCTCGGGTGTTTACGGGTGGAAACGATTGCGCGGTTCTTACGCGCGGTTGCGCTTTCGTCCCTGGTTGTTGTGGGAAACGGTGTCGGCCATTTCGCACCTGTTCACCGCGCGGAAGCCCCGGTATGCGTTTCACCTGCTGGCGGTCAAGGAGCTGTGATGGGAAAGCTGAAAACCGGTTTCCGCCGCGCCTGGCGATGGATATCCCATGATTTTTTCAAAGCAAGCGCTCTCCTGTTTGCATTGTCCCTCGTCGGCAGCATCGTGAATATGCTTTGTCGCATTATGCTGGGGCGGTTGTTGACGTCGGAACAGTATGGCGAAATGGAAACGATGATGCAGATCAGCGTCTACGTGAGCGTGCCGGTGGCAGCCGTTCAAATGGTGGTGGCCCGCCAGGTGGCCTTTGCCAAGGGGGAGGGGCGGACGGACCGGATTGGAGACATCATTTGGGTGGTCGGACGACAGATGGGCATGTATGCGCTGGCGACCGTGGTGCTGATACTGGGCGCTGCGCCTTTTATCCGTGATTTTTTCCATCTCAATTCCATCTGGCCAATCGTCGCCACATCGGGCATTGTTCTCAGCGTTTTCATGATCAGCGTGATCTCCGGCGCGCTTCAGGGGGGGCATCGATTTTGGCAGGGGGGGGTGTCGGCTCTCTTTGGACCGGTATCCAGGATCGGCCTGTCTTGGGCGCTCATCAGGCCGGGGTTCGGGGCCACGGGTGCGCTGGCCGCCCATGCGGGCTCCTCCATGATCATGAGCGTGGCCGGCCTGGCCTTCGCCTGGGATCTGATCCGTAAACGCGCGCGGGAACCGGTCAACCTGCGGGGCATGTACCGCTTTCTGGTTCCCGCGATGATGACCTTGTGGCTCACGGGCGTGATCGGCGGCATCGACATCATCATCGTCAAGCGTCTTTTCTCCACCTGGGTGGCCGGCGATTATATGCGGGTGAGCGCGGTGGTGCGGCTTTCCCTGTTTGTCAATGGGGCGCTGACTCTGGCCCTCTTTCCCTGGGTGGCGTCCGAGCAGGCCGGCGGGCGGCAGACGATCCATCTGCTGGTCAAGGCCAGCGCGGCCGGGTTGGGTGTCGGGGTGGCAGCTGCGCTTCTGTTCAGTGTCTTTCCCGGTTTTGTGCTTTCCATCTTCTATCGGGACATCCCGCCCCACATGCTGGCGTGGTTGCGCCTGTTGGGCTGGGCTTTGATTCCGGTTGGCGTATTCAATGTCTTGATCCAGTATCACATGGCCCGCCAGGAATACCGGTTCCTGTTCCGGCTGGCGCCGGCGATCGCGGCCTATGCGGGGCTGTTGATCCTCTTCCGGCAGTCCATACCGGCGCTCATCATGGCGATGGGCGGGGGGGCGTTGGGCGTCGTTCTCTGTCTGCTCCTTCCGGTCTGGCTGAACCGGAACGCGGCGCCATCGGACCGGGAACGGGCTTGCGCACGGGAGGCTTAACGCGCTCCCGGTTTTGACGCGGCCAGTCGTTCCCATGCGGGCGGCAAATTCAGCCATACCTCGATGTTGTCGAACGGCTTGCCCTGTCGGGCGCCTTTCCGCTTCACCCAATCGGCCATCTGTTGAATGCCCTGCTCCAGCGAGATATTTTTAACAAGATCCCCGAACATCGCCTTGGCCTTATCATGGGAGGAGAAGGCCGTGACAACCTCGTTCCGGGCGTCCAGGTGATGGATGTCGGGTTTGACACCCATGGAGCGAGCGACCGTGTGCGCCAACTCCAGCACGGTGTAAGGCGTATCGGCGCCGACATTATAGATGGTGTTCCAGGATGCCGGGCGGAAAGCGCTTTCGGCAATCACGGGCGCGACGTCCGTGATGTGGCTGAAGGCTCGACTTTGGAGGCCATCCCCGAAGACCGTCATAGGTTTGCCCTGCATAATCTGGTTCATGAATATCCCAATTACGTTGCGATAGGGATCTCCGATGTTCTGGCGTTCCCCGTAGACATTGTGCGGGCGGAAAACGACGTGATTCAGGCCGAACAGTTCATGGGCTTCTTTGAGGTCAAGTTCCACGGCATGCTTGGCGATGCCGTAAGGATCTTCGGGCAGGGGCGTCATCGACTCGGACATGGGAACCTGGTTGCGCCCGTAGACGGCGATGGAGGAGGTGAACACGAAGCATTTCACGGTGCCGGCGTTCACGGCGGCGTTGATCAGGTTGACGCTGCCGATCAGGTTGTTGGTATAGTTGAACCGCTTGATAAAGTGGCTCAGTCCCTCGGCGGCATAGGCGGCCAAATGAAAAACGTGCTCGAATTGTTCATGCTCGAACAGGCGATGCACGAGCGGCACATCCAGAATGCTGCCTTCGATGAAACGAGCGCCGGGCGGCACATTTTCCCGGCTCCCCCCGCTCAAGTCATCCATCGCCACGACGGACACTCCTTTCCTGAGCAGATGATCGGTGACATGTGAACCGATAAATCCGGCAGCACCGGTGACGAGCGCTTTCATGTACGGTCCTCTCTACTTGCTTTCCCAAATCATACCATGTAATCTTTTCGAACCCTACTGGAAAATGAACGATAAAACAAACGAATGAACAGGAGTTGCATCATGGGCGACTGTGCGTTGGAGAAGCGAAAACTTCAATCGACCCCGTTCGCCCATCCGGATTATGGAACAATCCCCGGACCGGACGGACGGTTTCCGCGGGTCGCTCTCATCATGCCGGTTGGAGGTTCGGACCTGCCCATGACACGCGCCAGCGTCACGACGCTTTACCAGAACACAGCCTATCCGAACTGGACGGTCGTCTTTATCGACGACATGACAGGGGGCGGGATCCACGACTACCTGGCGTCTGTCCCAGACAGCCATCTGATCACCAACACCACGCGATGCAGCTTCGCATTCAATACCAACGCCGGCATTAAGGCGGTCGAATCGGATTATTACATTCTGTTCAATAACGATGTTCTGGTGTTCGATCCCTACTGGCTGCACAAGATGGTGGCGGTCGCCGAGGGCGACGAGCGGATCGCCGTGGTAGGCGGGGGGTTCAACAGTTGCGGGTCCTTCTGGTGGCAGGACGCAACGGGCGTCGCCCAGGCCTGGCACTATTACCAGGTCAAGTTTTTCGGGAAAAAGCCGTTTGAATGCCAATCTGTGGGCGGTTTCAACATGATGATCAAGGCTTCGGTTATCGCCAGGATCGGGCTGTTGGATGAAGGCTTCAGGCCAGTCTTTGGGGAGGAGACGGATTTCTGCTTTCGCGCCGTGGCGCACGGGTATCGGGTCATGGATACCTATGTGCGAGTCTATCACATTTCCAAAGGCGGATTTCGGGAAACGCTTGGCCATCAGAAGATATCGGCGGCATTGGGGGGGAGCGCAAGGCGGCTGACCCTGCGATGGGGGGCTGTTCTGCCGCTGCGGCCACATGGCACGTATCGCGACGCCGTGGCGCATTTGCGATGGATTGCCGAAAACGGCGAGTCCCTTCTTCGCGCTCAACCCGAACTCCCCCCCACAGTGATGGACACCGGCATGGTCAACCCCATGTTCATGACTCGCATTCCGTTCGAGCAGGGTTTCTGGAATGCATTGAAATGCGGCGTATCCGCCATGCTGACCCAGATAGCCCGCGCCTGGAAAATCCTCATTTGGATCCGATATGGACGATATGACGCGAAAGAGTGGAACTAGCGCGCGGATCGAACGGTGGCAGGTCCCGAATATTACCCGCGCAGGCTCCCCTGTCGATGGAGTAACAGCTCTAATCCCCACTGGATTTTGACCGAACCGGGCCAGCATTCACGGCGCCATTCGGCATCGGTTAAGATGCGAGTTGACTGGATGAGCCGTCGCCTGCGGCGTATGTCGGGCAGATTCCGCAGGTTCCAGCCCACGGCTCGCAGGTCCGACCATGCCAGGCCGAACAGCCCTTGGGCGCACAGAAATGCGAGTTCCAGGAGTTGAAGGCCGGCGTATTGGGGGAGAATCCGCCACAGGTAGCCGGCGCTGTAGTTTTTCAGCATCGTGCGCAACAGGTGGCGTTCGGCCCAATATCGGGTTCGGATCCGTTTTTCAGAAGACAACGTGGCGAAATGGTGGTGCACGACCCGCACGCCGGTGCGGATCAACAACTTGTAGCCGGTTAGACGGACTCGCCAGCACAGATCGGTTTCATCGTTCAGGGTGAAGTGCGTGGGGTCGTAGCCGCCGGCTTTCTCGTAGGCCTCCCGACGGGCCAGAAGTACCGTGCCGCTGCACCAGGCGGAAACGAGGTGGTCTTCCCCCGTCCATCGCTCTCCCAAACCCAGGCAGTGCTGGACACCGAACTTGTCAACCAGATAACCCTGCAATTCGATTTTAGAATTGTCATTATACCAGACATGGGTGCAGCCGCAAATGCCGCAGTCCGGGTGTTGTTCCATGACTTCCAGAAGGCGGTCGATCACGTCGGGATCCAGCACGGTGTCGTTGCAGAGAAAGAGCAGAAAGTCGCCTTGGGCCTGTTTCGCGCCGAAGGCGAAGCCGCCGCCGGTGCCCTCATTGGAGCGGTTCCGAATGACCCGGGCTTCAGGGCATTCGCGGGTGAGACGGTCCATGGAGTTGTCGGTGGACGCGTTGTCGATGATGAGAATTTCGCGGGCGGAATAGGTTTGGGCCACGCAACTGCGATAGCAGGCCAGGGTGAGGTCAGGCTTGTTCCAGTTCAGAATGATGATGGAGCAGAGAGACGTCATGCGGTTTTTCCGGAGGCGCGGTGGACATTCAGAATCACGCCGATCAGAACCGTCAGAAAGGCCAGAACCCAGCCGGCCAGAGTCAGACGCAAACCCAGCATGGCGTTGGGGACGGTGAATCGCCATTCCAGATGATGACGGCCCGCCGGAACGGCGCAAGCCATCAGCAGGCTGTTTGCCCGCCACACCGGCACAGGGCGGCCGTCCACGAAGGCTTTCCAGTCCGGATTGTACCGGGAGAGAAGGACGGTCATGCCGGAGTGTGTGGATTCCGTTTCCGCCTGAACGCGGTTAAGGGAGTAGGAGGTGATGCGGCACATGGCATTGACGTCTGGGGAGGCGGCAGGCGCCGGCAGAGGATCGTCCGTGTGAATCAGCGCTTCTGTGCCTGGATCGAATGCGGGATTCACCATTAACTCATCTGCCATCTGCTTGGGCACTTTACGCCAGGACGAGATCCAGACGCAGCGGTTAAGCGCGGTTTTCAATTCGCTGACGACGAGGGGTGTTGATCCGGCCTTGAGGGACAGAATGGTATTAAAACGGGGGTCCTGCAAAGCGCCTGGCGCCACGACGTAGCGGACGTTGCTCAGGCGCCAGAACTTGACCGGATCGGCTTGTTCCATGCGTCGTTGGAGGAGCATGAACTCATCCGGCAAACGGGTGGGGTAGGGATCGGCAAATTCCATGCCTTCCATAGCTGCAATTTCATGGATTTTCCAGAAAGGGCCATCCTGACGAAGAAAGCGAAAGCGGCAGGGCATCCGGATGGATTCCAGGAATGGGCGAAAGGGTCCGGCATCGAGGGCGGGCGCCCACTCGTGATACGGCATGTAGTGGATGTTGACGTAGATTAGTTCTCCGGCCATAACCAGGGCGGTCAACAACGCTCCGGCTTTCAGGCCGAGGGAATGACCGGTTCGCCGTGAGGATAACATCAGGAAGACGGCGAGTCCGGCGACGCTCCAGAAGAGAGCGGCTCGGCTCAGGGAAGCGGCCGAAAGAGTGACCAGCCTTGGTTGTTGCCAAAAGGGAAAGGGGTTGCCCTCCATTTTGGCTAGGAGCAAAGCGCCGAGCATCAGCATCGTAAGACCGGGCAGAAACGCGAGCAGAGCGGCTTTGAGGCGGGGCCAGGGTGCGAAATCCGCTCTGGACGCTTCGGCCAAACCGACGGCGCCGAGGATGCCGGCGAAAAGGCTGGTCACGTAGAACCATTTAATGGGATTGCGGAACATATCCATGTTCGGCAAGCTGTAGAAGTAGCGATAAAAGGGGGCGAATTTCCCGAAAGCCAGCAACAGAGAGATTAACCCGATACCGGCGAAACACCATATCTCCGGGTCGCGTTTTTTTAGGGTAACGGCTAACAGAATTCCCAACAGGATCCCGGCGCCCAGATACTGGCACACATCGTTCAGATTGGGCATGCCTTGCTGATGGGTCATCCAGCCCTCGGTCTGGCCGATGCGCCCTCGGTAGGGGTTTACCGGATCGCTCGAACCCCAGCCGAAAAAGCCGGGTATGGCCATATCCGCCGTTTCCACCGGCGGAATGGACCACTGGGTGGCCCAGAACCATCTCTCCGAGTCGCTCATCGTGTCGGCTTGGGCGGTTTCGAGGCCGATGGCGTCTTTTTGCAGGCTCAGTTGCTTGAGCAGATTGGGGACCATCGCCTGGTAGGACATGAGTATCGCTAAAACAGCCGCGGCGGCGACTCCACCCGCCACGCCGATCCACGACTTGGCGCTGTTTCTTCGCGTTCGGTTTCGGATGAGCAGGAACAGGCCATACGCGGCAATCGAGAGTGCGATCAAGGCGGTCACGTCGTGCTGGCCGCCCGACATCATGGCGCCCCCGCAGGCCCCCGCATAGATCCAGTTCAACCCTCCGTTCAGAGCGGCGCGGCGGGTGAACAGGACGAGCAGCGGCACCCAGGCGGCCATCATAAAGTGTCCCACATGTCCCGGCTGCAGGTGGGACAGCACATGCGGCTGAAGCATCATAATCAGGCCGCCCATGAAAGAGGCGAAGCGGTTACGCGTGATGTCGTGGATCAGAAAGTAGCCGCCCATGCCCATCAAAAACAGGGCGAAGATGGCGTTGGCATCGACATATTTGAAAAAGGGCACGAGAAAGGCGAAGAGGGTTCCCGGCGTGATGTTAGAGGGGAACCCGGGATTTCCGAGTCCGCCGGTTGCGACCCATGTTCCGGTGAATACGGTGTCGCGCATCCGATACAGTCCGCGAATGACGGCCAGGCTGGCGTCGCCGACGGAGAGGGTCAACGCCGGATCGAACGAGCGGAAAAACAAGGCCAGCAAGAGAGCGGCCAAAAGGCCGAGAGCGGGCAGATGGCGTTTTAGTGAAGAAGTCATGGGATGTCCATTTTGAAATTGCGGCCTGCACTATAAAGCAAAATCCAGAATGGAAAAATCATGCCGAATTGTGATCATGAAGTCAATGTCGACGAGTGAGGTTCAATAGACGTGCAAAAGGATGACGATGTTCGACTGAAGAGCGAAAGAAAACCCTATTTTCCGCTCCTATTCGATGTCCGATATGGTAGTATGGGCAAAAACCGATAGCAAGCGTGTACGGTCCGTGTCGAGTCTGTACCAATCTGGACGGAAGGTATCCATGATCTTGAAAAAAGCCAACGAGCATTGGGTTTGGACGGTTTCACTTGCGATGGCTGTTGGACTGTCCTCGTCTTCATGCGCTCCGCATGAAACATCGGGAAGCGATACGATCCACGGGCTCAAGGATTTGCAGACCATATCGGTTGTGCCGTCGCCGCCCGCGGTTTCGGATATGGTTTCTTCATATGACCGCATGGGCGGAAACATGGATTGGTCGGATTTGCGAGCCTGTTGGATTGGGGAAGACCGGTATGTGCTGGCCGATCTGAAGGGACCTGGATGTGTGCGGCGGATTTGGCAAACAAATGTTAGTGCGGACGAATGGCTGCTTTATTTCGACGGAGAAGCCGAGCCCCGAATTCGGTTGCCTGAACGCGATCTGTTTTCGGTCAATAAAACCGGCCCATTTCCGTTCGTCCCGCCCCTCGCCGATGCCATCAGCGGGGGTAACTACTGTTATATCCCCTTTCCGTACCAAAAGTCTTTGAAAATAGTGGTCCGCATTCCGAAGCCGTCTCCGCAAGCAAGACCCTATTTCCATGTGAACTATGAGACTTACCCCCCGGGAACCCGGGTGAACTCTTTCCCTGAACAATTATCGACTGCCCAGAAGGCGGAAGTGGAAAAGGTCCAGGCAGCCTGGAACAACATCGAGGATGCCATGCGAACTGTGGCCGATCGATTGAACTGGACCTCGTTGACAGCGCTTTCCGGTGGAACGGCTATGGTATGGCAGGCGGACGCTCGCCCGGGAATGGTGCAAACCCTGGCAATTCGACTTGGTCGCATGGATTCGCAGGATGCCGTCCAACGCGACCGTGCCCTGCGTTACCTCGTTCTTCGCTGCTTCTGGGACGGCTCGTCCGTTCCGAGTGTGGAGGTTCCGTTGGGCGATTTTTACTGCAATGGGCTTCATCCCCGGCGGTTCGCCTCGCTTCCCATGGCCAATATTGACGGGGCATTGCTGTGCCGTTTTCCCATGCCATACCGGACGGGGGCCCGGATCGAAATACACAATGACGCGTCATTCGACATCCCCATGCAAGTCGCGGTTGAAAGCACGAATGCGTATGCCGAGGGGAGCCTCTATTTTCATGCCTCCTTCAACCACGCGCTCAATGCCGGAAGGCCATTGCGGGTTATGCGCACGGAGGGGAAGGGTATGTATATGGGGTGCTATCTGATCGCCCTGGGCATGGATGGCGGATGGAATATCCTGGAGGGAGACGAGTTTGTCTTTCGGGATGGCGATCTTCGCCCGGTTCATCATGGCACCGGCTTGGAGGATTATTTTAACGGCGGCTGGTATTATTACGGGCTGTTTGAACGTCCGCTACAAGGCCTTTTGGAAAAGGCCGCTATGCGCACCTGCCAGTACCGGTTTCAGATCCCGGATCCGGTGACGTTCGACAAAAGTCTTCAGATGCAGATCGAGTTCGGCGATGGCAACCGCGCGAAGGGATACATGTCGGCGGCCTCGTATTGGTACCAGGACAAGCCCGGTCCGGCGGGTAGTGTCATTCCGACACCGGACCAACGGTTCCCTCCCATGGAGAAAGTAGGAGCGGTTGCTTCGATGTGCGAGATATTCGAGTTGGAACGAGCAGGCCTCGGTCGGGAGGCTGAAGAGCGGAGCGCTTACTTTGCCGCTCTTTTCGGGAACGACCCGTTCGGTCAGTTTTATGCCTTACGGACGCTTGCCTATCGCGAAATACGGGAGGGATTGGATGCGGTTCGCGAGGACTATCGGCGGATGGCGGAAACATCCGCGCCTGACGTGGCGGAGCAGGCCCGTTTGTTGCTGTGGCGGAGCGAAGATCCTCATCGGGCGTTGTTCGGGGGGGGGGCGTACTCGA
Source organism: uncultured Verrucomicrobiota bacterium (assembly GCA_964609905.1). Classification (GTDB taxonomy): domain Bacteria; phylum Verrucomicrobiota; class Kiritimatiellia; order CAIKKV01; family CAIKKV01; genus CAZSUH01. Next base: position 55,128 of record CAZSUH010000003.1, read on the forward strand.
CCTTCAGGCTTTTTGTGGATGGCCAGAAGGTTGGGGAGGGCGGCAATCCGTTTGTTTATCAGGCATTCCCTGTGCAGATGACGCCCGGCGACCACATGTTGCGCGCGGAGATCGATACGAAGGGGGAGCATTCCTGGTATACGCTGGGCTTTTTCAGCGACGTCACCAATGTGGTCAGTGATGGCTCCTGGGATTATAGTGTAACGAAACCCGGGGGATGGCCTGCCGGCGATGGGGACCCGGCGTTATGGAAACCGTATGAAATGGCGCCCTGGTTTTTTCCGAATATGCAGTGGTGGCAGTTTGAGCCCAATGCATTTCCCTGTGTCCAGTCCGGCCGGCAGGTAGGCGGACCTGTTGGCGGATGGGAAAAACCAGCCGGACGTACGATCTATCTGCGCCGACGGATCACGGTCCCTGCCGAACCCGGACCGCGGTGCAATCCGTTCGTGCGTCGCAAAGAGATTCGCACACCGGGCATGCGGCCTCCCGGAGACACGTCGAATGAGGGCTTAACCCGCGGGGCGGGGCGCACGCCGTGACCGTGTCCAATATGAAAGCTAAGCAGCCCCATTTGAGAGCAAGAGCCCGTGGAAAAGGGGGTGGACAGGCGATTCGCGCTGGCCTATTTTACATCCAGTCCGACATCATGGACGAAGGGGGGCGGGAACCGAAAGCATGAAAGTATTGCTGATCAATACGCCGCAGAGCGCGCCTGCGAAATGGAGTTTCCCGATCACCATTTTTATGCCCATGGGCATCGCCTATATCGCCGCGGTATTGGAGAAGAATGGCATCGAGGTGAAGATTCTCGATGCACTGGCGGCCGGCTGGCGGAATACGCGCCGAGAGGACGGGTTTGAATGCACGGGGTTGACGCCGGAAGAGATACTGAGCGAGATTCGCGCGTATGCGCCGTCGATCATCGGGATCACCTCCCCGTTCACGACGCAGGTTCGACAGGTGAAGGCTGTCGCCGCTCTGGCGAAGCAATACGATGCCCGCGTGCCGGTTGTGGTGGGTGGGCCGCACCCATCCATCCAGCCGAAGCAGACGCTGGACTGCCCCGACATCGACTATGCCATTGTGGGGGAGGGGGAATACGCATTTCTCGAATTCGTACGGCGCTGGGAGGCGAAGGCGGACGTGACCGGGATCCCGGGGCTGGCTTTCCGGCGGGACGGGGTTGTGACGGTCAATCCTCCGGAGATTATTACGGATTTGGACGCGCTTCCTTTTCCGGCTTACCATCTGCTTCCCATGGGCGAGTATTACGAAGCGGCGCGCCGTGTGCGGGCATCGCGCAGCATCTCAACCTATGGGAAACGATGGGCGACGCTGATTACCAGTCGTGGTTGTCCGTATCAATGCGTATTCTGTTCGATCAAGCCGACCATGGGTTACCGGTGGCGGGCCCGTTCTCCGGAGAACGTGTTGGCGGAGATGGAATATCTGATTCGTACGCATCAAATTCGGCACTTCGATATCGAGGACGACAACTTCTCGCTCAATCCGGATCGCTTCAGCCGGATTCTTGACCTGATAATCGAGCGGAAACTCGACATCGAGTGGAGCACGCCGAACGGGATCATGGCCCAGACGCTGAACGAGGAACTCATCCGGAAAATGAAACAATCCGGCTGCACGCGGGTCGTGTTCGCCCCGGAATCGGGCGACCAGGAAGTGGTTCGAAAGGTGATCCACAAGAACATTGACCTCGGTCGGGTGGAGGATGCGGTACGGTGGGCCCGTAAATACGGCTTGAAATCGGAGTGCTTTTTCGTGCTGGGGTGTCCGGGCGAGACCATCGAGAACATGCGTGCCACGATTGCGTTTGCCCGACGTTTGCGCCGGCTGGGCGCCGACGACTGCGGTTTTTTCCTGGCAACGCCTTTTCACGGGACGGAACTCCGTCGCCTGGCGGAGGAAAAGGGATGGTTGCTCAATCCCTATGGGGATGACAGTCTGAATACGCTCAGTGGGGAACCGATGATCGCGACACCCGACTTTACCGCCGAACAATTGAAGGCAATTTGGCGTGAGGCGCAGCGGGTAAACCCGCCGCTTTCGCTTGGCCGCATCAAGCTCGCCCTGGCCATGCTGGTGGGCGACCCCATGCGGTTTGTAACATTCGCCAAAACCCAGTTGTTTCCCAAGTAAAACCGAGAAGAGGAAACAAACAAGCCCGCGATGCCGTTGGCGGAAGCATAGGGGGCGTTCGTTGCGGCGTTTTTCACGAATCCCCTCCCGCGGTCTAGCCTGTCGTTTATAAGGAGCGGCGAGTATAAGTCGTCTGGGCTGCCGCCATGACCCGTTTTACCGGAACGCCAGACTTTCCCGCGGCGGCCACGCAGTCCGCATACTCGGGCGAGGCCGTGACCGTTTCGCCCTGCCACGTGCCGATCTTCATTCGCACGGGGCCGTAGGACGTTTGAACGGTTTCAAACCGGCGATCCAATACGGTCCTCATTTCCCGCCGCTCCCGCACGCCGAAGGTGCTGCTTTCGCGGAACAGCAGGTCCAGCATCATGTCGCGCTGTTCGGGTTTGCACAGGAGCGTCACCAGCATGCCCGGCCGTTGCTTTTTCATGAACACCGGGGTGGTAAAGACGTCCAGCGCGCCCTTTTCCATCAAACGCTGGGTCAGAGAACCGACCAGTTCCGGGGTCATGTCGTCCAGGTTGCATTCCAGCACCAGACAGTCATTTTGTTCACCGCATTGTCCCGTTTCCCGGTAGAGAAAGGCACGCAGCAGGTTTGGCCGCTCGCGCATGGCCGACTGGCCGAGCCCGTGCCCGACCTTTTCCCAACAACCAGTCGCGGGCGGCACCTCGCGGTTCTTCCACGTGGTCAGCAAAGCGGCCCCGGTAGGGGTGACGGTTTCGGCGGTTTCGTCCACGGGAGTGACGGGAAAGCCGGTGAGCAGCTCCGCGGTGGCGGGGGCGGGCAGGGGCAGGATGCCGTGCGCACATTTGACAGTGCCGTGTCCGATCGGCAGGTGGCCCATCGACACTCCGTCCACGCCCAACTTGAACAGGCAAAGGTTGCAGCCCACGATATCGGCTATTGAATCGAGCGCGCCAACTTCATGGAAATGAATCTTGTCAACGGTGGTGGCATGCACGCGGGCTTCCGCCTCGGCGAGACGGCGGAAAACCGCCAAACTGTTTTCCAGCACCGGTGGAGGCAATGCCGCGCGAGTGAGGATGGTTTCGATGTCGGCCAAACCCCGGTGGGGGTGAGAGTGGCCGTGCCCATGGTCATGGGCGTGATGTTCCGGAAACTCCAGTTTCAGACGCACCCCCCGGATGCCGCGATCAGTGACAGCTTCTGTCTGGATGCGGAAGGTGCCCAGAGCCAGTTTTCCCAGTTCGCTCTCCACCCAGGCGCACTCCACGCCCAAATCGAGCAGAGCGGCGAAAATCATATCGCCACTGGCGCCTCCGACGCTGTCGAAGTGAATCTGCTTCATGAAAGGGGGTCGCCGGTTCGATTGATCATGGCGGCGGCGACGCCCGCGCCGAAGCCGTTGTCGATGTTGACCACGGAGATGCCCGGCACACAGGTGTTCAGCATGGCCAGCAGGGTGGCGATGCCCCGGAGATTGGCACCGTATCCGACGCTGGTGGGAACGGCGATGATCGGCCGCGCCACGAGTCCGCCCACGACGGAGGGCAGGGCGCCTTCCATGCCGGCGGCCACGATCAGGACGCGCGCCTCGCGCAACCGCTCGACATGTTTGAGCAACCGGTGCAGTCCGGCCACGCCCACGTCAAAAATCCGTTCCACCCGCGCGCCCATCCGCTCCGCGGTCAGGGCCGCCTCCTCGCCCACGGGGATGTCCGTGGTTCCCGCGGTCAGCACCACCACGAGCCCGATGGGTTTCGGCATGGCGGTCACGTCCACCGTGATGGCCCGGGCCATGGGGTGATAGACCGCATCCGCCAAACAAAGCTTGACCGCCTCGTATTGCTCCGGCGAGGCGCGGGTGGCGAACACGTTCTGCCCGGCTTTCGCGAGCGCTTCCGCGATGGCGGCGACCTGGTCGGGCGTCTTGGAGGAGGCGAAGATCACCTCCGGCAGGCCGCGCCGGCGCTGGCGGTCGGTGTCCACCCGGGCAAAGCCCAGGTTGATCTCGCCGGTGTGGCCCAGGGCTTCCAGTGCCGCCTCCGCGGACAGCGCGCCGGTTTCGACCTGTTTGAGGATGTCCTGGAGTGTCATGGCTGGATGAGGGTCGGCTGGTCGAGCCGCGTTTCCAGTTCCTGGACCAGTTGCGCCACGGGAACGCGAATCTGTTTCATGGTGTCGCGGTTGCGGAGCGTCACCGTGTCCGCCGTCAGGGTGTCGAAGTCCACGGTGATGCAGAAGGGTGTACCGGCCTCGTCCTGTCGCCGATACCGGCGGCCGATGGCGCCGGTCACGTCCCAGTAGCACATCCAGCGCCTGCGCAGGACATCGTAAATGGATCGGGCCTTGGCCACCAGGTCGGGCTTGTTCTTGAGCAGGGGAAACACGCCTACCTTGATGGGGGCGATGCGGGGTGAAAAGCGGAGCACCGTGCGGGCCTCGTAGCCTTTGGGCGGCACTTTTCCGGGTTCGGCCGGCAGAATGCCCCCCTCCGTTTTGCCGTCCGGCACCCATTCTTCCGAATAGGCGTTGGACAGGACCGCGAGCGCGAGCCGATCGGCGCCGGCCGACGGCTCGATGACGTGCGGAATGTAGCGGCCTTCGAACAGCTTGGCGCAGAAGGCTCGCGCGTCCTCGGCGGATTTGCCGGCGGCCGTCCAGGCCGCGGCCACCTTTTCAGTGAATGCGTCGCGGCCGGAGGAATCGAGCTTGGCGGAGGCCAGCTTAAGCGGTTCGTCAAACACCTCCATGGGTTTGCCGCTGTAGTTTTGGTGTTGGGTCAGATCAAAATCGCTCCGGGCGGCAATGCCCTCGAGTTCTTGAACACCAAAGGGGAAGGCGAACTGGATATCCACGCAGGCGCGGGCATAGTGGGCCAGTTCCTCGCGGCCCTGCCAGTATTCCACCAGGGAATCGGGGGGAAGGCCGATCGAGCGGTACCAGGCCAACCGCTGGGCCACCCAGTATTTGTGCCACACCTCCCAGCCCCAGTCCGGCTGCGGCTCGCCCGACAGGTCGGGGTTGTCCGTCAGCGTCTTCACGCGGCCGGCGATCAGTTCCACCGCCTCGTCGGGGCGGATAAAAAATTCGAGTTCCATCTGCTCGAATTCGCGGGAACGGAAGGTGTAGTTGCGGGGATTGATCTCGTTGCGGAACGACTTGCCCATTTGCGCCACGCCGAAGGGGACGGACTGGCGGCTTGTATCGAGAATGTTTTTGAACTGGGCAAAGATGGCCTGGGCGGTTTCGGGGCGCAAAAACACGGTGTTGGAGGCATCCTCCACCGGGCCCACGAAGGACTTGAACATCAGGTTGAAGGCGCGGGGTTCCGTGAGATCCTTGGAGCCGCAGGCTGTGCAGGCCGTGCCGGGGGGAAGCTGGAAACCGTTGGGGATTTTGATGAGCGCCTTTCCCTGGTCTTCGCACAACTGGTCGGCGCGGAACCGTTTCTTGCAGGCCTTGCAGTCCACCATGGGGTCGGCGAAGCCCTCGGCATGGCCGGAGGCTTTCCAGATGTCGGGATGCATGATGATGGTGGCGTCCAGGCCGACCACATCCTCCCGGAAGCGGGTCATGGAGGCCCACCAGGCGTCCTTCAGGTTGCGCTTGAGTTCGGAGCCGAGGGGGCCGTAATCCCAGAAACCGTTCAGGCCGCCATAAATTTCAGAACTCGGATAGATGAACCCGCGCCGTTTGCAGAGCGACGCGAGAACCTCGAGGGAAAGCTTTTTATCGGGTGTTGTCATACAGGGGGATAGAATGGGGAAATTCCCCGGAAGGATCAAGGGTAAAACCGTTCATTTTACGCGATCGGTTTGACAAGCAGGTCCTTGTTGGGCCCGTTTGTGGAGCCAAAGTAGTCGAACCGATAACCCTCGCGCCCCAGCAACGCTTTGCATTTTTCGTCCTGCTCCGATCCATGCACGGAAAGCAAAAAAATCGTCTTGTGCAGGCGCAACAATCCCAGTGCGCCGTTCAACGCGTCAAATTCTCCGCCTTCGATATCCATCTTGAGCAGATCGGGCGCGGGTTTGCCGTTCGCCAGGAGTTCATCCAGCCCGATAACCGGAACCTGAAGAAGGGAATCCCCCTGGGTCACCCGGCCCTGGTAATCGTCCGGTCCGGTGTCGAACGCGCAGAGGGTCGACTGACGCCCCACTGCAACCTGAAATAACGTGACGTTGGCGATGCGATTGAGTCGCAGGTGGCGGAGGATTTTGACGGTGTTGGCTGGCATCGGCTCGAAAGCCAGCACCCTGCCGTCCGCGCCCACCAGCCGCGACAGGGCCAACGTGAAAAAACCCGCGTTGGCGCCAATGTCATACACCACCATGCCCGGCTTGACGAGCGATCGCAATAGCTGTTGTTGGTCGGGTTCGTAAATCCCAAGCCACTCCGTACAGTACGAGGAACCGCGGACCCAGCGGAAACCTTTGTTCAATCCAGACAGGATGAACACCACCATTCCCGGGGGAACCATTCGCAATAAAAGGCCCCCGATTTTGAAAAGCAGATGTTCCATGGAAGTTCTCCTCTTGACGTCTCCTGGTAATAAGCCCAATCGACGATGGGTTGCAAGATTTGTTTATCCGGGTTGTTTTCCCAAACGGTCGATCGTTACGGGCGCGGGCCAGTGGGCGCGGCGGAAGCGGGCGGGGGTGATGCCCATGCGGGCGCGGAACAGTTTGATGAAGGAGCTTTGATCGCCGAATCCGGATTCGTAGGCGATTTCGGCGCCGCTCTTGGCCGTGGTTTCGAGCAGGTGCCGGGCCTGGTTGACGCGGTGATTAAGGATGAGCTGCAGAACGCTTTTGCCGGTATGCTGCCGGACCAGGTGGGCAATGCGAAAGGAACTGACTCCGGCCGCCTTGGCCACGTCGTGCAGCGAGATGGCGCTGGCGTAGCGGGAGCGAATGAAATCCAGCGCGCGGTTCACGCGCGGATGGCCGCGCCCGTAGCCCTGGCGGTAGATGCCCTCGATGAAATCGTCCAGCGCCTGCATCAGCACGCGGGACAGGCTTTCGAAATCGGCGGCCTGGATCAGCCGCGCCATCCAGGCATGGTTGCGTTCGATCAGGGACTCCATGGCCGGACTGTCCTCCACAGCGGTGCGGGTCAGGTACCCCATCAGCTCGATGGCGCGGGCGCGCAGCACCGGCAGGTGGGTCGAGGTCAGGTACATGGCCGCGAGCATCTCGTTGAGCACCCGCATGGCCTCTTCGCGGTCGCCTGCCTTGATGAACGAGAGGAGGATGCGCTCCTTTTCGAACGGATAGACCGGCTGTCCGCCGGTCCGCTCCTGCTGGGCGATCACTTCCGTGATCTGCCGTTGCTGTTGGGTGCGGAGTCGATTGTCCTCCAGCAGGGGATGCCGCCACCCGCTGAGACGATAGAAGGCGACGCCGATTTCGGCGACGCCACGGCGGAGGTCCGCCTCGGCGAGGATGGGAAGGCGGCGCGCCAGTCGTTCAGCCTCGCGCGGCGGCAGGCCGGCCAGCGTGAGGGTGTGAGCGGCGGTGGCCCGGGTATCGGACGGACCGGGCGCGAGCGATTCGCCCACCAGCAGGGCGCCCCGGATGAGGCGGTCCGACTCGAGCGGGATCACGCCGCCCTGAAGACCCGGGAGCGGGAAGAACAGTTCCGGCTCGCCGCGGGTCACACTTTCGTGCAGGGCAAGGGTGCGGGCGCGGCGCACGGCGTCCAACCGCGCCAGCCGGTCGCCAGTCGCGCGGCTGTTGCCCGACATCGCGATAAACGCGACCCGGAGCCCCTGCGCCTCGCGGGCCTTCTTGGCCAGCGTTGCCAGCAGTTTTTTCGAGATTCCTTGCGGCATATGGGCAGATTACAGCAAGAAATGACAAATAAACAACCAGAATTATCTATTTTATGCAGGCAAGGACCGGTAAGGTTTTCTGCATCTTTGCGGGAAAAGGTTTTCCGCTGGTAATACAGCAAGCAGCATGGAGGAACGAATGAGCACGGTTTCGGATATCAAGGCGATGTTGATGAGGGGCAAGGCGAAGGATGTGGAGGCGCTGGTGACCCAGGCGCTGGCCGAGGGGGCGGGAGCCGCCGTGATACTGAATGAGGGCTTGTTGGCCGGCATGGGGGAGATTGGCGAGAAGTTCAAGAAGAATGAAGTTTACGTGCCGGAAGTGTTGATTGCCGCCCGGGCCATGAAAGCCGGCATGGCGATCCTGAAGCCCAAACTGCTGGAAGCCAAGGTGAATGCCCGCGGCGTGGTGGTGATCGGCACCGTGAAGGGCGATCTTCACGACATCGGCAAAAACCTGGTCGGCATGATGCTCGAGGGCGGCGGCTTCCAGGTTGTGGACGCCGGCATCGACGTCTCGCCCGAGAAGTTCATCGATTTGGCCAAGGCCAACAATGCGCAGTTGATCGGCTGCTCGGCCCTGCTCACCACCACCATGACGAATATGAAAGCGGTTGTGGAGGGCGTGAAGAACGCCGGCCTCAAAGGCAAACTGAAAGTCATGATCGGCGGCGCACCCGTGACCCAGGCGTTCTGCGACGAGATCGGAGCCGACGGCTATGCGCCGGACGCGGCTTCCGCGGCCGACCTGGCCAAGAAACTGATCGCGTAAACCATGGCGTTGGATCCGACAACAATGCCGGATTGGCAGATTGCCGAGGCGGCGGAATCCGGCTTGAAGTCGTTTTCACAAATCGGGCGGGAGGCCGGGTTCCTCGAGGACGAACTGATTCTGATGGGGCGGTTGGTCGGGAAAATCGATTGTCTCAAGGCGTTCTCCCGCATCATGCCCAAGCCGACGGGCAAATATATCGACGTAACGGCCATCACGCCCACGCCGCTGGGCGAAGGCAAAACCACCACGACCCTCGGGTTGGTCGAAGGGCTTGGAAAACTCGGCAAGCGGGCGAGCGGGGCGATCCGACAGCCGAGCGGGGGGCCGACCTTCAACATCAAGGGTTCGGCTGCGGGCGGTGGTTTGGCCCAGTGCCTGCCCCTGGCGCCGTTTTCGTTCGGCTTGACGGGCGACATCGACGCCATCACCAACGCCCACAACCTGGGCATGGTCGCGCTGACCGCGCGGCTGCAGCACGAGGCCAACTATGACGATGCGAGGCTGGCTAAAAGCGGGCTGAAGCGGTTGGACATCGATCCGGCCCGGGTCACGCTGCGCTGGGCCATCGACTTCTGCGCCCAGGCTCTGCGGCAGATCACGATCGGCAAGGGCTCCAAGATGGACGGCTTCGAGATGGAGTCGGGCTTCCAGATCACGGTGTCCAGCGAGATCATGGCCATCCTGGCGGTGGTCAAGGATCTGGCCGACCTGCGCGAACGCATGGGAAAGATCGTGGTGGCGTACGACAAGCGCGGCCGCGAGATCACGACGCGCGACCTCGAGGTGGATGGCGCGATGACCGCGTGGATGCTGAACGCGATCAACCCGACGCTGCTCCAGACGCTGGAAGGCCAGCCCATGTTCGTGCATGCGGGGCCGTTCGCCAATATCGCGATCGGCCAAAGCTCCATTATTGCCGACCAGTTCGGCACGAGGCTGAGCGAGTACCATGTCACGGAGAGCGGATTCGCGGCCGACATCGGTTTCGAGAAATTCTGGAACCTGAAATGCCGGTATTCCGGACTGACCCCGAACGCGGTGGTGCTGGTGGCCACGGTGCGGGCGCTCAAGATGCACGGCGGCGGCCCTGACGTGAAACCCGGGAAGAAACTGGATGAGGCCTACTCGAAAGAGAACCTCGGCCTGCTCGAAAAGGGCTGTGAGAACCTGAGCGCCCACATCGACATCATCAAGAAGAGCGGCGTGCGCCCGGTGGTCTGCATCAACAGCTTCCACACGGATTCGCCGGCCGAGGTGGCCTTGATCCGCCGGATGGCCGAACAACACGGGGCGTTTGCGGCGCTTTCCAGGCATTGGCGGCAAGGGGGGGAAGGGGCGCGCGAACTGGCCGAGGCCGTCATGGCCGCCGCGGCCGAGAAAAACGAGTTTAGGTTTCTGTATGACCTGAGCATGCCGTTGCGGCAGCGCATCGAGACCATCGCCCGCGACGTATACGGAGCGGACGGCGTGTCCTACACGGACGAGGCGCTGGCACGGGCCCGGGAACTTGAAGCCGATCCGCGGACGTCCGCGATGGGCACCTGCATGGTCAAGACGCACCTGAGCCTGTCGCACGATCCGGAGGCCAAGGGTCGGCCGCGGGGCTGGACTCTGCCGATCCGCGACGTGCTGGTCTATCGCGGCGCGGGCTTCGTGGTGCCGGTGGCGGGCGCCATCAAACTGATGCCCGGTACGGCCAGCGATCCGGCCTTTCGGCGGATCGACGTGGACACGACGACGGGCAAGGTGCGGGGGCTGTTTTAAGAGGAAAGAGCATTTGAAAATTAACGGAGGCGGATATGTCGGCGCGTATCATTGACGGCAAGGCGGTGGCCGAGAAAATTCGCGCGGAATTGAAGCATGAGATCGCCGGGCTCAAAGCCCGCGGCGTGACGCCCGGCTTGGGCGTGATCCTGGTGGGCGAGAATCCGGCGTCCGTTTCCTATGTCACGGCCAAGGAAAAAGCCTGCGAAGCGGTCGGCATTTATTCCGAGGAACGCCGTCTCCCCGCCGCCACGCCCCAGGAGGAGTTGCGGGCCGAGGTGGACCGGATGAACCGCGATCCGCGAATCGACGGCATCCTGGTGCAACTCCCCCTGCAACGGCATCATGACGAGGAGGAAATACTTCTGGCCATCAATCCCGGAAAGGATGTGGACGGTTTTCACCCTCTCAACGTGGGCAAGATGATGCTGGGCCAGGACACCTACCTGCCCTGCACGCCGCACGGCGTGGTGCAACTCCTCCTTCAGAGCGGCGTCAAACTGGACGGCACGCATGTGGTCGTGGTCGGGCGGAGCAACATCGTGGGCAAACCCGTAGCGGCGATGCTGCTTCAGAAGTCGGCCGCCGGGAACGCCACGGTGACGGTCTGCCACACCCACACCCCCGACATCGGCCGGTTCACCCGGCAGGCGGACATTATCATCGCCGCCGCGGGCAAGCCCAACACGATCACGGCCGACATGGTGCAAGACGGCGCGGTCGTGATTGACGTGGGGGTCAACCGCATTCCTGACGCCTCGAAAAAGTCCGGCTTCCGCCTGGCCGGCGATGTGGACTTCGAGGCGGTCCGGGAAAAGGCCTCGTTGATCACGCCCGTGCCGGGCGGGGTGGGGCCGATGACCATTACCATGCTGCTGTTCAACACGGTCAAGTCCGCGAAACGGCGGCTGTGCGGCGAAGGTGACCGGCCCTGAAACAGGCGTCCATTCGGGGGTAAAGAGGGCCGGGCCTCTCGTTCAGCCCCTCTTCGCCGGCGGCTTGGCTCCACCGAATTCCATAGTCCTCCTCTTGTTATGGTGGTAATATAACAAAATAAGGATCAGGAGCAAGAGGAGATTTGTGGGATAATTATGGAAAATGAAAGACTCTGCCGATTCGACGCAAGCGGTCAACGTCATTGCTCAGGGCAGGCTCTTTTCCGGCAGGAATAGCGGAAAACCGGGAGACCCTTGGCGGTGAAAATGCGTTCGAAATCGGTTTTTTCCGCTTCCGGCGGTTCGAATGGGGCCACGCTCGCGAAGCGGGAGTCGGCCAGGACAACCTGTCGGATATGTTGGAAATAGTCGGCATGATCGGTGGCGATGTGGATGTCGCCGCCCGGTTTGAGCGCGCGATGGACTCGCGTCAGGAAATCCGGTTGAACCAGTCGCCGCCGATGGTGCTTCCGTTTGGGCCAGGGGTCCGGGAAGAACAGGTAAAAAGTCCGCACTGAATCCCGCGGTAGCAGGTATTCCAGCGCGTAATCGGTATCGGTGTGGAGGAGGCGGATGTGGGTGAGTGCGGCCCGTTCCGCGCGGGACCGGATTTTCTGCAAGCGGCCGCATTGGATATCCGTGCCGAGCATATTCAACTCGGGGTGGGCCGAGGCATGGGCAAGCAGAAAACGCCCTTTCCCGCAACCCAGGTCGACCTCGACCGGGGCGGCGCGTTCAAAAAAGGCGTCCAAGGCGACCGGCGCCGTCAGACTGTTGGGGGAAAAAATCACGTCCGGGGCTTATCCGCCTCCGAACAGGTGTTTGATCCGGGCGATGAATCCGGAATTCATGGAATCCATGGACTGTTCGATGTAGTTGAGCGCAAAAATCTGGAACTTGCCAGCGCCCACTTCAGGGGAATATTTTCGGCAGGCCTTGAGGAGCCCGGCCTTGCCGGCCTCGATCAGAGCGTTGATTTTCGCCGGGGAGCCGTCCGGCGCCCGTTTCCTCGCCAGGCTGTTCATGAGCGGCGTAAAGGTGTGTACCATGCGGTGTTTGGCTTCCCAGTCGCCCAGTTTGCAGGCTTGAATTTCGGCCTCGGAAAACTTGTTTTCCGTTTGCCCGTCAGAGTGATTGGTCATGCCATGAAGTGAAATTTTCATAAAATCTCCATCTGAATCAAACTTTTTTTTTATCGTAGCATGCGCGAGGGGGAGATTCAAGCGTGCAGTCGGGAAAATCACAATTTGCGAAAGTCATCCGCCCGCCGTGTCAGTGGTGATCCCACTCCTTGATCTGATCGCGAATTCGCGCGGCATCTTCGTAGCGCTCTTCCTGGATCGCTTTTTTCATCTCCTCCTCCAATTGCCGGCGGGGATCGAGCGGCGGGTGAGCGGGCGTGAGTGGCTTCTGGGAATCGGCGGGGGTGTCGATGCCGGCCTGAGCGTAGACCGTTTCCGCGACCTCGATCGGCGCGCCGCATCGCAGCGCCAGGGCGATCGCGTCGCTGGGCCGGGCGTCCACGGGTGGAATCGCGACGCCCTGCCGGGTCAGGTGTAGCAGGGCATAAAAGGTTTTGCCTTCGAACCGGGTGATCTGCACCCGTGCCAGTGCGGCATCGAACGTATCCAGAAGGCGCTTCATCAGGTCGTGTGTCATGGGACGGGGTAATTCCTTGCGTGCCATGGCCAGCGCAATGGACTGGGCTTCGGCCACGCCGATGAGGATGGGGAGCATCCGATTGGCGGGCTTTTCCCTGGGCCGCAGCAGAAGCACGAAGCCGGTGTTAGACAGGGAAAGGTTGCCGATTACGGATTCGATCATGGCGTTCTCCCGTCAGAGCGTTCCGGCTAGGGCCAGCATGGTTTCGTAAATGTCCACGGATTGGCGGACTTGCGCCAGATCCACGTATTCGTCCCGTGTATGGGCCTGCCGAATGGAACCCGGCCCCAGCACCACGGCGGGGAGGCCAAGGCTTTGGAACACGCCGGCATCGGTGGCGTAGGGGGCGCTTTCGAACCGGGCGGCGCCCAAGGCTTCCCGACAGGCCTCGGCCGCGAGGCGGCACACCGGCTCGCTCATGGACGTCTCCAACGGGGGATACTCCTGTGTGGCGCGGCAGGACAAGGTGACGCGGGGATCGCCCGCCTGTTGTGCCGCGGTCAGCACCTCCCGAAACTCGGCGGACACGGAATCCTTCGTTTCGCCCGGAATGGTGCGGCGATCCACCTCGATCGCGCACCGGTCCGGCACGATATTGACCTGGGTGCCCCCGGTGATCATGCCCACGGTGACTTGCGGGGCGCCTGCCTGAGGATGGACACGCCGGGCCAGCTCCTTGCGGTAGGGGCCTTCGATCCGGCGGACGACGTCGCTCATCGCGAAGATGGCGCTGGCGCCCTGTTCGGGCGTGGAGGCGTGTGCGGCCACGCCCGTGGCCTCGACGGCAAAGCGAAGCGCCCCCTTGTGCACACGGACGATGGCAAGCTCGGTCGGCTCCGCCACCACGGCATACCGAAACGCCCCGGAATGGCGCTGGGCCAGCGCGCGGGCGCCATCCGAACCGAACTCCTCGTTGCAGGTGGCGGCAAAGCAGACGTTGCAGGGAAGACGGGCGCCGCCGTCGAGCCTTCTGGAAAGCGCCGCCAGCATGGCCGCCATCCCGCCCTTGGGGTCGCAGGAGCCCCGGCCGTAAAGACGGCCGTCCCGGATCTCGGGCGTGAATGGGGGAATGGTCATGCCGTCCTGCGGGACGGTGTCGGCATGGGCCGCCAGCAGGAGCGTGCGGGAGG
>CAZSUH010000004.1:0-66495 GCA_964609905.1 uncultured Verrucomicrobiota bacterium
CCGGTGTAAACGCCCGCCGCGGCCGGCACGCCGGCGCCGTCAAACGCCTCCACCTGCTGCGAGGCCTCGAGCAGGGCGGCGGGGCCATTCGCCGTGCCATGTCCGTAGCAGACGCTCTTCTCGAACGGCGCGGGTATGATTTCGAAACACGCTTTTTCCCGCGGCGCGGGCGGGATAAAGGCTTCCAGGAAGCTGGGCAGGCGTTTCATGACAGCCTTTCGGTGGTGAGTGTCACGCTTCGTAGTAGGTGTAGCCGCGCAGGCCGGCGGAATAGGCGTCGAGAATGTCGCGCCGCTCCTGCGGCGCGATCCGTTTCGCGCGCACGGCGTTTTCGGCCAGCTCGCGGAACCGTTCCTCCATCTCCTTGGGCTCGTACTCCACATAACTGAGCACGTCCGCCACCGTGTCGCCGTGCATCTCGTGGGCGAACTCGATGTCCCCCTCCGCGTCGCAGGTGACGGTGACCACATTCGTGTCGCCGAACAGATTGTGCAGATCGCCCAGGGTCTCCTGGTAGGCGCCGACCAGGAACACGCCCATGATGTAGTCTTCGTTGGGCTTCACCTCGTGGACGGGCAGGCTTTCCTTGACGTCGTGCAGGTCGATGAACCGGTCGATCTTGCCTTCGCAGTCGCAGGTGATGTCCGACAGGGTGGCCAGGCGGGTCGGCCGTTCGGCCAGGCGACGGATGGGAATGATGGGGAACAACTGGCCGATGGCCCACGAATCCGGGAGCGATTGGAACACGCTGAAGTTGCCGTAGTAGATATCCGCCAGCGCCGTCTCGAGCTTCTGCAGCTCCTCGGGAATATACTTGAGGTCGCGGGCCTCTCGCACCGCTTTTTCGACGATGTGCCAGAAGAGTTGTTCACCGTGCGCCCGTTCGCGCAGCGTGATCGTCCCGTGCAGGAAGCCGGTGCGCAGTTCGTCCCGGTAATAGACGGCGTCGTGGTAACACTCCTGCAGGTTCTTGGCGGTCATGGCGCCGTCGGCCACCTCCTTGAGATTGCGCAACGGCTCCGGCGCGCCTTGCTCCAGCGCCTCGGGCGGACGATGGGAACTGAACCGTGCCGTGTCGAGGATATTGAACAGCAGCACCGAATGGTAGGCGATCAGGGCGCGGCCGGATTCGCTGAGGATGATCGGATGGGGCACGCCGGCGGGATCGGTGATCCGCATGACCCCCTCGAGCACGTCGGAACAATATTCGGAAATGTCGTAGTTGCTGCTGCTCGGGAAATTCGTGTGGGAGCCGTCGTAGTCCACAGCCAGGCCGCCGCCGATATCCAGGATGCCCATGGCCGCGCCTTCCTTGGCCAGGTCCACATAGAACCGGGCCGCCTCGGCGATCGCCACGCGGATGTGATCGATGTTCGGAATCTGGGAACCCAGGTGATAATGGAGCATCTGAAGACAGTCGAGCATGTTCCGTTTGCGCAACTCGTCCACCACGTCGATGATCTGCGCCGTGTTCAGCCCGAATACGCTGCGGTCGCCGCCGGACTCGGTCCACTTTCCGCCCGCCCGGGAGGACAGCTTGACACGCACGCCGATCATGGGCCGCACACCCACTTCGGCCGCCACCTTGAGGATCAGCTCCAGTTCGCCGGG
Organism: uncultured Verrucomicrobiota bacterium; assembly: GCA_964609905.1. GTDB lineage: Bacteria > Verrucomicrobiota > Kiritimatiellia > CAIKKV01 > CAIKKV01 > CAZSUH01. The sequence continues at coordinate 1,612 of CAZSUH010000004.1, forward strand.
CATTTCAACCACGAGCAGCGGACGCAGCCCCATTTTCTGGCCATACAAGGCCAGCCGGATGAACTCCTCGTCCTTGTACCCGTTGCACACCAGATAGGCCTCGGGATCCTCCAGATAGGCCAGCGCGGCGATCAACTCCGCCTTGCTGCCGGCCTCCAGCCCGTGGTGCCACGCCCGACCGTGGCGGACAATCTCCTCCACCACCTGCTGCTGCTGGTTGACCTTGATGGGAAACACGCCGCGGTATTGGCCCTTGTAAGACAACGCCTCGATGGCCTTGCCGAAGGTCTCGTTGATCAGCCGGATGCGATCCCCCAGTATCCCGGCAAACCGCAGCACCACGGGCAGCATCATGCCGCGATCGCGCAACCCCTCGACAATGTCGCACAGCTTGACCGTCACCCCCGAGCCGTTGCGCCCGGGCAGGCGGGCCACGACGTCGCCCTCCGGCGACACGTCGAAATACCCGCTTCCCCACGTCCGGATGCCGTACAACTCGATCGACTGGTCCACGGTCCATCGTTCCAGCGAATCGACTTTCATATTCATGCCGCCACCTGCCGCTTGCGGATTGACGTCCGCGTGTTCCTACCAGACCCGCCGGACGGGGAGCCCCGCTTCCGCCATGGCCGTTTTAATGGCGCGGATCGTGACCTGCCCCGTGTGAATCATGCCCGCCACGATCGCCGCGTCCGCCGCCGCGTCGCGGAACACCTCCACCACGTGCGCCGGCGTGCCCGCCCCGCCCGAGGCCACCACCGGAATCCGCACGGCCCGCGCGATCAACCGCGTCAGGGTCAGTTCGAATCCCTCGCGAGTCCCGTCCGCGTCCACCGAGTTGACCACGATTTCGCCCGCGCCCAGTTCTTCGGCCCGTTTTGCCCACGCCAGGGCGTCCAGCCCCGTGCGCTCGCGATTGCCGCGGATCGTCACCTCGTAGCCGCTCGGGAACCGGACCGGATCCGAGGCCCGCACCGGATCCATGCCCAGCACGATGCACTGGCGTCCGAAGGCCTTCGCGCCCTCCGCGATGATCGCCGGCTGAAGCACGGCCAGCGAGTTGACCGACACCTTTTCGGCGCCCGCCAGCAGCACGCGCGACATGTCCGCCAGGCTCGAGATGCCGCCGCCCACGGCGAATGGAATATGAATCGCGCGCGCCACCTCGCCGACCATCTCGATGTCGATCGGCCGCCGTTCGGCCGAGGCCGTGATGTCGTAAAAAACCAGTTCGTCGCAGCCGTCCGCGCAATACGCCGCCGCCATGGCCACCGGATCACCCAGTTCCGCATTGTTCTGGAACTTCACGCCCTTGGTCACGCGCTTGTTCCTTATATCGAGACATGGAATGACCCGTTTCGTCAGCATGTCCCGCTCCACCGCGCAAAGTTGTCCAGCAGACGCAACCCGATCCGCCCCGACTTTTCGGGATGGAACTGGGTGGCCACGATGTTGCCCCGGGCCAGCGCGGAGGCAAAGGTGAAGCCCCCGTATTCCGTCTCGCCCAACTGGTCCGGCGCCGATGCCGGAACCGGGTAGAAGCTGTGCACGAAATAGAACTCGGCGCCGTCGTCGATGCCCTCGAAAACGGGGTGCGCCCGAAGGCGACGCACGGCGTTCCAGCCCATCTGCGGCACCTTGACGCGCGGATTGCCGAACCGGAATTCGCGGCAGGTTCCGGGAATCAGGCCCAGGCAGGCGACGCCCTTGTCCTCGTCGGACTTCTCCAGGATAATCTGGGCGCCCAGACAGATCCCCAGGAAAGGAATGCCCTGGCCGGCCGCCTCCCGAAGCGCGTCGGCGAGACCGCTCCCGCGCAGCGTGGCCATGGCGGAAGCCGCCGCCCCGACACCGGGAAAGACGACCCGGTCCGCGGCGCGGATGACGGCGGGATCGTCCGTCACCCGGACCGGCAGGCCGAGGTATTCGAAGGCCAGCCTGACGCTCGTCAGGTTGCCCGCTTTGTAATCGACAAGGGTAATCATGGCAAGGGTGTAAAGGATATCACCCCCCTGCCAAACTGCAAGCCCCGGCGTGGGCTTTTTTTGTACCCGACCGCTTTCGGAATTCCTCCCGTCTCAAGCCGGTCATCGTTCAATTTAACTTGAACGGCAAGCCGCGATCGCGCACACTTTCATCTCCTTATGATCCAGGGAACTGAACAGCCATTGACACGGCGGATCCTCCCGGACGTTTTCGCGTTCGGAGCCGGATTGGGCATGGCTTATTTCCTGAAATGGGAAACGACGGATCTGGTCTGGAGCCTGTGGCTGAGCAGCCTAACCCTTGGATACCTGACCATCCTTTCGGCAATCGGCGGAGGCGCTTATCTCGGGATTCGCGCGATAACGCACAAGGATTTCAAGAAACCGCTGCGCCTGCCGGCGGCCCTGATCGGCATCGCCATCGGCCTGTTTTTTCTGGGCTTCTTCTCAATTCATTTCTGCGGTTTCCATGCGGGGCATTCCGCATTCCTGAGCCACTTCTTCCCACTCAAGGGCCTGCCGAATGACGGGTTTGGCGCCGCCTTTATGAATCCACCGCTTCTCTGGCTGTTGGTATTCCGGCATCTCATGAAACCGTATGGCCTGTTTCTGATCCCCATGATCCTGGCGGAGCGGCGCCCTGTGTTTCAGCCTTTCATTCAAGCCGTGAACACCGTCCGCGGGGAGAAGCGGCAGGAGCAGAATACCCGGACGACGTTGGAATTGTTTATGAAAGCCTCATTCAGCCGGCCATACGTCAACGTCGTGCGCATGCACCTGCTCATTTTCTTCTTCGCCTTCAGCCAGGCCCTGAAGGTCAATTCCTTCCTTGTCTATGCCGTTGTTTACTCCGTCTACTTTTTCCCTTGGAGTGAAGTCAGGAAACTGACGGGGAAGCGGTAGTGCTTGTTGCGGGAGCGTGCGGAGCGCCAGTCGGTCTGGCACCCCCAGCCTATCCATTCTTCCGGTCAAAATCTCCGCCTTGTCAATGGCCCGAACACGGCCATCCGCGGGGGCGGGAATAACCTCGGCCTTCTCGCTCACGCTCCGGTTGATAAAAACAAGCGTTCCTGGCCAGTATGCAACCACGGCTCCCACATGCAAATCGTATTTTGTGACAGCGGTTCACGGAGCCGCTTCGCATTCCGTGATTGAGTTCGGCCACGTCTTTATTTATACTTCTCCCTTCATTTGTCCAAAAAGGAACTGGATCCGCTATGTCGCACCGAAAAAAACTGCTTCTGGGCGATGAGGCCATCGCGCAAGGCGCGTTGGATGCCGGCATCAGCGGCGTCTACGCCTACCCCGGCACGCCCTCCACCGAAATCACCGAATACATCCAGCATGACCGCGAGGCGGCGGCCCGCAACGTGCACCGCCGGTGGAGCGCCAACGAAAAGACGGCGATGGAAGAGGCGCTCGGCATGTCCTACGCGGGCAAGCGCGCCCTGGTCTGCATGAAACACGTCGGCCTCAACGTCGCCGCCGATCCCTTCATGAACGCCGCCGTGACCGGGGTCCACGGCGGGCTGGTGATCGTCGCCGCCGACGATCCCTCCATGCATTCCAGCCAGAACGAGCAGGATTCCCGCTTCTATGCCAAGTTCGCCTCCATCCCCCTTTGCGAGCCGGCCAGCCAGCAGGAGGCCTATGACATGACCCGGGCGGCCTTCGAGTTCGCCGAAAAAATCCGGCTTCCCGTGCTCCTCCGCATCACCACCCGCCTGGCCCACTCCCGCGCGGATGTCACCCCCGCCCCCACCCGCGCCGAGAGTCCGCTCAACCCCGCCTCGGACCTCAAGCAGTGGGTGCTCCTGCCCGCGCATGCCCGCCGCAATTGGGCGGCCCTGCTTGCCCGCTGGGCCGAGATTACCCGCATGACCGACGCCCTGCCCGGCAACCGGTTCATCCCCGGCTCCGATCGCACCCTCGGCATTCTCGCCGCCGGCGTCGCGTTCAACTACCTGAACGAATGCTTCCGCGAGGGCGACTGCCCCTTCCCCATCCTCAAAATCGGACAGTACCCCTTCCCCGCGGCCCGGCTGGGCGAACTCCAGGCCGCCTGCGACGCCCTGCTCGTGCTGGAAGAAGGCGCGCCGTTCATCGAGGAGCAACTGGTCGGCCTGTTTCCCCGTTCGGCGATGCCCATCCGCGGCCGGCTGGACGGCACGCTCCCGCGCACCGGCGAACTCACTCCCGAAAGCGTGGCCGCCGCGCTGGGTCTCGCCCGGCCCGAAGGCCCGGCCGTCCCGGCGTTTGTCGCGCCGCGTCCGCCCGCCCTCTGCCGTGGCTGCCCTCATTCGGATACCTACCGCTTTCTCACCGAGGTCATGAAGGATTTTCCCGGCGGCCGCGTGTTCTCCGACATCGGGTGCTATACGCTCGGCGCGCTCCCGCCTTACGAGGCCATCCACTCCTGCGTGGACATGGGCGCTTCGATCACGATGGCCAAGGGCGCGGCCGATGCCGGCGTCTCTCCCGTCCTCGCCGTGATCGGCGATTCCACCTTCGCCCACTCCGGCATCACGGGCCTGCTGGACGCGGTCGCGGAGAAGAGTCCGGTCAAAATCCTGATTCTCGACAACGAAACCACCGGCATGACGGGAGGACAGGATTCCCTGGCGATGGGCCGGCTGGAATCCATCTGCGCCGGGATCGGGGTGGAACCCGCGCATATCCGCGTGCTGAATCCCCTCGCCAAGCACCATGACGAAAACGCGAGGATTCTGCGCGAGGAAATCGCCTGGTCCGGCGTCTCCGTCCTCATCGCCCGCCGCGCCTGCATCCAGATCCGGAGGAAAGGCTGAGATGAACTACGACATGATCATCGCCGGCGTCGGGGGACAGGGCATTCTCTCCATCGCCACCGTGCTCGGCCGCGCCGCGATCGACCTGAACCTGCGTCTCAAGCAGTCCGAGGTACACGGCATGGCCCAGCGCGGCGGCGCCGTGCAGGCCCACCTGCGCCTGTCTGACCGGCCCATCCATTCCGACCTGATCCCCCGCGGCGGCGCGGACATGATTCTATCCATGGAACCGCTCGAACTGCTGCGCTACCTGCCCTGGCTCGATGCCGGCGCCGGCTGGGCCGTGGCCAACACCGCGCCGATCCTAAACATCGAGACCTACCCGGAGCCCGAGACGATTTACGGCGAAATCCGCCGGCTGCCCCGTCACTTCCTGTTCGATGCCGATGCCCTCGCCCGCGACACGGGCGCGCCCCGCGCCGTCAACATGGCCATGCTGGGCGCCGCCTCCAGCTTCCTGCCCGTGCCCGGCCCCGCGATTGAAGCGGCCATCGCCGGCCAGTTCGCCCGCAAGGGCGAAGCGGTGGTGGCCGGCAACCTGGCCGTCTTCCAGGCCGGCCGCGCCGCAACCGCTCCCCTCCACCAGGCTCCGGCATGATTATCGACTGCCACACCCACGCCTTCCCCGACGCCATCGCGGCGCGCGCGCTCGATGCGATCGGCACGCGGGGCGGATTCCGGCCCGTGCTCGACGGCACCGTGGGCAGCCTGCTGCGCTCCATGGACCGGGCCGGCGTGGACAAGTCGCTCCTGCTCAACATCGCCACCAAACCCGACCAGTTCGTTCCCATCCTGAAGTTTTGCGCCGCCATCCGATCGGACCGTCTCATCCCCTTCCCCTCCGTACATCCCGACGATCCCGAGATGAAAAGCCGGCTTCGCACCATCAAGGCGGAAGGCTACAAGGGCGTCAAGCTCCACCCCTACTATCAGGGATTCACGCTCGACGAACCGCGGCTTGACCCCCTCTATGCCACGCTGGAGGAAGAAGGCCTGTTCCTGATCGCCCACACGGGGTACGACGTCTCCTACCCGTTCGACGACATCTGCGGCCCCCGCCGCATCGTGGCCGTGCTCGACCGGTTTCCCGGCCTCCAATTCATGACCTCCCATTTGGGCGCCTGGTACGACTACGACGAGGTGCGACGGTGGCTTGTGGGCCGCCCGGTCTATATGGACCTCGCCGTCACCTTCGGCTACCTGCCGGACGCCGAACTGAAGGCGCTGATCGAAAAACATGGCCCTCAGTATGTTTGCTTCGGCACCGATTCGCCGTGGGTGAACCAAGCGGACGATCTCGCGAAATTACGCGCGCTCGGGCTGGACGCCGACGCGCTCGCCGGCATCGAGGGGGAAAACGCGCGGCGCTTCTTCGGCTTGTAACCGGATCACGAAAAGGAACCAACGATCATGCATCGAGTCCTGTTCAAAGAACAGCTTTCCGAGGAGGTTTTTCTCATGCGCGTCGAGGCGTCCCTCATCGCCGGGGAACGCCGACCCGGCCAGTTCGTCATCGTGCAGACGGACAACGAGTTCGGAGAGCGCATCCCCCTCACCATCGCGGACGCCGATCCGCGCGAGGGCTCCATCACGCTCGTCTTTCAGGCCGTCGGCAAAACCACGCACACGCTTTCGGAAAAAAAAGTCGGCGATTCCATTGCCAGTATCCTCGGGCCGCTCGGGCGTCCGACCCACATCGAAAAATTCGGCACGGTGGTCTGCGTGGGCGGCGGCATTGGCGTGGCGCCGCTCCACCCCATCGTGCAGGGCATGAAAAAAGCCGGCAACAAACTGATCGTGATCATGGGCGCTCGCAACAAAAGCCTGGTCATCCTCGAGGATCGGATGCGCGCGCTGGCCGACGAATTGATTCTCTGCACGGACGACGGCTCCGCCGGCCGCAAGGGCCTCGTTACCGAGCCGCTCAAGGAGGTTTGCGAGCGCGTCCCGAAACCCGACGCCTGCGTGGCCATCGGCCCGCCCATCATGATGAAGTTCTGCGCGGAAACCACCCGCCCGTTTGGCGTCAAAACCCTGGTCTCGCTCAACACGATCATGGTGGACGGCACCGGCATGTGCGGCGGCTGCCGCGTGACGGTCGGGGGCCAAACCAAATTCGTGTGCGTGGACGGCCCGGAGTTCGACGGCCACCAGGTGGATTTCGACAACATGATGCGCCGCCTGCGCGCCTACAAGAGCCAGGAAGACACCGCCCACCATCAATGCCACCTCGACCTGGAAGCCGCGCGGCTCCGGAAGGACGGGAACGCATGAGCCACCCAACCCCCGACTCCCTGCGCGAGGAAGCCCGCAAGCGCCTGGTTGCGCTCCAGGGCAAAACGCTCACACCCCGCGACCGCATGGCGATCCCTCCGCAGGAAATGCCCGCCCAGCCGCCCGACGAGCGGCGCGCGAACATGCGCGAGGTGGCGCTCGGTTATTCCGCCGAACAGGCCCGCCTGGAGGCGCTTCGCTGCCTTCAATGTAAAAACGCCCCCTGCATCAGCGGATGCCCCGTCCGCATCGACATCCCCGCCTTCGTCAAGACCATTGCCGAGGGACGCGACGCCGACGCCATCGCCATTATCCGCCGGAACAGCCTGCTCCCCGCCGTCTGCGGACGCGTCTGCCCCCAGGAGGTCCAGTGCCAGGCGCCCTGCACGGTCGGCAAGGCCCTCAAGGATGTGAGCAAGGCCGTCTCCATCGGACGGCTCGAGCGATATGTCGCGGACGTGGAGCGCGAGTCCGGCGCCTTTCCCCCGCCGGCGGTCAAGCCGGAGACGGGTAAACGGGTGGCCGTGGTCGGCAGCGGCCCGGCCAGCATCACCGTGGCCGCCGACGTGCGACGCGAAGGACACGCCGTCACGCTCTTCGAGGCCTTCCATAAACCCGGCGGCGTGCTGATGTACGGCATCCCCGAGTTCCGTCTGCCCAAGGCGATTGTCCAAGCCGAAATCGACACCCTCCGCGGCATGGGCGTGGAGATCAAGACCAATTTCCTCGTCGGCCGCACCCGCAAGTTGCAGGACCTGATCGCCAAGGATGGCTTCGACGCCGTCTTTGTCGGCACCGGCGCCGGCCTGCCCAAATTCATGGGGATCGAGGGGGAAAACCTGGTTGGCGTCTTTTCGGCCAACGAATACCTGACCCGGGCCAACCTGATGCGCGCCTACGACACCGGCCACGCCGACACGCCCCTTTTCAACTCCCGCAAGGTCGCCGTACTCGGCGGCGGCAACGTGGCCATGGATGCCGCCCGCATGGCGGTCCGGCTCGGCGCCCAGGAGGTTCACCTGGTGTACCGCCGGACGGAGGTCGAGATGCCGGCCCGCGTGGAAGAAGTCGCCCACGCCAAGGAGGAAGGCGTCCTCTTCCACCTGCTTCAGAACCCGCGTCGAATCCTGGGCAATGACTTCGGGCTCGTGACCGGCATGGAATGTTTACGCTACGAACTCGGCGAACCCGACGCCTCTGGCCGCCGCCGGCCCGTGGAAATCCCGGGCAGCGAGTTCGTGATGGAGGTCGACACGGTCATTGTGGCCATCGGCAACGAATCCAATCCGCTGATCAAGCAGACAACGCCCGACCTGGCCGTCAACAAGTGGGGCAACCTGATCGTTGATCCCGAAACAGGCAAAACATCCCTGGACCGGGTCTACGCGGGCGGCGACATCGTGCTGGGCGCGGCCACGGTCATTCTCGCCATGGGCGAGGGACGGCGAGCCGCCGCCTCCATCCATGCGCTCCTGGCGTCGGACGTTTCCGAAAAACCCGCGTCCGCTCCCGGATGAACCGCCTCGCTTCCATCCGCGGCGTGATCTTCGACATGGACGGCACGCTGACCCTGCCGGTGATTGACTTTGCTCTCATGCGGGCCCGCCTGGGCATTCCAGAGGGCGACATGCTGGCGGCCATCCGGTCCTGGCCCCCCGACAAACAGGCCTGGGCATTCGCCGAGGTGGAAGCGCTCGAGGAAGAGGCCAGCCGCCAGTTGAAACTGCAGCCCGGCGCGGAGGCGTTGATGCAGGCGCTCGACAGGCGCGGCCTACCCAAGGCCATCCTGACCCGGAACACGGAAAAATCGGTATTGCACCTGCAGCGGTTCCTGCACTCCCGCTTTTCGGTCATCGTCACGCGCGACTTCCCCACCTGCAAGCCGGACCCGGCGCCGGCCCTGCACATCTGCCGGGAATGGAAACTCGATCCGGCCCGGGTGTTGCTCGTGGGCGATTACCGGGACGACATCCTCTGCGGCAAACGGGCCGGCAACCTGACCTGCCTGCTCCTGAACGGACGCAATGCCGCCTTTGCCGAACTGGCGGACTTCACGGTGGAGAGTTTGGAGCAGTTGGCGGTCCGTTTTTCGGATTAAGAGATCCGACCGATCCGTCGGATCCGACCGATCGGTCCGATTTCCTAAACTTTTCCTGTTCCAGGACATGTCCTTTTGGCCGGAGTTTGCCGTCCCGTGTAAGGCGGGTTCGGCCCGGAAATGTCAGGAGTTCCGTTAGACCGAATCCCGCAAAAAAGCAGGAATTCCGGTTCCGGTTCACTGCATCAGGATCACGCCCGTCTTTCCCGCGGGAATGTTAACGCGCCAAACCAGCCTGTCGAGCGTTTGGCCGTCGCAGGCGAGCGCCGTCAGGCCGAGATTCGAGTTGTATTCGATCAGCCAGCCGGACGGCACGGCGTCCTTTGCCACGGTCCGGTCAAGTGTATAGAGCGGATTCACTCCGATTTTCTCTTTATGGCGATTCGCTCCACATCGTGATAGACCTTTGCATACGGCTGAAGCGTGTTGCCCACGGACGCTCGCCAGTGGATATCCGCGCTCGACAGCGTGCCGCCGATCGTATAAGGCCTTCCGACGCCCTCGATCGTCTCCATGAGCCTGTAATCGGAATCCCGGTGTTCGAGCGTTGTTCCGCCGCCATAGACGAGATAATCGCCGCCCTTTGCCTCAAAGCCGGCAAAGGCGATGACAGGGTCGAAACCGCCCCAACCGTTATGAATGGCGAGATAATTCATCGTGCCGAGGTTATCGGGGTCGCCGACGCGCAGGCGGAATTGAAGCCATTCGGAACAGCCCGCTTCGCGGTCGAATACGAGTATTTCCCTCAGCTCTGTTTCCGTCTCGCATTGATACTCCCGATAGTGAAACCTGAATTCGTTGCGATGAAGCCTGTGCAGCATCCAGCCGTCCGCGGTTTCCTCGAGGCGCCAGTCGGCGTGCTCGTTTCCGAGCTTTTCGCGGACGTAACCGGGGATGTCGCCGTTGAAGCGAAGATCTTCCCATTTTTTGATCGCGTTCAGAAAAAACGGCGTCAGGCCGTGCTTTTCAAGCGTTTCCTGGCCGCAGTCAAAGCCGAACCCCGCCTGATGCGCCACGGTCTGGCCAAGCATGAATTCGAAATCCTCGGGGCTTGTCGCTTCGGTTTTAATGCTTGCGGGATTCGGCGCGCTGAGCCTGATGTTGTATTGCCCAAGCATGTGCGGCATCAGGTTTCTTTCGAAAAACGCCTGGTTATCCGCGCGGTAGTGGAACATCCCGCCCCGCCCCTGCCAGTCCCAGTACGGCTCGCCCCAGTTGAAATAGCTGTGCGCGTGCCAGCGGTAGTGCGACGGCGTGCTCGCGTCGCAAAGCAGGTCCGGACCGGAAAACGAGAAGCAGGTCCGAACGAATTCCGAACAGGCATATTCGCCTCGGCCCGCATACAGGCAGCCCTCCATGCCGTCAAACGAGATTCGCCCGATCCCCGTGTGTTTGATCAGTTCGCCCACGCGCCGGGCCATTTCTTTCTGCAGATCGAGATTCGGAAAGAGCGTCAGGTAAGCGTGATCCCAAAGCCTCAGAACGGCGTCTCCGGCCTTGTGCGGCGACGCGGTTGTGCCAAAAGCGCCCCGCACACAATCAATAAGGGCGTTTTCGTCGCCTGAAACAGACAGGCTTTTGTATTGAATCAGCTCCGTTCCGATTCTTATGACGTTGAGATGGGAACGCGCCCGGAAATTATTGACATCCATGACCCCAACCCTGGTGTCATTTTCGCCGATATCGGATGAAAGCGCCGTCCTGTCCATGACCAGAAGATTTTCGTCCGGAACCGGAGTCACATAGGGATCGCTTGTATGGATGAAATTGCTGAGCGTGTGGAAACCCAGGGCGATGCCGTCTTTTCCCGCCTCAAGCACAGCCTGTTTCAATCCGTCGTCACCGCCCGCGTAGAGCTTGCCGTCAATCTCGAAATGCCCCCAGCTTACGAACGGACCCCAACTGTAGAGGCAGCGTAACCCCGCTTCTTTCGCCCACTCGATTGCGGCGCTTCGCCCTTCCGCGGTCTGCTGGCTGAGCATGAAATACGAACGCGTCGTTTCCCGCGATTTCTTTGTCCATTCGCCGTTGATCATCGGGTGCGGCAAGCCTTCCCTGAGTTCCACTTCGCCGATCGTGTCGAGCAGGCTCTCGAACGGGGTCATGATCAGGGCAATTGCCGCGCCTTTTATGAATGCGTCGTGGCCTTTAACCTCGCACGCTTCGCAGTTCGTCATGCCGGAAAAATCGAACCTTGCGGGTTTCGACATGTCTCTCGCGTGGCATTGCAACGCCGTGCCATGCGTGCAGGGCAGGGCCGCGCACTCGGCAAATTTGACGCGGTCAAACCCGCCCACAAGGGCGGCGCCGCGATATTGATGACGGGCCTCGTGTTCCGCGGGAAAGCCGCCGACGACCTTCGGCATAAGCGACTGAATACACACGGCGGAATCGTCGTCCCAGGCCGCGCCCACGAGTTCGCCGTAATGTTTCTTCTCCGTGAAATACGGGCCGAAAACAAAGGCCGTGGCAGTGTCCGCGATATCCTCGACAACCATCCTGTAATATTTACCGAGATCGGCGATTGAAAGCGAAACGAACCCCCGTTCATACGTTACCATCGCCGAAATCGCCCCGTCGGATTCCGAAACCTCGGCGCTGACCGGCTCGTATAGTTCGCCGGCCGCAACCAGGAGCCCGACGGGCGAAGAAAACACCCGCGCGCCCCCGAATTCGGCGGTTAAAAAACCCCTGTCGTCAAGCGACAATCCGCATAGGCTGTTTTTCATGGCTTTATTTCCGGCCTCGCAGAGCCTCGGCGACGGCCTGAGCGCCGGGCGCACCGAATAGACCGGCCAGGATTATCGGGATAAGCGACAACAACTCACTCGATACGAACCGCATTTTCATGGACACTCCTCTTTCCTGTCACCGTTCACGTCCCGCGTTCAGCACACCCAAAAGACAGTTCCACGCAACGGCGGGCGTGACGCCTCAGAACGTCGGCTCGAACTCCGCCGGCTGGCCGCGGCGGTCGACGATCGCGCCGTCGCCGGCCGGGTCGATGCGATTGCCGGATAGTTCCAGCTCGACGATCTCGGGGTTGATCACGATGCCGGGCTTGCCGGGCCGGCGGCGGATCGAGTTGCCGATCAACCGCGTGCCGGCGGTCTCGCCCTGAACGACCACCTCCGCCTCGCCGTCGGCGGCGCCGTTTTCCTCGATGGCACAGGCCTCGACGAGGTTGTGGTGCGGCCCGTCGGGGCCCGAGCAGCGACGGAAGTAAACGCCCGCCCCGCCGTTGCCGCGGATCGTCAGCCGGCGATTGACGTGGCCGGTGTCACGGGTTCCGATCGACACGCCGTGCTGGCCGTTGGCCTCGAACAGGCAGTCTTCCAGCACGCTGTCGCGGACGCGGAGGCAGTAGAACAGGCCGCAGCCGGTGTTCCCGCGCACAGTGCAGTGGTGAATGTGGAACCGGTTGGACCCGCTGCCGGGGTGAATGCCGCTGCCGCGGCAGCGCTCGATGCGGCAGCCGCCGATCTCGACGTCGTCACACGTCTGGAAGCTGATGCCTTCGCCGTGGAAGTCGCGAATGACCAGGTCGCGGAAGGCCACCTCGCGACAGCGGTGGGCGAAGACCCCGCCGCCCCGACAGCCGTTCAGCGGCAAGTTCTCGGCCGCGTTGCCGTCGATGGCCAAAGACTCGACGGCAGCCCCCGTCACGTCGCGGGCGCTGACGGCCGAGAAGAGCGTCTGCGCGACGGCCCTATCCCGCGGGGTGTAGTCGCCGCTGTGGCGCTGGTCGTAGAACCAGGTGTCGCCCCGGCGGCTGATGAGCGTGCCGACCGTGGCGTAGAAGCCCCCGGCAGCGGCGTCCCAGATGTAGACGCCGTCGCCCATGGCGAAGGCGTCGGGGTTGTCGACCAGGATATCGTCGTGGCCGAAGCCCAGAAAGCAGATCACGTTGGCGGTCTTGACGGGGTTCTTGCGGAGGATGGTCGTCTCGCCGGCGCCGCGCAGGATGACGCCCGAGCGCAGGTGCACCGAGTCGGCCAGCGAGTAAACGCCAGGGGCCAGTTCCACCTCGCCCCCGCCGGCGGACGCCACCCGGTCTATCGCGCACTGCGCCTGCACGTTGGTAAACCCCGGCACGTCGCACGACGGCGCGCCGACGGTCAGTCGTAAAGCCCCGCCGTGTCGATTCGTTTGCATAGTAACGACCCCCCTGTCACGGATGAACAACCCGCCGGACGATCTCGGGCTGCCGTTTCTTCTACCGTACCAGAATGAGCGAGCCTCTCGGCGCCGAGAGCGAGGCCTGGATCGTGCCGCCGTAGGCGCCCATGTTGATGACGCCGCCATTCGGTCGCGGCTCCAGGCCAACGGAGTCGGCCGGATCGCCGGCGTCAATGCAGGGGCTCGTCACGGCGTCACGCACCCACGAAGATGCCTCGGGGTCCCGGCGGCCACCCCTGCTCCTGAGATGCGCGTCCGTCGCGCTCGCGAACTGCGGGTCCGCGCTGATCACCCCGTTCAGGTACTCGACCACGGCGCCGCCGCCCGTCACCACGTGCGGCACGTTCGAACCCGTGAGATCGCTGTACGAAACCGTTGCGCGGCTGACCGCGTTGGTCGCGAAAATCTCGCTCCCGGTGAAGACCGCCGCCACGGCATTGGTCCAGAGGATCGAGTTTTTCAGAACCAGCGTTCCCCCGTCCAGATAGATCGCGCCGCCATTCCCATTGCTGTTGATATTGTCTTTAAACGTGCAGTTCACCACGCGGGCCGTCGAAGCCGCCGGCAGGTTCAGCCACATCGCGCCTCCGTAGCCGGGGGTCGTGGGGGCGTTCAGCAGGGCCACGTTGTCGCGGAACACGCAGTTGCTGAAGGAGGCGGCCGTGCCCGCGGTGTTCCCGACATAGACCCCCGCCCCACCGCCGGTGTTGTTGGCCCCGGCCTTGTTGCCGATGAAATCCGTGCGGAGGACATTCAGCGTCCCGTTGTTGAAGGCTAACCCCACGCCCACAGTGCCTCGGGTGCCGACTCCGTCCTCGTTGGAATTGCTCGCGAAGACGCAATCCACAATCTGCAGTTGGGCGCCCGAGGACCAGATGCCGAAACCCCTCTTGTGATACGTGGTTGCCCTGTTGCCGGTCACGACGCAGTTCGTCATCAACACCGACCCCGCCGTAAAATACCCGCCCACGCCGTCGGTGACGCCGGAGTTCCCCTCGATCCGGCAGTTGGCCATCGTCAACGCGCCGCCGCCGGACTTGCTTAGTGCCTGACTGATGGGACAGTTCGAGAACACCAGACTGTCCAGCAACACGTCGCCCGCCGTGACCGACAGACACCGGTGGCTGGCCTCTCCGCTGATGACCGTATAGTTCGTCACCACGCCGAACGCATTAATCAAGGCGCGTTCCGCTACCGCCGTTTCCGTGCCCGCAAAGCCGCCGACCAGCGCCGCACTCTTGGACAGCGTCAGCAGCGCGCCTTCGCCGTATGTGACGCCCGTGATCCAGAGGTTGGTACGCGTTCCGCTGATGGCCGAAATGCCATCCACGATCTTGGTGTACGCGTTGGCCCAGTCGCTGCCGTCCCCCGCGCCGGTGGCCAGGCGATCCACGTGGATCACGTCCGCCCCGCCGCCCGGTCCCGCGACACCGGTTTCGAAACTCGCCGCCGCCGTCCAGTTGCTGCCCGCGTTGTTCACGGCGTGCCAGCGATAGTAGTAGGTCGTCTCCGGGAGCAGCGCGGGAGTCCAGGTCGAGAAGACCGCGCCGTTCTGTTTCTCGCCCACGTCCTTGACCCCATCCCAGCCGTTGGTCGTGTCTCCCGGAATGCGGGTTGTGCCGTAGCACAGGTAGATCTGCGCGGACACGAAGGTGTCGTTGATCAACTCGCCGCTGATGCTGGCTCGATTGTAGAGGACACTGCAGTCGCGGTTCGCCGGCAACGGGGGGGTTGCCGGCGGGCTCTTGCCGGCCTCGGCCGTGCCGCCATAGGCGCCCATGTTGATCCGGATGTTGCCGTTGTCCGTCGGCTCGTCGCCGATCGAGTCCGTCGGGTCGCCCGCGTCAATGCAGGGGCTGAACTCCGCATCCGTGGTGATGAAATCGCCGGCGGCCGGATCCCAGCGTCCGGCCTTGCTCTGAAGATGCAGATCGGTCGCGCTCGCGAACAGCGGGTCGCCCTCTCGGCAGTTGGAGAAGTTGACCATGCCGTAGATCTGCGGAATGCCGAACGCCGTCAGGGAGGAGTAGCTCGCGTTCACCGTGCCGACGGCGTTGGCGAGATCGTCTCCCGACGCGCTTGTGCCGGTGCACCGATTCGCCCACAGGATGCAGTTCTTCAGGTTCAGCGTGCCCTCGGAGAGGTGGATGGCGCCGCCCAAGCCAATGTTGTTCGCATTGGTATTGGCCGTGAACGTGCAGTTGACGAACGACGCCGAGCGGGAAGCGTTCAGTTGCGCGTAGACCGCCCCGCCGTAGCCATTGTTGCCGTTTGCATGCGGCACGTAGTTGGCCCGGAAGAGGCAGTTGCTGAACGTGGCGGAGAGGGCCGTGCCATTCCCGAGATACACGGCTCCCCCGCCCCCGTTGTTGTCCGAGGCGGAATTGCCGACGAATTCGGTGCGTATGACTTGAAGCGTGCCGTCCTGGAACCCGAGACCGGCTCCCCTCAGCGTGCGTGCGCGGTACGGATCTCCGTCCTGGCCGCTGAACGCCGAATCCACGATGGTGAGCGTGACGCCGGAACCGTACAGGCCGAGGCCGATCCAACTGTAGGAATCCACCGTCGTGGAGGGAAGCTGGTTGTCGCGGAAAACGCAGTTGGTGATCAGGACCGTGCCGCCGCTGAAGTAGGCGCCCAGGCCCAAACTCCCGGGCCACCCGACGACCTGGTTTTCCTCGATCCGGCAGTTGTTGAGGACCAGGTTGCCCGTCCCGGACTTCTCGAGCGCGCGCGGCCGGTCTGTCTTGGTGACGGAGAGCGTATCCAGCCAGACGTTGCCGCCCGTCACCAGCAGGCACTGGTTGGATTCATTTCCGTTGATGACCGTGTAGTTCGTGACCACGCCGGCCGCGTTGGTGGCCGCGCGCCCGGACACCGCCGTCTCGGTCCCGGCAAAGCCGCCGACGAGGGTCGCGGAGTTGGTCAGCAGCAGGCGGACGCCTTCGCTGTACGTGCCGCTCGTGATCCAGATGTTGGTGCGCGAACCCCGGATCGCGGGGATCGCGTCGGCGATGCGGGTGAAAGCGCTGTTCCAGTCGGTTCCGTCCGCCGCACCCGTGGCGCCGGCGCGCACGTGGATGACGTCCGCGCCCCCGCCGACGCCGTGCAGCAGCGGATAAGCCGGCCCGGTGGCGAACGACGCGACCGGCGCCCAGCTCATGCCCGCGGCGTTGCTGGCGAAACATCGGTAGTAGTACGTGGTGTTCGTCATGAGGTATGGCGTTGTGACGGAAAAGACCATTCCCCCCGCCTGCCGCTGCGGATAAAGAATCTGCACCGCATCCCAGCCGTTGGTGGTCTCACCGGCGATGCTGGTCGTGCCGTAGCAGAAACCGACGGCAGCCAGGACGGGAACGCGGTTGGTCAGTTCGCCGCGCAGCACCATCCGCGTGTAGTCGTTGGTGAGCGGGTCGTGGCTGGCCACCTGCGGCGCCGCGGCGCCGCTCTTGGATGCCTGCGCCGTGCCTCCGTAGGCGCCCAGGTTGATCCGGTCGTCATTCGGAGCAGGCTCCAACCCCACCGAATCGGCCGGGTTCCCGGCGTCAATGTACGGACTGAACGTCGTGTCGGTGGTCACAAAATCGCCCAGGGCCGGGTCCCAGCGTCCTATCGGGCTTTGCAGGCGCAGGTCGGTGGCGCTTGCGAAGAGCGGATCGTTGGTCATGCAGTTCGAGAAGGTGGCGGACCCGCCGACCACGTAAACGTGCTGCAACCCCAGGCCGGTCAGCGCGCAGTGATCGGCCGACAGGCTGCCGCCCGTCATGTAGATTTCCTTTCCTGTCCAGAGGCTGCGCACGGAGTTGTTCCACAGAATGGAGTTCTTCAGGACCACCGCGCCGCTGCTCACGCGAATCGCACCGCCGTTCCCGGTGTCGTTGAGGTTGTCGTAGAACGTGCAGTTGGCAAGCGTGGCGGTGCTGGCAGCGGCCATGTTCACCCACAGCGCCGCCCCCGCCTGATCGGTGTTATTTTGCCACAAACCCTGGTTGCCCCGGAACAGGCAGTTGCTGAAAGAGGCAGCGGTGGTCCCGGCGAGACAAACGGCCGCCCCGCCGCCGTAGTTGTTGGCTCCGGCGCGGTTGTCAATGAAATCCGTGCGGAGGACACTCAGCGTCCCGTTGTTGAAGTACAGCCCCACGCCGCATGCCGTGCGCGTGTCATTGTAAACTCCATACTGGTTCGAGAACACGCAGTCCACGACCCGCAGGTTCGCGTTCAGGGAATAGATGCCGAAACCGGATCCGCTGTAGGCGGTGGAACCGCTAATGGTGTTGTTGGCCACCACGCAGTTGGTGAGCAGGATGGACTGGACGGCCCCGACGCTGGGGGCGAAATACCCGCCCAGCCCTTTCATGCTTTTGGTTCGGCCTTCGTGATTCACGATCCGGCAGTTGGCCAGCGTCAACGAGCCGGCCGTCGTTTTCGTGATGCCGCCCGCGGCCGAGCCATAGCTGTTGCTGATCACCAATCCGTCGAGCGTGACGTTCGTGCCGGTCACCGTCACCACGCGCAGGTTCTGGCCGTTGCCGTCCAGGATCGTCGGATAGGCTTTCCCGTCGCGCTCGTTCCGCGCGGCCATGCCGTTGGTGAAACCGCCATAGAGCGCGCAGTTGGTCTGGACGGTGAAAGTGGCCGCGCTCGAGTAGATGCCCTGCGCGAGCCAGATTTCATCGTTGTTCGAGGCGTTGGCCAGCGCGTTGACGAGCGAGGCGGGGGTATCCCAACTGGCCCCGGCGGGGTCCGTGCCGGTGGGGGTGACGCGGATGATATCGGCGCCGGCGACGCGGCCCGCGGTCAGGATGCATAGAAACAAAACGGCCCATCGCGTCATGATCAGCTCTTGGTGTCGGCATGCGGAGATTTCAGGAAGCGCGATACGCATGTTTACTATAAAAAGAGAAGCCGTCAAACAATTTTAATGATTTTGTTTTGCTCGCTACAGGTCTCCTGTTTTGAAAATCCCGCGACAGAATCATTTTATTGCACCCGGATCACCGCGGCCTCTTCCGCGGGAAGGTTAACCTGAATGCGTCAGTTTCGAGCCCGCAACCGGCGCCGCTGCGGCAACCGTCATCTCGACATTGAACGCTTCCGGCGCCGCTTCCGGTCGGATCACAACGCCCGGATGCTCGCCGCCATGATCCGTTCCGGCCAGGGTGGTGTCCAACAACGCTTCCGTGCGGCGTGATCTTCGACATGGACGGCACGCTGACCCTGCCGGTGATTGACTTTGCTCTCATGCGGGCCCGCCTGGGCATTCCAGAGGGCGACATGCTGGCGGCCATCCGGTCCTGGCCCCCCGACAAACAGGCCTGGGCATTCGCCGAGGTGGAAGCGCTCGAGGAAGAGGCCAGCCGCCAGTTGAAACTGCAGCCCGGCGCGGAGGCGTTGATGCAGGCGCTCGACAGGCGCGGCCTACCCAAGGCCATCCTGACCCGGAACACGGAAAAATCGGTATTGCACCTGCAGCGGTTCCTGCACTCCCGCTTTTCGGTCATCGTCACGGCCGAACTGGCGGACTTCACGGTGGAGAGTTTGGAGCAGTTGGCGGTCCGTTTTTCGGATTAAGAGATCCGACCGATCCGTCGGATCCGACCGATCGGTCCGATTCTTCAACCTCCCGAAGCCCTTTGCAGCCGGGATAGCCTGTGCAGCCCCAAAAAGGCGTTCCGGCGCGGGCCCCTTTCCGTGCCATTCGCATGGCCATTGCTTTTCCGCAAACTGGGCAAACGGGAGCGTTGACCGCGGCGATAGTCTGCTTTTGCCTTTCATCCATTCGCGCGGCGGCCAAGCGTTCGGTATAGCCGCCATCCTGGATGAACTGGCGTTCCAAGCCCTCAATTTGCCGGTCCAGCAGATAATTGGCCTGATGAACCAGGCAAATGATCGCATTGGCCACCACGGCGGGATCCGGATTTTCCAGCCACTGTGTATAGGCCTGCCAATCGGGCCGATCCGTCGGATCCGACCGATCGGTCCGATTTTCTCTTCGGTTCCCCCCGATCGCCCGCACCTGCCGGGCCCGCGAATCCTCTTTCCCCCACTGCGCAATGTTTCTTTGCCGCAGGAAGTCCTCGTAGTCCAGCAACAGTTCGTCGAGACTGGCGCGCGCAACATTCACCAGACGCAATTCGGTTTGGCTGGACGCCGCCGAGGCCCGGCTTCCTTCGGCAATATTCTGGCGTCCACTTCGTGCAGCCTGCACCATCTGGTCCACCGTGCGGGAGCGTTTGTCCACGAATCGCTCACAAAAAGAAACGGTGGCATCGTAGATAATGGAGGTTACCTGAAAACTGCGCAACCGGCGATAGCCACCGCTGGGGCGCAAGCGTGCGAGCCGGTTCTTTTCTTCTGGCGATCCGACCGATCCGTCGGATCCGACCGATCGGTCCGATTTCTTAAAATCTTCCTGTTCCATGACATTTCCTTATTACCGTGCATAAGTCGGCAATCGCTACGCAGGATCGTTCCGGAAATGTCAGGAGTTACATTAGGCCAACCTCCGCGAAAAAGCAAGAATTCCGCGACAGAATGCCGATTCACCGCGTTTACGAAGCCGCCTTCCACCGCTTCACCTCGGCCATCAGCGCATCCACAATCTTCGACTCCGGTACGCGGTCGCCCGGTTTGCCCCGCACGTAAATCGTCCCCTGCCCTTCGCCCCCCGCCACGGCGATGTCCGCTTCGCGCGCTTCGCCCGGGCCGTTGACCACGCACCCCATCACCGCCACGCGGGGATACGGGCCGGGATGTTCGCGGCAATAGGCTTCCAGTTCCACCTCGAGCCGTTGCGCAATGCCGGCCACGTCGATCCGCGTCCGTCCACAGGTTGGGCAGGAGGTCACGCTCGGGCCCGGAGGACGCAGCCCGAGGCTGCGCAGCAGTTCCATCCCCACCCGTACCTCCTGCAGCGGCGAATCGGTCAGGGACACGCGGATCGTGTCCCCAATGCCTTCCGCCAACAGAATGCCCATGGCCACGCTCGATCGCACCGTGCCGGCCAGAAAGGTGCCGGCCTCGGTCACGCCGAGGTGCAACGCATAATCGCATCGCGACGCGAGCAACCGGTAGGCCGCCACGGTCCGCTCCACGTCCGACGCCTTGACGGAGATCTTGATCTCCCGGTAATCGGCATCCTCCAGCAACCGCACGTGACCCATCGCGCTCTCGACCAGCGCTTCCGGCGTGGGGCCCCCGAACCGGGCCAGGATATCCTTCTCCAGCGAACCGCCGTTCACGCCGATGCGAATCGGAACCCGCCGCTCGCGCGCCGCGCGCACCACCTCTCGAACCCGCTCCGCGCTTCCGATGTTGCCGGGATTGATCCGTAATCCGTCCACGCCCGCCTCCAGCGCCATCAGCGCGAGGGTGTGCCGGAAATGGATGTCTGCCACAACCGGGATGGGGCTTCCCTTTCGAATCGCGCCCAGGGCAAGGGCGGCCGTCTCGTCGGGCACCGCCACACGAACGATATCGCACCCCAGCGCCGCCGCCTCGCCGATCTGCGCGATCGTGGCGGCACTGTCGCGGGTGTCGGTCTTGGTCATCGTCTGGACGGTCACCGGAGACCGGCCGCCCACGGGAACTGTCCCGACCTGTATCCGTCGCGTGGTGTGTCGCGGATCCGGGAAGGCGGTCATGGCGTCTTCTCCGATGGTGGCGCCGCGGCGCCCGGCTCGGCCGGCGCGTCGGCGCTGGGCGCCTCCTTGATCAGGCCGGCAAAACGGCTCCAGATTTTCAGATCCCGGAAAGACAGGAATACCATCAGGGAAATCAGGAGGACGGCAAATCCGTTGATCAGGGCGTTCACCACCCGTTCGCCCACGGGCCGCCGAAAGATC
This sequence comes from uncultured Verrucomicrobiota bacterium, assembly GCA_964609905.1. Lineage (GTDB taxonomy): Bacteria > Verrucomicrobiota > Kiritimatiellia > CAIKKV01 > CAIKKV01 > CAZSUH01. The sequence continues at coordinate 22,799 of CAZSUH010000004.1, forward strand.
CCCTCATACAGGGAAAAGAGAATATGGCCGCCGTCGAGCACGGGGATCGGGAGCAGATTGAGAATCGCCAGGTTGACGTTCAGAAAACGCGCAAAACCGAGAACCAGCAGGATTCCCGCCTTGGCATAGAGCCAGAAGGCCACGAAAATACTGACCGGCCCCCCCACGCTCTTGGCGGCATGGCCCGATTGTTTGGGCGTGACCAGCGCCTTGAGAAACCGCAACACGCCGGTGGCATCCTGCTTGATCTGCTCCAGCGGAGTTTGCACCATGGCGTCGAAGACGATACCCATGCGGACCATGTTATGCTCGGGGTCCCGCACCGGCGTCACGTTCAAGCCCAGCGTTCCGCCATTCCGCTCCACCGTCATGGGCGTGGCCTGGCCCTCGCGCGCCTGGACCATGGCGATCAAATGACCCCGTCCGGCCACGATAGCGCCATTGAAGGTTTTGATGATGTCTCCCGGTTGGACCCCGGCTTGCTCGGCCATCGAACCCGCCGCCACCAGCCCCACCTTGCAGACCGAGCCCTGCTCGACTCCTTCGAGCATCCGGATTTCGAAGACGTTCGCGTTCGTGCTGGTGGCCAGGGTCATCGACGCGTCGTTCCCGTCCGGACGGCGCACCTTCAATTCCACTATTTCGCTGAGCGAACAGACCTGAACCAGTTCGTTCCAGGTGCTGACGGAATGGCCGTTCGCCTCGATCACGGTGTCGCCGGGCCGGAGACCTTCGGCATACGCCACGGTGTTGGTCTCCACATATCCCACCACGGCGCCGTCCTGGCCTGGCATCATGGGCTTGTCGGCCGCGTACACGATCCAGGCCAGAAGCAGGGCCAACGCCAAGTTGCCCCCGGCCCCGGCTACGGATACCGCGATTTTTTTCCAGACCGCCGGACGCGGCAGCGTCCGCGACGCCTGGTCGCCGTCGCCCTGCACGGCATCCATCCCCGAGGGGTCCAACTGGGGCAGCGCCACGTAGCCGCCAAAGGGGATGCAACCGATCTTGAGCAACACCCCGCCGACGCGCCGCTTCCAGATGGCGGGTCCGAAGCCGATCGAAAACACATCCACCACCATTCCGCACAACCGGGCGGCCAAAAAATGCCCGAACTCGTGCACGAACACGCTGACGCCGAACAGCAGGATCACCGCCACAACGGCGTAGACATTCGAAAAAATCGCCTTGATCGTGATTCCGTCCATCTTCGAACACTCGCTTTCCGGCCCGGTCAGGGCCGCGGTTGACCGATTGCGCCGATGCGTTCCGCTTCGCGGCGCGCCCAGGCGTCCGCTTCCAGGACCCCGTCCAGGGAGGGCTGTTTGTCGTTCGTGTGCCGGGCCATAACCGACTCGATGATCCGCCAGATGGAAGAGAACCGTATTTTCTCTTCCAGGAACAGATGCACGGCCACCTCGTTGGCCGCGTTCATAACCGCGGGCAGGGTGCCGCCCGTGCGGCCCGCCGCGCGGGCGAGGCCCAGGCAGGGGAACCGGTCCGGCTCCGGCTCATGAAAGTGGAGGGTGCCGAGTTTTCCCAGATCCAGCGGCTTCAATCCGCCATCCATCCGACGGGGCCACGTGAGGGCGTATTGAATCGCGAAACGCATGTCCGTGGGCCCCATCTGGGCCAGCAGGCTGCCGTCCACGAATTCCACCAGCGAATGAACCACACTTTCGGGGTGCACCACCACATCCATCCGTTCCAGCGGCACGTCAAAGAGCCACCGGGCCTCGATCAGTTCCAGCCCCTTGTTCATCAGTGTCGCCGAGTCGATCGTCACTTTCTTCCCCATGTTCCAGCGCGGATGCTGGAGCGCCTCCTCGCGGGTGACGCGGTCGAAATCGACCTCCGGCCGGGAGGCGAACGGCCCGCCGGATGCGGTCAGGACCAGTTTGCGCACCTCCGCGGGCTGGGCGCCCGAGAGGCACTGAAAGATGGCGCTGTGCTCGCTGTCCACGGGCAACAGGCGCGCGCCCGTGCGGCGGCAGGTGTCGGTCACGATCGCGCCGCCGCCCACCAGCACCTCTTTGGTGGCCAGGGCCACCGGGGTCCCGCGGGAAACGGCGGCCATCACGGGCCGGAACCCGGCCATGCCCACCACCGCGCAGAGCACGAGGTCCACCCCATCCATGCCGGCCAGTTCGGCCATGCCTTCGGGGCCGGACCCGACCGTGATGCCGGCCGGCGCGGCGGCCGCGCAGTCGCGCGCGGCGGCGGGATCCTCCACCGCCAGGTGGCGCGCCTTCAGCCGAAGGGCGGCATCCAGCGCCCGGCGCCAGTTGGTCCGAACCGCCAGTCCGACCACTTCGATCGACTCCGGAAGCGCCTCGGCCACCCGCAGCGCGTTTTCGCCGATGGAGCCGGTGCAGCCCAGGATGACCACTCTTCGTTTCAAGTCCCGAATGCCTTTACGTAGAAATAGAGGACCGGCGCCGTATAGAGCAGGCTGTCGAACATATCGAGGAGGCCGCCCAGCCCTGGAAGCGCGTGCCCGGAATCCTTGGCTTCCACCGCCCGTTTGATCAGGGACTCCACCAGGTCGCCCACCGCGCCCAGCACCGTGAGCAGGAATCCGAGAATGAGTATGTCCCAGAGGCCGAGGTGCACATCCCCGAACGCGCGGCACCACCAGACCGATTCCGGCCGGCCCATGACCCGATAGACGCCCAGCCCGACCAGCATGCCGGTTACCACTCCGCCCAGCAATCCCTCCCAGCTTTTCTTGGGCGAAATGCGGGGGAACAACCGATGCTTACCATATCGGCACCCCACAAACAGGGCACCGGCATCCGAAAACTTGACCGTGCAGAGCAGGTACAGAAGAAGGAATCGGCCGGTGGGGCCGACCGGCACACGCAGTCCCGCGCCCGGGTCGAAGCTCACCGCGAGCCGGAGCATGAAGGTGAGCAGATAGGCCACGTAAAACACGCCAAACAGCGTGCCCGCGATGGTCATGATCGGCTGGGTATTGAACTTCTGCGGGAACTGCCGGATCATCACCACGGCGATGGTCATGAATACGACAAACCGCTCCCAGTTGCCCAAGTCCGCCCGCGCGAGGCAGGGCCAATTCGGCAGCGCATCCAAGAACACCACCAGGAGAAGCGCCAGCCCGCAGGCGATGCCGAACCGGTCAAAAATGGGAAACGGCGGATCGGCTGCCCGGAACAGCGCGTAAAATTCCGCCATCAGCAGGCTTGTCAGGATCAGCATCAGGCCAAACGCCACCCAGAGCGGCAGATAAAAGATGGCCGCTATCGCGAGCATCCCGCTCCCGATTCCGTAGACCAGCCGCAGTTTCACGTCTGCTCCTCCCGCGCCGGCGGTTCCACGCCGCCGTACCGGCGGCGGCGGCGCCCATAGTCCCGGATCGCCTCGGCAAACTGTTCTTCCCGAAAGTCCGGCCACAGCACCGGCGTGAAATAAAATTCCGCATAGGCGGCCTGCCAGAGCAGGAAATTGCTGACACGAAGCTCTCCGCTCGTGCGGATCACCAAGTCGGGATCCGGCACATCCGGCAAATAGAGATAGCGCGCAAACAAGGCCTCGTTCACCAAGCCGGGATCGAGTTTGCCGGTTTTGACCTCCTCGGCAATCCGTCGGGCCGCGGCGGCGATCTCCGTCCGCCCCCCGTAGCTGAGCGCCAGGATCAGTTGCCCCTCGCCATAGGAGGCCGTGGCCGCCATTACGCGGTTCAGCCCTGCCCGGACCTCGACCGGCAGGTCCTCCAGCCGGCCCATGATCCGCAGCCGGATCTTTTTTTCGTGCAACACCGGCTCCTCGCGGGTCAGAAAGCGGACCAGCAGCGACATGAGCCCCGCCACCTCTTCCCGGGGTCGTGACCAGTTTTCCACGCTGAAGGCATAGAGGGTCAGATAGCGGATCCCCGCTTCCCGGCAGGCACGGACGGCGGCTCGCACCGACTCCGCGCCGGCGTCATGGCCCTTCCCCCGCGGAAGACCGCGTTGGACGGCCCACCGGCCGTTGCCATCCATGATGATGGCCACGTGCCGCGGGATGTTGACTACCGTTTCCGACATGGGCTCTTTCTTCCAGGCCGATCAGATCGCGATGCGGAACGTGCTTGCCCGGTTAGGCCCCACCGACAGGATCCCGAGCGGCACGCCCGTCAGGCGGCACAATTCGGACACATAATGGCGGGCCTGTTCCGGAAGGTCCTCGTACCGGGTGAGCGCGCTGGTTGGGCGCTTCCATCCCGGGTACTCCACGTAGACCGGCTTGCAGGCGGCCAGTACGCGGGCGTCGGAAGGGATCGTCTCGTACCGCGCGGTCCCGCACGCGTAGGCCACGCAGACCTTGATCGTGTCGCAGTCGTCCAACACATCGAGCTTGGTAAGCGCCCAGAAATCCACGCCGTTGACCCGAGCGGCATAGCGCCCGATCACGGCATCGAACCAGCCGCACCGGCGCGGCCGGCCGGTGGTGGCGCCGAACTCCCGCCCCCGCTGACGGAGCTGCTCGCCGACTTCATCCACAAGCTCGGTGGGAAAGGGGCCCTCGCCCACCCGCGTGGTATAGGCCTTAATGACGCCCACGACGCGCTCGAGCGCCTTGGGCGGCAGGCCGGACCCGGTGCTGGCCCCGCCGGCCGTGGAGTTCGAGGAGGTGACAAAGGGATAGGTGCCGTGATCGATATCCAACAGCGTGCCCTGCGCGCCTTCGAAAAGAATGGATTTCCCGGTCTTCCAAGCGTCATAGAGCAGGCAGGTCGTATCGGCAATGTACGGCGTGAGCGCGGCGGCGGCGGCGGCCAAGTCCCGGATGATCGGCTCGGGATCGACCCCTTCGCCCATGTCGCCCGCACGCGCCCGGACCCGCTCCTGCCAGCCTTTCACCAGAAGTTCGCCCATCCGGATGCCGGTGCGATGCGCCTTGTCGGCATAGGTCGGCCCGATTCCGCGCTGGGTGGTCCCGATCTTGCGGCCCGCCTCGGCGCGCCCCTCGCGCGCGGAATCCAGCCGGCGGTGCAACGGCAACACGATATGCGCGCGGTCGCTCACGAAAAACCGGCCCGCCAGCCGGATGCCGCGCGCCTCGAGTTCCTTCATCTCCCGGACCAGTTCCAGGGGATCCACGACCAGCCCGTTCCCGATCACGCAGAGCTTGTCCGGATACATCACGCCCGAGGGCACCAGGTGCAAAACATAACGCTCGGAGCCGATTTCCAGCGTGTGCCCCGCGTTGCTGCCGCCCTGGTAGCGGACCACAACGTCGGCATCGCGGCTCAGAACGTCCACGATTTTGCCCTTGCCTTCATCGCCCCACTGGGCACCAATTAAAACCGTATTCGGCATCTCTCTCTCCTTGCGCACGCCGGGGGGGGCGGCCCTCAACCGGCGACCGCCTGCTTGACCGCGGCCGCCACGGCCGCTCGTTGCGCCTCGGTCAATTCGGGGAAAATCGGAAGCGCCAGCGTCTCCAAGGCCGCCCGCTCACTCTCCGGAAAATCGCCCGCCTGATACCCCAACGCCCGGAAACATTCCTGCAGGTGCAGGGGCACGGGATAATAGACGTCGTGCCCGATTCCCGCCGCGGTCAATTTTTCGCGCACCGTGTCGCGATTCGGCACGCGAATCACATACTGGTTGTAAATGTGCGGCTGAGCCAACCCCGCCTTCCCATACACACAGGCCGGCGTCCGGATCGCGGTGCCCTGGAACGCGGCGTCGTAAAACGAGGCATTCGCCCGGCGTCGGGCGTGCCAGCGGTCAAGGTGCGGCAGTTTGACCGACAGGACCGCCGCCTGCAACGCATCGAGCCGGAAATTTCCGCCGACCATGGGGTGATAATATTTCACCTGCGAGCCATGGTTGCGCAGGGCCTTGATCCGGGCGGCAAAAGTCTCGTCGGAAGTTGTCACCAACCCGCCATCGCCGAAACAGCCCAGGTTCTTGGAGGGAAAAAAGCTGAAACATCCCGCCAGCCCCATGGCCCCCACTTTGCGAGTTCCCGCGGCGGAGGGGTATTCGGCCCCGATCGCCTGGCAGGCATCCTCGATCACCGCCGCGCCATACTCCCGGCCCAGCGCCAGAATCGGATCCATGTCCGCCGCTTGCCCATAAAGATGAACCGGCAGGATCGCCTTGATCCGCAGGTTCCGGAACCGCTCTGGCGGATTCGCCAGCACCCGTCGCGCCTGGCCCGGGTCCAGGTTGAAGGTGACGGGATCGAGATCGGCGAAAATCGGAACCGCACCGAGCCGGGCCACACAACCGGCCGTGGCAAAAAAGGTGTAAGGCGTTGTCAGAACGGCATCTCCGGGGCCGATCCCCATTCCCATAAGAGCCGCCAGAATGGCATCCGTTCCCGAGGATACCCCGACGGCAAAACCCGAGCCGCAATAGGCGGCAGCCTGTTTTTCAAAGGCTTCAACACGGGGTCCCAGGATAAAATACTGGGAGTCGCACACCTCGTCGAGGACCTTGCGGAGTTCCTCGCGAAGCGGCGCATATTGGGGTTTCAAATCCAGCAGGGGTACCTTCATACGCTCCGTTCTCCAAAAGGGTGATATGTATCACCTTCACAAGCCGGAGTCAATCACGGTCACGCACCACGGATAACATTGCGCCTGTCGTCTGGCTTGCCTATAATGTGCCAAATTTTGCCCGTGGTGGGTTAAGCCATTGCATAATCCACGGGCACGGAGTGTGTTGAATATGCAAGTTGAAATGACATGATATCATCTCTGCGGTCCCTGGCGGCCATGATTTACCGTTCGCCGGTGTCATGGATGTTCCTGACCACCGCTCTGAGGGTTGGCGGTTTCTTCTTGGTTATGGGTTTTGCCTTGCGCACGCTCGCCACAGAGGATATGGGGCTCTGGTTTGTGCTGACGAATATGACCAGCCTGGTCTGTGCGGTAGAGATCGGATTTCATACCGCTATCTCCCGAACGGCGAGTTATCTGTCCGGGGGAATGTCCCAGGTCCCGCCGGTCGGGGGATTGAACATCGTGCCCCGTCCGGGACAACCCAACGTCGCGGCGCTGGCAGGACTGGTCGATATGTCACGCAAGCTATATCGGTGGTTTGCCGTTCTGGTGGGCTGTCTCTTTTTCGGTGCGGGAGGGGTGTGGCTGATTTTTGTCAAGCCAGGGTATGTGCAAAGCCCGTCCCAGTGGCTAACCTTCCTATTGATCGGACTTGCAACGACCGTCAACATGGCGAGTCTCTTCTGGTGGCCGTTGTTGTTCGGCCTTAACCGCGTGCGGCAATACAACCAGCTACAGATCGGCGGGTTGCTCGCTAGTTACGGAGTATCCTTCGCCGGGTTGCGCCTCGGGTGGGGGTTGCCCGTCCTCGCCGTGGGGAACTTTCTGCTGAATTTCGTTCCCCGCCAGGCGTCCCGCAGATTAGTGACGCGCCTCATCCCGGCTGACGCATTTCCAGCGGCCACGGCGATTTCATGGCGGCTTCTCTGGCCCATCACTTGGCGCACGGGCGTCGTCACGCTGGCGTCCCTCATGATGGTGAACGCGACCACCTTGGTCTGCGCGCAGGTGTTCGACCTACGGACGGCGGCCAGCTATGGTCTCTCCATGCAACTCGGCCTGATGCTGCACGGACTGTCACAGAGCTGGCTGGTCGTCAAATACCCCGAGCTCAGCATGTTACGGGCGCGGGGCGAAAGCCGACTGTTCAACCGGATCGTCCGGCGCAGAATCCTGCTTTCCCTGGCTTCTTACGGCATCGGGGCCATCACCCTGGTGGCCGTGTTGTCCCCAGTTATGCGGTTGATCCGCTCCAATACGCTGCCACTGGAGCCCGCCGCTTTTTCGTGGCTCCTGCTGGCGCTCGGGCTGGACCTGTTCGTGAACCTGCACGCCGCCGTGCTCATCACCTCGGAAAACGCCACCCCCCACCTGCGCGCCTATGTGCTGACTGGCGGGATCGCGGTGACGCTGGCTTTTCTCTTGAGCCGGGCGTGGGGTGTCGGGGGCTTGATCGCAGCCCCGTTGATCGCGCTGATGCCCGTGCTGATCTGGTGGGTTCCGTGGAGATGCTGGAAGAGCCTGGCTGCGGCAGCCCGGTGCGACATGGCAACAAGCCCCGTATGTTAAAGGTGATCCATGGATAGAGGCGACGCCACTCAACGAACGAATTATTTCCGATTCCGGCAGGCTATCCCTGAAACCGAAAAGATCGGCCCTCTACAGCCGTCGCTCATGAAGATTCTGCCACCCTCCAGGGAGGCCGCGATCCTCGATATCGGGTGCGGGTTCGGGGGGTTCCTCAACAGGGTCGGGAAACTGGGATATGCTCGCGCGCAGGGCATCGACATTTCGGAGGAATCGGTTTCCGCCTGCACGGCCGCTGGATTGGATGTCCGGGCGATCCGCGACATCCCCGCATTCGCCCGGGAGTCGGATCGTCGGTATGACTTCATCATGATGAGCCACGTGCTCGAGCATATTCCCAAACCGGCGGTCATTGAAACGCTGGCGGCGATTCGGGAGGGCCTTCTTAACGAGAAGGGGTCACTCTGCGTCATCGTGCCAAACGCGCAATCGGAAACAGGCTGTTATTGGGCTTACGAGGACTTCACCCACCAGACCATGTTCACGTCCGGAAGTTTGTTCTACGTCCTGAAAGCGGCCGGCTTCGCATCCGTACGGTTCGTCAATCCGGACGGATATGAGGATTATTCCGGAATACGCGCCTTCGTAAAAAAATGCTTGTTGAAGGCCTACATCGCCAACGCGCATTTCTGGCGGAAAATCACCTTGACTCAGATCCACACGCCAAGCCTCGAAACCTATACCTATGAACTCCGAGCCGTCGCCTCGAACTGAAAAGCGTTCCGCGGATTCCGCCCGTTCCGGCAACGCCTCGGCGGGAACAGGAGTTCCAATGGAAAAACGGCACCCAAAATCCGGAGTCCAGGCATGAATGCAACGGACGGTCAGGACTATCTCCAGCGGTATGGGTTCAACCCGTTCGCGTCCAGCGCGCCGGAATGGTGGCTTCGCGATTTTCATCGCCGCCACGTGTCCTATTTCGCGGGTTGCACGCAAATCCTTGATCTGGGGGCGGGACCCGGTCTGTTTTTGGAAGAACTTCGGGAGGCGGGTCTTCACGGCGTGGGGGTCGAATCGTACGGGCCGGCCGTCCATCAAGGACGGGCGCGCGGCCTCACCTATTTAGAAAGCGACATCTTTTCCTTCTTCGCCTCGCCCGAGGGCCAAGCCGCGGCGGCCACGTGCGATGGCGTGTACTGCTGCCATGTTCTAGAGCATCTGGACCCGCCGCGCGTGTTTGAACTGTTCGACCGCATCCGGCGCCACTGCCATGCGGGGGTCCGCCTGAGGATGATCACCAACAATCCGGAAGACATTGGCGTGCTGGGCGGGGTGTTCTGGGGGGATCTCACGCATCGCCGTCTCTACCCGCTGGCGTTGCTGAAACGTATCGCGGAAAACCGCGGATTCCGGGTGGTTCAGGGCCGAACGTTTCTGGGCGTCACGCTGGGAAAGCGGGATCGCATGCGCCGGCTTTTTGACCGTCTGTTCTGGGGACAACACAAATGGCGCCCGAACCTGCTTCTGGATGCCGTGGCTGAATGAACCGGCCGGCTGCCAATCTTGTTATCCGCCCCGAAAAGATCGGGGATCTGGTGGTGGCGACGCCCGCCATTCGGGCAATCAAGACAACTTTCCCGAATGTGCCTTTGCATGTTTTGACAGATGAGATCAGCGCTGAACTGTTGCGACACGATCCCCACGTGGATCGACTGATAGCCGTGCCGTGGCGCGGTCCCCGACGGGGTGAACGGCCGTCCTGGAGGACAATTGGCGAGCAACTGGCAGGAACGCGATATGAACGCGCGGCCATCCTATATCCGAATTGCGAAGGATGGAATTTCCTGTGTGCCCGGCTTCGTATCCCCCAGGTGGCTCAACTCGGCGGAACCTGGTCATCGTGGATATTTCACCACCGCCGCGTGATGCGAGGTCACTACCGCAACCCCCACCACTACAGCGAATACTACCTGGAAGTGGCGCGTCAGGTGGGGGCCGCCATGCCCGCCGATTCCCTGCCGCACCTGTATGTCCAGCCGGACGAACGAGCGGCTTTACGCACCCGGTTCCCCGCCTATTTCCAGGAATCGCCTCGGATTGTGATTCATCCTTTTGGGCTGACAACCCGCTTCAACCTGGGTTTGGAAGCCTACCAAAAGTTGGCGGTCGGACTTTCCGAGCGCTTTGGCGTCAAGGTGTACCTGATGGGCACACGACAAGAACGGCCTCAGGTGAAGGCTTTCCCCGCCGACCGAGTCGACAACGCCTTTCTGGACGGGCTAACCTTGCGCGAGGTGATGGGTGTTCTCAGCCTGGCGGACATCGTGATCGGGGGGTCCTCCGGCATCGTGCATATAGCGGCTGCATTGGGTGTGGCAACGATCGGCCTGTTCTGTCCCTCCTACAACCACCATCTCGTTTGGGGGCCGAGAGGCCCTCTCGCGGAAACGCTGACGGTTGATCCCACCGTGTGCAAATGTCTCAAACACAGTGTTGAAACTTGCGCGAACCGCAAGTTTTGCGATATTTCCTTCGGTATTTCGGTGGCCAGAATCGCGGACCGGGTTGAGGCGCGATTGACGCAGAGTGAAAAACGCCGGCTGGATTGAAACGATGCGTGTCCTGATCATCCGAGTTGACCATCTGGGGGACCTGATCTTGACCACACCGTTGATACGCAGCCTCGCCAAAGCCGGGCACGCGGTGGAGGTCATGGCGCGCCAAGCTGTTTTACCGGCCGTTCAATACAGCCCCTATGTGAAAGCGTGCTGGCCCCTGGAAAAAGCCGCACCCCAGTTTCCGAGACATTGGCTTCCTCTGGGCCGCTGGTTGAGAACGCGCCGCTACGATGCAATCCTGATCCCGCATGGCCGGCCCAAAGAGTTGTTGCTTGCCTCCGCCTGTTCGGGGGCACCCATTCGAGTGACTAGCTGGGCCGGCATCTGGGGGCGACTCACCCTCCACCGTTGCCTGCGATCCAATTTTCACAAGCAAACCGACCATGTCAGCCGTGTCATTCTGCGTTGCGGCGAAGCGCTGGGGGCGGCGCCGGACGGCCTGACGCCGGACATTATCGTCCCTCCAGAGGCACAGGAATGGGCACAACAGGAATGCCGCCGCCGGTTTTCCGGGTTGCGCCTTGTGGGCATTCACCCGGGGTGCGCCGGAAACACGTGCAACCTGCCCGCCTCCGAGTATGGACGACTGGCCGGCATGCTCATTCACCACGGCAATCTGGCCTTGATCGCCACGGGAACAGCCTCGGAGAACGCTTTGCTGAAAGACTGGCCGGCCGCGGTTGTGAATGCGCCGCGTTTTTGGAACACCATGGGCGAATTGGATCTGCTCAAACTGGCCGCGCTGATTCAGTGCCTGTCCCTGCTGGTGGTGACTGGCACGGGGCCTTTGCATATGGCCAGTGCTTTGCGGATAGCGACTGTTTCGCCTTTTTGCAGATTCCCTCCGCTGTCGGCGCCGGTGTGGGGAAACGTGGGCGGTCGAGGTATTGCGGTGGAACCACCGCGGGGTTTTTGCGAATCGGTGCGAACACGGGACAACCGCCATTGCGATTTCCGGGGAACGGTCAGGGCTGACGATCTATATCGGGCCGCATGCCGCGTGCTGAAGGAGGAACCGAATGCCGCGTATTATACAAAATAAGATTTTGGACTGGAAACAACTCCTCGCCCTGCGTTCAGGCTGGAGAGATGAGAAGCGCGTGGTTGTCTGGACCAATGGCTGTTTCGACCTCATCCATGTTGGCCATATCCGGAGCTTGGAGGTGGCGCGCAGTTTCGGGGATGTTCTTGTTGTTGGGGTCAACAGCGACGCTTCAGTCCGAAGGCTCAAGGGACCCCAGCGCCCGATCGTTCCAGCAAGCGAAAGAACCTTTGTCCTGGCGGCGCTGGAGTGTGTCGACTGCGTGATCGTTTTTGACGAGGATACCCCTGAAGAAGCCATTGCCCGGTTGAGGCCCGATATTCACTGCAAGGGGGCCGACTACGCGCCGCCGACGGGCAAACCGATTCCAGAAGCCGCCTTGGTACGCTCCTATGGCGGACAGATCCGATTCGTTCCGATGGTTGACGCGCGATCCACCAGTAAATTGATCGAGCGCATTCAGGCAACGGAAAAGCGCTAATGGAGTGGGAGGATGGATTCGCGGCGTATGCTGGGCGGGTTGTCTCGCACCGCCGATACGCCTGTTTATCTGGTTGTGCAACGGCCGTGTGGCGGGCAAACTATTGACGGGCATTTTTCTGGCGGCCGCCGGCGCACGATACGAAAGGAAACGGGCGTGCGGAACTGCATGGGTCAATGGGGCATTCACGAGTTGGTGGCGCTGGTGAGCCGAATGACGGTTTATGTGGTGTCCGGCACGGGCCCCCCGCATGTGGCGGCCTGGGCGAGAATCAAGACGATTTCGCCGTTCTGTGCCACGCCCGGCCTCTCGCCTGCCATCTGGGGCAACACCAGCGGGAACGGCGTGACGCGGATGCCACCCGCGGCCTATTGCGCGGCAGTCCGGAAGCGGCGCCACGGCCATTGCGATTTCGGAGGGCATGTGACGGCGGAGACCCTGTGGCAAACGGTGAGTGGCGTCCTGTGAGCGAACGCCCCCAGTATTCCGCCTTCCACAGAAAAACCAACTGGCTGGCCGCCCTCGTTTGCGAATGCCTGGCACCGTTGCTCCGGGCGTATGCCCATCGCCGCTGCGGAAAGACGGTCTCGGATCCGCGGTCCTGGGAAAAGGCGCTCCTGCTGGGGGACAACCATATCGGGGACATTCTGTACCGGACCTGTTCCCTGGATGCGCTCAAACGGGGTTTGCCGCAGTGCGATTTCTATTATCTGACGGACCCGAATACCGCCGTGTTGCTGGAAGGAAATCCGGCCATCCGGTCGGTGCTGCCCTGGGCGCGTTCGGATTCGACAAGGGATCTCCTGCCGTGCCATCTGACCGAGTTGAAAGCCTTCCGTTTCGATGCGGTGCTGTCGACCAATCCCATCCGGTATTGGCCAGAATTGGCGTTGGCCGTATCGTTGGGGGCGCCGAATCGCGCCGGGTATACGCATAAAGGGTTTTCCGGCTGGGTGACACACCCCATGCCCATCCGCTATCCGCAGCCCTTTCCAGCCTATTTTCGGGACTACGTGGCAGCCCTGACCGGGCAAGCGCCGGTTTGGCCGTTGCGCCCACGCCTGTATCCGCGCGCCTCCGATCAAGAGGCGGCCCGTGTTGCCTGGGAGAAGCTCGAACCGGATTCCCGGCGTCCGGTGCTGGCCTGTTTCATGACCACCCGGCAACCCCTGGGCGCCCTTCCGATGGAATTGATCGGCCCGATCCTCCAGGAGATTAAACGACAAGCCAATGCCCAGCTTCTCCTGATGGGAACAACGGCCGATGCCTCCCTTTTGGAGCAGGTCAACCGGCGGTATGGCTTGGATGCCCAAGTGCTGGCGGGAACGCTCGGGTTGGGCGCGCTTTCCGCTTTCCTGGGGCATTGCGACGCAGTCTTGACAACGGATTCGGGGCCCCGTCACCTGGCGAATGCGGCCGGGGTTCCGGTGTTCTTTTTCCGGAATCTTTGGTCTTCCTGCGTCGAGACGGGATGTTATACAGTCACGGAAACGGACCTGTGTCCCAGGGGGCTCGAACGTCTGAGCGATGCGGAGCAGAGGCGGGTGTTGTCCGGGATTTCACCCGGCGTTCCCGCCGGCCAGGTCGTACAGAAGCTGAGGAGACAAGATGCGACGGGTGATTAATTCGTGCGTCCAGCATTTAAGGCCGATTCGCCGGGCGCTGTTCCCCCATTTCCAGATGTCATCCATGGCGACATCGTTTGCGTGCGGGAGAAGGAGCGGGTGGGCTCAATCTTGTCCCGCAAGGATGGCGGGAGTAACCGGACATGAAGCCGGTGTTTACCGGCCAGGAGCGTTCGTAACATGCAGGCGCTGGAAAAGCTGAAGCAAACCGCGCGTCTTCTGGAGGCGCGGGTCACGCCCCGACGAAGCCGCATCGAATGGGCCGGCCAGACCTTGCGGGTGGTGCGATCCCTGTGGTGGGACGAAACCCCACAGCGGAACTTCCGCGAGGAGATTGTCCTCTATCTCAACGCATTGCCGAAAAACGCGGATTACCGTGTGATCGTGGACGCCGGTGCGGCCACCGGTCTGTTTTCCATGGCGGCGGCGATTTCGTTTCCGGATGCGTCTGTCTTTGCGTTCGAACCGTCAGCGAGGCAGGGCGTCTTATTGCGAAGGAATATCCGGCTCAACGCGTTGGATCGGCGAATCACGGTTATTAACATGGGCTTGTGGGAACGCAACGATGTGCTGGCCTTCCGGACGCATGGCGCGATCAGCTCCCTGCAATCCGTTTCCCAACTTCCCCCGGGATATCCTTTTCTCGAAAAAATCCGCGTGATCCCCCTGGACCAATGGGCCATTGAAGCCGGGGTGGGCCCTGTCGCGCTGATCAAAATGGATATCGAGGGAGCGGAAATCGAGGCGCTGCGGGGTGCTGAGAAAATCCTGCGAAGCCACCATCCGGATCTTCTGGTGCAAGCCTATCACCTGCGGGACGGGAAACGGACGTTGGAGACCTGTGCCGCATTTCTGAACACATGCGGGTATGCCTGCCAGGAGCTGGAAGGTCAGCCGGGAATGCTCCGCGCTACCCATGGTCGTTGAGGAAAAAATGCGTCACTCTCGCACGGAGCGCCAGAAACTAAACGGAATGAGCGTGCCATGAACGTGCCGGCCCTCAAACGCCGAATCTTGCAGGCTTCCCTTACGCTGGGCTGCGCTTTACTCGCCCTGTCGTTCATCAAACGGAGCGCCGAACAGGGTTTGATGAACGTGACCGCAACCCTGACGAAATACCTGGTCCTGGCCTGGGCCGTCGTCGCGGGCGACAAGTGGTGGGTGATCATGCCGGTTTCCGTGGCTGTGGGAGGGACCTTTTTTTACGAATACAAGCTCTACCCCCATGAACTCGCTTTGCTTCTATGCGCGCTGGCCCTGTTGCCGGTGATTGCGCTGAAACGCAAGCCCTTTCCGGATCGGGCCCCGTTACCCCTCTCCTGTTATGGGTTGCTGGGGCTTTTCGCGATCAACTGGGCCGTAAGCGTCTATGCGGCCGACTTTCGGGATTTCGGTCGTGTGGGAAGTCTGACACGCCCTTACTTGCAGGGGCTTTGGGCGCTTTTGTTCGGGATCCTGTTTTATAGGTACGGCTTACTCAAACCCCGTTTGCTGCTGGGCCTCTTGTATGCGGCCTTTCTGGTGCGTGCCCTTCTATCGGTCGGGGCTTTCTTCTTTGCTGATGTTGTCACAAACCCGAAATTCGGTTTCGCTTTCATGAGCGAAACGCTGGGTGTTCACGATTTGCGGCAGGCCGGCATCCAGACGGTCCTGTTGGGGTTCATGTTCGCGAAATTGGCGAAGGGGAACATCTGGAAGGCCGTCAACTATGGAATCATGGGGATGGCCGCAATCCTCGTCGCTTTAGGCGGGGGACGGGTGAGTGTCGTGATGGTCTGCGTTATTCCGTTGATTTGGGGATTCATCCGGAAAAAATGGGGCCTGATGACGGGGATCAGCGCGGTTGGGCTGGGCCTGGTTATCTTCATCAATCAAAACACCCATATGTTGTATAAGCTTCCGCCCACGGCGCGACGCGCGCTTTCCGTTTTGGTCGCCGAAACATCGACGTCGTGGGTGGACTGGCACATCTCCAATCAATCCAGCAATTACTGGCATCGCTATCTGGCCGAGATGGGATGGAAGCGATGGACCCGCAATCCCGCAACCTTTTTGTTCGGCGATCGGGTGAAGCCGTTCGATGAGGCGTACCACGCCTATTCCACCAGTCTGGAAACCCGAGCCGAAATCGCCGCCCAACTCGGGTCCTATGAATCCGGGTTATGGAGCATTCTGGGAGTCCTGGGCGCGGTGGGAGCCGGCCTTTATATCGCCCTCTTCAGGCACTTTCTTGGCCCGGTCCTGAGCGCGGTGCGAAAGGAAGGCGTTCGCGACGCGGCGCACGCGTTGGGGTGTTTGGCCATTATTCAATTCGCGCTCTGGTCCCTCTTCTGCTGGACGGCGGGAGGGCTCCCCAGTTATGAACTCATGATGGCTTTCTTCGCCCATGTGGCCTGTTCCGATGACCTGTCCCGGCGAGCGGATTCGATGGAGCACAACCCGTCGTGAACAACCGGCTGACCGTTTTCATAGACGCGCATATGGTCGGTGCGCGTGAATCGGGGAATGAACGATACGCGCTCAATCTGGTTGGCGCGTTGCAGGCCCTCGATCTGCCGGCGGATTTTCTCGTGGCGGTGACCAATCCGGCGGCTTTTGACGGCATACTCAGGCCGTCTCCGCATTGGCGGTTCATGCCCGTTTCCCCATCGCCCTGGCGCAGGCTGTTTGTCGACCTGCCTCGCTTGGTCCAACAGGAAAAGCCATCGGTGCTCCACGTCACCTATGCCGGACCGGTCCGCTGCACGTGCCCGATCGTGTCCACGGTCCACGACGTCTCATTCCTGGCGCATCCGGAGTGGTTTTCGTTCCGCGATCGGGTTGTGCTCCGCGCCGGGGTGGGCGCCACCCTTGCACGGGGTGCGTCGGTCCTGACCGTCAGCGATTTCTCGAAAGTGGAAATCGGCGACTATTACCGAGTGCCGGCGGACCGGATTCAGGTGACCAAGGAGGCTGCCGATCCGCGTTTCCGTGTCTTGACGCCCGGTGAATCCGGCGTGGATCGCCTCCTCGAAATGGGGATCCGCCTCCCCTACGTGCTGGCGGTCGGCAATCTTCAACCCCGAAAAAATTTGGCCCGCCTCGTCGAATCGTTTGTGCGGTTGAAACAGGAGTCCCCCATCCCCCATCAACTGGTTCTGGCGGGGAAAGCCCAATGGAAACAATCCGACCTGTACGAGGCGATCCGCCGTTCCGGCGTCGAAAAGGACGTTCTCGCCACCGGCTACATCACGGACGATGCGCTCGTGAGCCTCTATAACGCGGCCGATGTCTTTGTGTATCCGTCCTTGTACGAGGGCTTTGGCCTCCCCGTGCTGGAGGCCATGGCGTGCGGCGTTCCCGTGGTGGCCTCCCAGACCACGTCGATTCCCGAGGTTGCCGGCGACGCCGCGCTCCTCGTCGATCCGCTGGACACACGCGAGCTTGCCAAGGCCATCGGCCGCGTCCTGCTGGACCGGCCGCTTCATGAAACATTGCGCGCCAAAGGGCTGAAACAGGCCGCAACTTTTTCCTGGGCGAAGACGGCTCGGGAGACGTGGGACTGGTATTGCCGCGTGGCGGCGGGCGGTCCGCCATGAAAATAGCCTTTCTCGGCTCCCGCGGCGTTCCCGCCCGGTACAGCGGATTCGAAACATTTTACGAGCAACTGGGCGCGCGGCTGGCGGCGCGCGGCCATACCGTGACCGTCTATAACCGGAGCCATTTCATCCGGGATGTTCGGGGGGATTACCGGGGCATGCGCCTGGTCTCCCTGCCGGCCATCCGGACCAAGCACCTGGAAACGCTCTCCCACACGTTCCTCTCCACGCTTCATGCGCTGACCCGGAATTACGATATCGTCTACTACTGCATCGCCGGCAACAGCCCCCTGGTCTGGCTCCCGCGCCTGACCGGCGCCCGCGTGCTGCTGAACGTGGACGGCCAGGATTGGGCCCGCGAGAAATGGGGGCCTCTCGCCCGGGCCTACCAGCGCGGGTGCGAACGCGTCGCCATCCGGACCGCCCAGGTGCTGATTGCCGATTCCAAGGTCATCCAGCGGCGCTACCGGGAACAGTACAACGCCGCAACCGTGTTTGTCCCGTACGGCGCCAATGCCGCCCGTGACGAGGGCACGGAGGCGCTTCGAAAATGGGGACTTCAGCCCCGCCGTTATCTCTTTTACGTCGGCCGTTTTGTCCCCGAAAACTGCATCGACCTGCTGATCCGGGCGTTCCTCCAACTGCGGACGGACATGCGGCTTGTCCTGGTCGGCGACGCGCCGTATGCCGACGCCTACAAAAAGAGGTTGCTGGACATGGCCGACGACCGGGTTGTGTTCACGGGTTACGCCTTCGGCCGGGACTACGCCCAGTTGAGCAGCCACGCCTACGCCGCCATCCAGCCGTCCGCCGTGGACGGCACGCGACCCGCCCTCCTGGATCAACTGGGATTCGGCAACTGCGTGCTGGTTCGAAACTCGCCGGCCAATGCCGAGGTGGTGGCGGATTGCGGCGCTTATTTCGACACGGCTCGGGCCGAGGCGGATCTGCCCGTCAAGCTGCAACACCTCCTTGACCAACCCGACACCGTCGAGGCCTACCGCGCCCGCGCGGTCTTGCGCATCCGCACCTATTACCAGTGGGACTGGATCGCGGCTTTCTACGAGGATCTCTTCCTGCGCATGAAGTCGGGCGTGCCGTTGGTGTCCTATGACGACGACCCGAGGCGTTCCGAACCCTTTCCGATTGTCAAAAACGAACGACTCTGATTTAATCGAAAAGCATGAACATTCTCGTCACAGGGTCCGCCGGTTTCATCGGGTTCCACCTTTCCAAGCGCCTGCTCGAAAACGGACATTCGGTCGTGGGCCTCGACAACCTGAACGCCTACTACGACCCTCGGCTCAAGGAAGCCCGTCTGGCGATTCTGAACCGACAACCTGGTTTTTCATTCACCCGGACCGACCTGGCGGACGAGTCCGGCATGGCCCGCCTGTTTGCGGATCATGCGTTCGACCGTGTCCTGCATCTCGCGGCCCAGGCAGGCGTGCGCTACTCGCTCGAAAAACCGCTCGTCTATGCCGCCAGCAACCTGACGGGATTCGCCCACATCCTGGAAGGCTGCCGCCGCCAGCAGACGCCCCACCTGGTCTACGCCTCAAGCAGTTCGGTCTACGGGCTCAACCGGTCGCTTCCCTTCTCGGTTCATCAGAATGTGGATCACCCCATTTCGCTCTACGCGGCCACCAAAAAGGCCAACGAACTGATGGCCCACGCCTACGCCCACTTGTACAAACGGCCCGCCACGGGATTGCGGTTCTTCACCGTGTACGGGCCCTGGGGCCGGCCCGATATGGCGCCTTTCAAATTCACCAAGGCCATTCTCGAGGGAAAACCCATTGACGTTTACAACCATGGCGACATGGAACGCGACTTCACCTATATCGACGACATCGTCGAGGGGATCGTCCGGGTGATGGACCGCATCCCCGCCGGCGATCCCGCCTGGTCCGCGGAACACCCCGATCCCGCCACGTCGCAAGCGCCCTATCGCCTCTATAACATCGGGAACCACAGCCCCGTCAAGCTCGGTTATTTCATCGCCTGCATCGAAAAGGCCACCGGCCGCAAAGCCGTGAAAAACTACCTGCCCATGCAACCCGGCGATCTTCCCGCCACCTGCGCCGATGTCTCCGACCTGGCGCGGGACGTGGGGTTCAACCCCGCCACCCCGATTGAAGTCGGCATCCAGCGCTTTGTGGACTGGTATCGGGGCTTTTACCGAACATGACGGAGTCGCACCATACCACCCTGACGCGACTGGGCGCCATCGCCGGACTCGTCGGAGTGTTCCTTCTGGCCTGTCTGATGCCGACCTCGGACAGTTTCTGGATTGACGAGACCTCGACCCGCCTATATGCGTCAGAACCGACCCTATCCGCGCTGCAGGCGCGGATACTGGCGGACAGGGGATCGGAGGCCCAGATGCCGTTGGGGATGCTCGCGTTTTGGATGTGGGATAAAGCGGCCGGTTCTTCCGAATGGAGTTTTCGAGCCCTGAACATCGTGTGGGTTCTGGTCGCCGCCGCCGCGCTATTTCTGACCGGCCGCCGCCTGGAACTGCCGACGCTTCCGTTTTGGCTGATCCTCCAACCCTTCGTCTGGTTTTACGCCAACGAGGCGCGGCCCTATCTCATGCAGATCGCGGGCGCCGCCTGGTTACTCCATGGCATGATCGTGTGCCTCCAGACACGCGCCTCGGGATCGTTCTGGGCGGTCGCATGGATATCCGGAGCGCTCCTCGTCACAGGCGCGTCCATGCTCGGCGCCGTCGCGCTACTTGCCGCCGCTGCCATCACCGGGGGATTCCTGGCCGTCAACCGCCTGCGTCCCACAGGGCCGGCCCTCCTGATCCTCGGGGCGGGCTTCCTGCTGTTGGCGCCGCTCGGGCTGTATTTCCTTCATACCCTCAGGCTCGGCGCCGGTGGCGCAAAGCTCTGGTCGGTGGGCGGGCACAACGTGGCGTTCGCCGGATATGAACTGGCCGGTTTTCTCGGACTGGGCCCCGGCCGGCTGGAAATCCGGGAGGCGGCGCGAGCCGGCCTGCCAGCCCTGGCCGTTCTGTTCACGCCCTACTGCATCGGCTTGGGCCTCCTGGCCCTTCTATATATCCTGCTCGTCCTTTCCCGGCCGCGGGCGCTGGGGCGTGAACACCGGCCCGCGATCGCCCTTGTCGCCGGGCATGCCGCCCTGACCGCCGCGCTGCTGCTGGTTGCCGGGCACGCTGCTGGTTTCCCTTTTTGGGGCCGGCATGCGGCGCCCCTGTTACCGGCCTGGGCCCTCCTGGTAGGCTGGACCGCCGACCGTTCGTCTGGAGGATCGCCTGTCCGGCCGGCGGCGTTTCTGCCCCCCCTCGCTCTGGCTCTCATCCTCCTCGCCTCTTCGCTTAGCATCCGGTTCGCGGAACGGCACCGCAAGGACGATTACCGGCGTGCCGCGGCGATCGCCCGGAAAGCCGCCGGTCTCGGCGCACGGGTAGGATGGGCCGCGGACAGCCGAACTGCCCGTTATTACGGCGTGCCGTTCGTCGCCTCCCCCGGTCACGCGGGCGTCTTCGAGATTCCCGCGAATCTGGCCGAACGCTTCGATTCCGCCATGGCGGATCCCCTCCCAGACCCGATCATCCTGTCCAAGCCGGATCTATTCGATCCCGCCGGTCGCCTGGACCGCTGGCTGGACGCCCACCGTTACCAACGCCGACAAACCTTCCCGGGCTTCTCCGTCTGGGTTCGCCCGGCGGTACCGCACTCCTGAGGTTCACGCATCCCATGCCCACCATCCTCATTATCGGGTCCGGCCTGTTCGGCGCCACGGTGGCCGAGCAGTGCGCTTCCCGGCAGGGATGCCGCGTGATCGTGCTCGAAAAGCGCGACCATCCCGGCGGCAACTGCTACTCCGCACCCTGCCCGAAAACGGGCATCGAAGTGCACCGATACGGGTCCCACATTTTTCACACCCACCAACCGGAAGTCTGGCGCTATGCCACTCGCTTCACCACTTTCAACGACTACCGACACACCGTCTGGATCCGGCGCGGCAATCGCATCTACCCCATGCCCGTCACACTCGCTACGCTCAATGCGTTTTACGGCACTGCATTCTCCCCGGCGGAAGCCCGCGCCCATCTCGCGCGGGAAGCCGCCGCCACTGGCATCACCGAACCCCGCAACCTCGAGGAAAAGGCCTTGTCTCTCGTCGGGCGTCCCCTGTACGAGGCCTTCATCCGCGATTATACCTTCAAGCAGTGGGGAGTTCCATCCTCCCGACTTCCTTCCGACATCATTACCCGCCTTCCTGTGCGCTACACTTACGACCTCCGCTACTATGACGATCCGCTACAGGGAATCCCCGCCGATGGCTACGGCAGCCTGATTGCCCGCATGCTGGCGCACCCGGCCATCGAGCTGCGCCTGAAAACCGACTTCTTCAACGTCCGGAACGACCTCCCGCCTCATGACTGCCTGGTCTACACCGGGGCGATCGACCGCTATTTCAATTGCGCCTTCGGACCACTGGGGTGGCGCAGCGTCCGGTTCGACCGTCAAACGCTCGATCTCGAGGACTTTCAAGGCACGGCCGTCATGAACATGGGGGATCCTGAGGTCCCCGCCACCCGTGTGCACGAATATAAACACTTCACGCCGGAACGCCGATTCCCCGGTCACACGGTCGTGGATCACGAATATGCCGGCTCCTGCGGTCCGGATGTGGACCCTTATTATCCAATGCGAACGGAAGACGATCGGCGGCGCATCGAGCGCTATCGGGCCGAAGCCCAACGGCTGGCCCCCCGCATCCTGTTCGGAGGACGGCTTGGCTCCTACCAGTACCTGGACATGGACGACGCCATCGCAGCCGGTCTCGCCTGCGCCGACCAAATCGGGAACAGCCTGCGTGCCTGATGCCCCTCCATCGTCACCGCTCGTTGAACTGGCCGTGGTGATGCCGGTCTACAACGAGGAGTCCTGCATCGCCCGCGTCCTCAACGACTGGCGCGAGGCGCTGGCCGTCATCCCGGTCCGGTTCCTGATTATCGTGGTCAACGACGGCTCGCAAGATGGCACGCCTCGGGCGCTCGAGCCCTTCGAAACCGATCGCCGGTTCCGTATCATCCACCAGCCCAACGCCGGTCATGGCCCCGCGATTCTCACGGGCTACAACCTGGCGATCCGGGAGGCCGATTGGATTTTCCAATGCGACAGCGACGACGAAATCTCCTCGTCAAACTTCGCCCAGTTCTGGGCAATTCGTGAACACTATGACGCCCTTTTCGGGGTGCGTACCCGCCGCCGCCAGAACTGGGACCGCTGGCTGATCACACGTGCCGCGGGCCTGTTTGTCAGGCTCCTGTTCGGCAAGGGTGTCCTGGATGTTAATGTGCCGTTCCGTCTGTTCCGCGGAAGCCTTCTCAAGCCCCTGCTGCCCATGATCCCGCCGGGCTCGTTCACGCCCAACTTGATCCTTGCGGGGGCCGTGACGCAAACCGGCGGGCGCATTGCCAATATTCCGGTCTGTCACGTCAACCGGCGAACCGGCAAGCCGTCGTTGGCCAACGTGAAATTGTGGAAAACCGCTCTCCGCTCCCTGTGGCAAATCTGGGTTCTGGCCCATCTGTTCCGGAAGCGGATACAAAAAACCTGAATCGACGCGGAATACTTTCCGGTCCGTCCTCTCGCCGGGCCCTCGTCACTGCCCTGCCTGTCGGATTACCTTTAGGCTTTTCTTTTCCCGCTTTTTAAGGCATCGTCAACATATGAATGGTTTATGGTCAGGCTGGATGGTCTGGCTGCGTCGGCCGGCCTTTTACAGCTTGGCGTTGCTGGCGGTCTTGTCCCTCTACCTCTACGGCTTCAACGGCAACACGGAGCAGACCGCCGTCTACGGCCGTTCCGCGATCCGGTGGATGGTCGCCCGCTGGTTTGGCGATGTGGCGGCCGATCTGTCCCACGGCTGGTTGATTCCCCTGGTCTCGCTGTATGCGGTCTGGCGGCGCCGGCATATCCTGGTCGAGGCAGCCGCTCAGCCCGACTGGCGCGGCCTGTTCCTGACGATCGCGTCTTTCGCGCTGTATTGGATCGGCGTGCAGGGGCAACAGACCCGGCTCACCCTCCTGTCCCTCATCCTGTTGCTCTGGAGCATCCCCTTTGCCTTTTGGGGCTGGCCCGCGGCGCGCCAGTTGGTGTTCCCGGCCGGTTATCTGATCTTCTGCGTGCCCCTCAGTTTTCTGGATTCGCTCACCTTTCCCCTGCGCCTGTTCGCCTCCACGCTCTCCACGGGTATTCTGAACGGGCTCGGCATCGCCACGTTTCGCACGGGCACCGCCATCCATTCCGCGGTCGAGGGAGGCTTCAGTTTCGAAGTGGCCGATCCCTGCTCGGGGCTGCGTTCCGTGCTGGCCATGACCGCGCTCGCCGCCGCCTACGCGCATTTCTTCCAGCACGGCCGGCTCCGTCAATGGGCGCTCTTCCTGGCGGCCTTTCCCCTCGCCGTGGCCGGCAACATCGTCCGCATCGTCATGATCGGCGTGGTGGCTCAACAACTCGGCCAGCAGCACGCCACGGGCTTCTACCACAACTATTCCGGTTATGTTTTCTTCATCTCGGCCTCCGCCCTCATGGTGGGAGTGGCCGCGATGATCAACCGCGATTGGAAATCCACATGGGCAACGCTCCTTACCAGGCTCCGCGCTGGGCCCCCGGCCTGATCGTTCCGCTCCTCGCGGGACTCATGGCCCTCTGGGTCCGGTTCGCGCCTCCGTCGCATACGGCGGGCGCCTCCCGCCTGCGGATGGACCTGCCCGCCGAACTCGGAGCTTTTTCCGGCCAGCGCTATCTGTATTGCCAGAACGAACAGTGCTTGAAAGCCATTCCCGTTCCGGAAGGCGCCACGATGAGCCGATGCCCCGTCTGCGCCGGTCCCCTGCACCCCATGGCGCTGGGCGAACGCACCAGCCTGCCGGTCGATACTCAAATCGCGCGCCGCATCTATCACGGAGCCGGCCTCCAGTCCTACACGGTCACCATCGTGTTGGCCGGCGCCGATCCCCGCAGCATCCACCGGCCCCAACAGTGCCTGTCCGGCCAGGGCTACACCATCGATCGGGAGCAAGTCCGCACCCTCAGGCTCGCGCCCGACCGCACCCTCTCCCTGGCCGTTATCGATACCCGAAGAGGCTCCGATCCCCGCAACCGCTTCGGCTTCGCCTACTGGTTCGTGGGTCCAGATCGCGAAACCCATTCCCACTGGGTCCGGCTGTTCCGAACCACCACGGACCGTCTCTTCCGCAACATCGTCTCGCGCTGGGCCTATGTCGCCATCACGTCCAGCGAACCTCTCGACAGCCCCGAAAGCCTGGACCGGTTGGCCGCCTTCATCCGGCTCCTCCTGCCCGCCATCGAATCCAACCCCGATTTCCACTCATGAGCGCACCCGTCGCTTTCGCTGTTTGCCGGTCATACGCCGATTCCGCCGCCGCCGTGCGCCGCGCTCTCGATGCGCTCGGTGGGCCGGCCCGGTTCTTCAAACCCGGCTGCCGGGTGCTCATCAAGCCCAATCTCCTGACCGACGCCGAACCCGCACGCGCCGTCACCACACACCCGGAAATCGTTCGTGCCCTCATCCGCCTGGCCCGCGAGGCCGGCGCTTCGCCCTGCGTCGCGGATAGCCCGGCCGGCGCTTTGCGCGTTTCCGAAGTGTGGGAAAAAACCGGATTCCGGGCGCTTTGCGAACAGGAACACACCCCCCTGCTCAACCTTGAAAAAACCGACTCGGTCGCCTTCCTCTGCGACGGCGTCCGCTTCACGATCGCCAAGCCCGTTCTGGAAGCCGACCTTGTCGTGAATGCGCCCAAAGTTAAAACGCACTCCCTGACCCTGTTTACCGGCGCCATCAAAAACCTGTACGGAACGATTCCCGGCTTCCAAAAGGCCAATCTTCACACCGCGTTCCCAACGCCACAGGACATGGGCCGTCTGCTCGCCACGATCGCCGACACGATCCGGCCCGGCCTCTCCGTTGCCGACGGCGTGGTGGGCATGGACGGCAACGGCCCCTCCGCCGGCCATCCCATCCCCCTGGGATTCGTGGCTGCATCGCCCGATCCCGTGGCGCTGGATGCGGCCCTGTGCGGATGCCTCGGCATTCCCCTGAACCGGGTGTCCGGCTTCCGTCATGTCGAAAGAGCTCGCCATCAGGACATCGCGCTTCTCGGCGAGCCGCCTGCCCCGGGCGCCCTTCGCGTCCGCCTGCCCAACACGTGGAAATATCGCCTGATCATCCCCCGCCCTCTGGCGCGCGCGCTGAAACGGCTGATCTGGATCCGGCCCACGCTCGATCCCGCCCGTTGCACGCGTTGCGGCCGATGCGCCGCCGCCTGCCCGGCCAAGGCATTGGAATACCCGGGCAAGCAGATCCCCCGCCTGATCGGTCCGCGCTGCATCGGTTGCTGCTGCTGCCACGAACTCTGCCCCGTTAACGCCATCCGTATGACGGAAAGCCCGCTTATGCGGTTGGTCACCAAGGGAAATCTGACCGCCCTCGCGAAACAGAATCCCACATGAGCATCCGCTTCAAACACCGCCTCGAATTCGCCGCGCTTCTCGCCGTCAAGGCGATCGCAAGCCGTTTGCCCTACCGCGCCGCGCTCGGCCTCGGCTGGCTCCTGGCCGTTCTGGGCTTTTCCCTCTTTCGCTACCGACGTGCCGAGGCGGTCCGACGCATCCGGAAGGTGTTCGGAGAATCCTGCGCGCGGGACCGAGCCGAGCGGATTGCCTGGGCCGCCTTTCGAAATTTCTGTTTCACGGCCATCGAATCCATGCGCGGCAACCAAATCACCCCCGCCTGGGTGGCCCGTCATGTCTCCGATGAACATGTGTTCGCGGTGTTGGCCGCGCGGAGTCGCGACCAGGGCGGCGCCGTTTTCGCCCTGCCCCACATGGGATCCTGGGAACTCGCGGGATCCGCCTGCCAAGCGATGGGCATTCCCCTTTTCTCGATTGCCGCCCGGCAGAAAAATCCGCTTTTTACCGACTACCTGAATCGGCAGCGCGATGGGTCGGGAATCGAAATCCTGGTGCGAGGCGAAATCTCGTTCAAAACCGTGCTGCGTAATATCCAGTCCGGCAAATATTTCGCCATCCTCCCGGATGTGCGTTGCCCGACACCCGCCTTGGCCGTGCCGTTCCTCGGGGGCATCGCCAATATCGCGGCGGGCATGGCCCTTTTCGCCCGTCAGAGCCAGGCGCCCATCTTCCCCTGTATCCTGCTCCGGCACGGCTGGACACGCCATACCTTCAAACTGTTCGATCCGATCACGCCCGATCACGCCCGCCCGCGCGACGAGGAACTGCTCCGGATGACCCGCGCCGTCTTCGCCTGTTTCGACAAGGCTATCCGGGAGTATCCCGACCAGTGGTTCTGGTTCAACAAACGCTGGATTCTGGACCCCGTGGAGCCGCCCGCCGCGTCTATTTCCCGCCCCCCTCCATGACCTGCCGTTCCAGCATCGCGTAACGCGGCAGCAACTCCGTATAAATCCGGTGCGCCGCAAGATCGGGCTCCAGGGACTTCTTCATCCCGGATGGCGCCCGCCACACCTCGGCATACGGCACAAAGGCCCCCGCGCGACCGCAACGCCAGCCGTGCAGGGCCCGGCAGGCGGCGCCTAGGGCGGCCGAATTCGGCGCCTCCCCCGTCAAGACCGGCACGCCGAACACATCCGCGATCACGCGCAACACCGCCGGATCTACCGACGCCCCGCCCGTGGCCAAAATGCCGGCCGGCTGAATGCCCACGGCCGCCGCATGCAACCGCATTGAAAGGAATTGGCCCTCCAGCACGGCGCGCGCCTCCACGTCCGGTGGAAATGACGACACCGGCGACCCCTCCGGGCCAAATCGGAACGTGCCGGTCCGCAGGATGGGAGGCGTAATCTCCGGTTCCCGGATGTAGAAACCCAGGTTCCCGCCATTACCGGGTCGCGACTGCGCCACCCGCGCGCCAAATGCCCGCCAGTTCCCGGCCTTTATTTCTCGACGCACCGCATCCCGCGTGAGGGAGCCATTCTTGAAA
The DNA here is from genome assembly GCA_964609905.1 of uncultured Verrucomicrobiota bacterium. Lineage (GTDB taxonomy): Bacteria > Verrucomicrobiota > Kiritimatiellia > CAIKKV01 > CAIKKV01 > CAZSUH01. Next base: position 50,216 of record CAZSUH010000004.1, read on the forward strand.
CAGATCAGCGCCATGTAGCCGTCGGGATCCACGGGATTCACGAACACGTGCCCCTCACGCCCGGACGGTTTCGGCGCCTTCAACGCCCCGAACACCGTGTCGCTCGTGCCCAGGCTGATCGCAATGTCGCCCGGCTTTCTCAAGCCCAGCCCCGCCAGACTGCACGGATTGTCGCCCGACGCCGCGACCACCTGGCACGCCGCGGTAAACCCGTAATCCTGGCGCAAGGCCGGCGCCAACCGCCCCACGAGCGTGTGCGAGGCCACCGGCGCTCCCAACCGTGCCGCCAGTTCCGGTGCCGTCACCTCCAGCGATTTCGCATCCCAGGCATGCCCCCGGATATCCAGCAGGTTCATGCCGGAGCCGTCACTCCAGTCAATCGGCGCGTAATCGCCGGTCAACAGGCTGGCGGCAAAGGAACTGACCAGGCTGATCCGCTCGGTGGCCGCATAGGCCACCGGCTGGCATCGCGCAATCCTGGCGATCTGGTTGCCGGTGAACCGTTCGTAGGCGCGCGAGCCCGTGATGTCCGCCACGGCCTGCGGCCCCCCGAGCGCCACCTCACGGGCCCGGCACTCGGCGGTCGTGCTGGAGTCCATCCAGACCGGCGACGCCGCCACCGCAAAGGCGCCGGCCAACTGGTCCTGCAGCAACTGACCCGCTTTCAAACCCTTCAGTCGTCGGCGCGCGCCTTTCTTCCAGTACACGCTGCCATGTTGTTGCCCGGAAACGGACACCGCCGACACCCTGGCAAAGGGAAACCGATCCGCCTTCATACGGGACAGCAGCAAATCGAGCGCCGCCACCCACAGAAGCGGAGGCGCCGTGACGGTCAACCCGTCCGCCCCCTTGTGTACCCCCCCCCGGGTCTCGAACGCCGGAAGCTCGGCATCGAAATTGACGTTCCGCTCGACCGCAACCCGCAGCGTCTCGTCCACCGCCAGGGCCTTGATCCCCTGCGTGCTGAAATCCAATCCCAAAAACAAACGCGCCTCTTTCGCCATAGCGATGCTTCCCGGCCGCGCCAAATCCTTCCGCGCGATCAGCGTAACAACCACTCCTGCGCCCGCAACTCCTTGGAAGAGGCGAACGACCACTCCTCCCGGCCGGCCTTCAACACGGCCCGTGACGGCTCCACGATCAGGCGCATCGGCTCGTCCGGCTTGCGCGCCGCCCACAGGTTCGCCAGGAGCAGCGCCTTCTCCACTCCATCGCCCCGCCGGAAATTCCAGACCTCGTCCGGTTGGGCCAACCGGCCGGTCCCGTCATAAATGGACTCCTCGGCAAGCCCCTGAACCGTCTGGACCAGTCCCCCATCGCACAGGTCGCGGGCCATCCCGACGGAAACCGGGTTGCGTTCCATCGCCGCTTTCACGAACGGCGCCGCCTCGGTCCGGTTCAAATCCCGGTAGGCGTAAAACGCCATGTCCGCTATACTGTTTTTCCCGCGCAGGCTGTCCAGCCGCTCCAGCACCTCTTCCCGCCGCATCGCGCCGGTCAGATCGAGCGGAGTTTCGGACGGTAGAAATATTTTCTCGGCTTCGACGGGAAGCCGCGGTTCGATGCAACAAAACCGAATCAGCGCTTCGATGGCCGTCTGCGCGTTCAGACAGTTGCACGAAAACTGTGTCCGCAGGTTCTCCACATCCCCGGGATCGGACAGGTCGATCTCGCGGCTCTTGGCAAAGGACTCCAGTTCATTCAGCACAATCCGGTCGGGCAGGGGCGAGGGTTGGAACAACTCGGCGTCCACTTCCGCCATCAGTTTCTCTCGGGTTTGATCCGTGAACGAATAGCTGCTCCCCTGCTCATACGGGAACACCGCTTCAACCCCGATATAGCGGTCCGCACCCCGGATCGGCCACCGGAGTTGGAAACATTTCTGGAAGTCCCGGACATGCCGCAGAAAGTTTCCCAGCAGTTCGGATCCGAACGGCGCCCTCAAAAACGAGGCCAGCCGACCCTGGAACCGCGCATATGCCCCGCGATCGATCGTCGCCTCGCGGTAAAGCGTGTGGACATAGCCGCTCTCATGGCAGACAATCGTGACCCGCTCATTCTCGAGCGCACGCCGCGCCTGAGCGGACAACGCCGTGCCGTTGAACCACATGGTCTTGGTCACCAGCCGCCGGTTGTTGGTGAGAATGCCGTCGTCCACATCGATGAAATTCTGCGAGTGCAACGGCGTGGCCATCAGGTAAAGGTCCCGCAACGGAATCTCGGCCACCAGGAACAGCGCGGCGGCATACAGCCCCGCCAGCGAAACGCACTCCCCCGCCCCGGTGACGTACCCGGGCTTATGCCGGAAGGCGTCCATCGCCTCAACCGTCTCCGTCTTCCAATACGGAATGACGTCGCCCCCGTATTTGTCGAGCCCGAAATGGGTCCGGATATCGATGTCGAAGTAATACTTGTCGCCCTCATACCCGAACAGGGCGTTGGATTGGCGCAGCGCGTCCTCGTCCAGAAAGCCGCGAAATCGAGCCAGTTCCCGCTCCTTGGTGGTCAACCCCCAGGTGTCCAGGTCCAGGTTGAACGTGTAGTGGTCCATGATGTACTGCTTGAGCCGCGAAATGCGGCGATAGACCTTTTTTTCCCGCTTCGCAAACCAGGCGTCCTCCCGCCACTTCCAGATGCGGGGGGACAGAATGTTGGCGAGCACCAGCGCGTACATCAGGTCCGGAAACAAAAACAGCTCCATGTCCGACAACGTGACGGCGGACGATTTCTTCTCGAGCAGCCAGGCGTCATGATTCATACGGGCATAGTACGCGGATCGCGCCCCAGCCGCAATGGGAATTGGCGGGCCGGGATGAGCGTTTCGATCAGCGGCCCGAGAGGGTGAAATAGGCGTTAAAACAGATTTCGCCCCCGGTTTGCTCCAGGAACTGCCGTTCCGGCGACACATAACCGGCCTCCTCGAGCAGCGTGAATACGTCCACCGGTCTTTTCCCAAAGAAGTTCAACGTATACGGATTGATCTCGATCATCAGTCCGGCGAAGGCGTGAGCGTGGAGCGTCCTCCGCATTCCCCTCAGAACGTGGCACTCGAATCCCTCCACGTCAATTTTGGCAATCCAGGTTGGGGCGAATGGCAGCCGCAATCCGGCGCGGGCCAGCCAGTCATCGAAAGTCACAACGGGCACATCGACGGTCTGCCCCTTCAGCTCCGGATGATTGCCCAAGGTGGAATGGCCGGTGTCGTCGCCGCCGGTATGCAACCCCCGGGTGGTCTCGTCATCGCCCAGTGCGCATCCGGCCACGGAAAAACGACGCTCCAAACCATTTCTCCTCCGAGCCCTCTCCATGCGCGCCGCATTTTCGGGAAGCGGATCGAACGCATACACATCAACCGGCTTCTTTTGGGTCAACATCCAGTAGGAGAAGAAACCGTAATTGGCGCCGATGTCGAAAAAAACGGAACCCTCCCGGATCCAGCCTGCCAGAATCCGTGCGGCGGGATGCTCGAATCGCACCCCCTGCCAATAGGTGACTTTTTGAGTGGCGTCGCGCAGGTTCAGGTCGACACGCAAACAGGGAAAGAGTTCGACTTCCTGCTCGGCCGGCGCGCTTCGATAAAAGGCGTCAAATGCGCGCCTTCCCAAGGGTGGAAAGCGGTAGCCCATCCACGCGCGCAGGCGATCCGCCAATTGCCATCGTGTCAGCATGATCGTCCCCCGTCCGTGAGACTGGTTTTTCGTAAAATAGGCCAACTGATTCGCTTTGTCCACCTCCGTTTTCCGATTGATTTGACAGATCGCGCCCGACACGGCCCATGGCCTCGAATGCCCTGGCCGCGGAAGGATTGCTTTTCGAAAAAGGGCCTGCTATTCTGGCGGAACAAGAGGAGGCATTTATGCGCATTCCCCGATTCTGGGTCAAGGCCACCTGCACCGAGGCCTCCCATGACGGCAAGCCGCTCCGCTTCCAGGCCTGGGGCTGGTCCCACGAAAGTCCGGAAGCCGCCGCCGCCATGGGGCAGGACAGGGCGAGGCAACTCATGGAACGCTATCAAAAGGCCGATTCAAGCCGCCCTCATTCGGAATACGACTACCTGGACCAGCCCCTGCGCGAAGAGATCGTGGACGAAATCGGACCGGCTGGCGAATCAATCGCCGTCATCACCCGCAACCGTTACGGTTCGCTCATCCTCAACGCGTCGTCCGTCCTGTTCGCGGATATCGATTTCCCCCCGCCGCGTTCCCGCGGATTGCTCGATGCCATTCGCCTCTCTTTTTCCGCCGCGCATCGCGCCGACCGGGTCGAAGAGGCCCGCCAAGCCACCCTGACAACCGTCAAAGGCTGGATCAGCCGCCATCCCGAACGCCCGGTCCGCCTGTACCGCACCGCAGCCGGACTGCGCCTGCTCTTCACGGATAAAACCTACGACCCCGCATCCCCCCAAACGCTTCAGTTTCTTCAGGAACTGGGAAGCGACCCGCTCTACATCCGCCTGACACTCAAGCAGGAATCCTTCCGCGCGCGGTTGACGCCCAAACCCTGGCGCTGCGGCGCACCCCGCTATCCCGTCCGATTTCCCTTCCAGAATGAGAGCGACACCGAAACGGCCCGTCACTGGAAGGAGCAATACGCTCGGCTCTCCGCCTCCTGCCGCGTCTGCGATCTCGTGTCCGTCTCCGGGCGGGACTCCGCCGACCCGACCATCCAGACCACGGTCGAGCTCCACGATCGCTACGCCTGCAATCCCAAGGCCGGCAAGCTGGCGTGAGCCGTTTTATTCACTTCCAGCAGCCGCTGGCCGTGGTTTCCTGAACGGGTATCGGGGACCGGTTGTCCCCCGGCTCGGGCGCCGTTTTGGCGTTTCTGAAGCCCAGGGCCAGCGTCACCGCCACCAGAAGCGCGCAGGCGCCGATCAACCCCGTCAGCCGGGCAACGTGTCCTTCCGGTTCGGGCGGATCGGCCTCGACTTCCATTCGGGCAAGGGGCGCATCCGGCTCCAACAGGCATTTCAGAATACAAGCGCCGACCGCCACGTAGGATCCGTCCCGCAACTCGTTCTCCGCCCCCAGCAACCCCTCGTCCACCCCTTCCGCCGAGGGCGCAACTGGAACGGATTTCGAAACCAGATCGCCCCCCCGCACCCGGTGCAGCCGGGTCCCGTTCCGGCTGCCCAGGTCCACCACGTAATACCGGCTGTCCCGCCGGACGATCTCCGCATGCAGGCGCGAGACACCGTCATGCGCGACCGAAACTTCCGCATCGCACCGGTTGCCGATCAGGGCCGGAAATCGCTTCACCCGGAACACCCGGCTGGCCGCCGAATCCGTCACATCCACCACGACCAGGTTCATGGTCAACTCCTCTGTCTTAAGGCCGCAATTCCACCAATTGCCGGCTGATTCGCGCTACGCAGCCCGTCTCCACCCAGAGCCGCAGGGGATCGCCCTCCGGCATGCTCAAGGCCAACCGCATCCAGGCATCCCGCGCCTCGTCCAGCCGTAACGATTCTTCCAGCCGCCGGGGCTCCTCGAACCGTTTCGCATAACGCCGGCAATCCCGCTCGAACGCTTCCACTTCCCCAGGGTTGCCTCCTCCGTGGCGGGAATCCCCGAGAAGACGCATGGCATCCTGCAAGTCGCCTCCACAACGCGCCGTCCATGCCTTTTCCATTCCGTTGTTTTCGGAATCGGCACCTGTTCCCCCGGTTAATCCCCGGCTTACCGCGGTCCCCGCCATCAGCAACGACAGGAACAGGCCCACGCCGGCCCATCGCCGCATCGCGGGCGAAAGCTTGATCCGAAACCGCCGGGAGACGGAAGCCGTGAGACGGAAGACAAGCACCGTGTGTCCCAACGTAACCGAGTCGCCATCGCTCAACACCGCCGTATCCACGCGTTTTCCCTGCACGATCACACCCGCTTTGCTGGGTTGTTCCGGCCAATCCTCGATCACCAGTCGAGTGCCGGTCACATGGCCCCGGGCGTGATGCCGCGAGACGCTCATGTCCCGCACCAGGGCACAGTCCACGGCATCCTCCCGAACCGCCCGCCCGATTGAAAATCCGCCGGACGGAACCTCGAACACCCGGCCCTGCTCGGGCCCTTTCACCACTTCAATCCGGATTGTCGGATTCATCCGATTCCCTTTCTGTTTTTACAGGCCGCCAAAACCGTTCAGATACATTTTGGCCTGGCTGACCAGGAGCGGAATGAACACCAGGCAGGCAAACGCCGGCACCATGAGAAGCAACAGGGGCAGGAGAATTTTTTGTTGCGCCTGGGCCCCCGAGCGTTCCGCCTTTTCCATCCGTTCCAGCCGCATCTTCTCGGCTTGTGCGGCCAATACATTCGCGACGCCGGCGCCCAGGTCAAGGCCCTGGCAGAGGATCGCCACAAAACTGGTCATCTCCGCCATCCGGATGCGGCGGGCCATCTCTTGCAACGACCCCGACAGAGAACGGCCCAGCGCCATGTCACGACGCGTCAGTTTCAACTCCTCGCGCAACGGACCGGCCCCGATTTTCTCCAGGACCCGATCGATGGACGCGCCGAACTCGAGCCCCGCCAGCGTGCATAACGCCAGCAGATCCACCACGTAGGGCATGCTCCTGCGGATGGAGGCATGCCGCTCCTGAATGGCGCCCATCACCCACAAATCGGGAAACACCAGCCCCAGCGCCACCAACCCGGCCTGCACCGGCAAACGGAAGGGCATGCCGGCCAACAACAGGGCGACGGCCAGCACAAAACGCAAGGACATGTAGTCTTCTGCCCGGATGACATGCCCATATCCGGCCGCGGTCAAGTTCCCCTGTATCCAACGGCTCCACGCCGGAATCCACGACAAGACGCGGCGGGACAAACCGGAAAAGATCGGAAAGCCCGGCCGTAGAGCGGCAAATAGTCCCGGCATTTCCGCGATCTTCGTTCCGTCAGATCCGGTTGCCATGGCGCTCATGACCCAGAAGGCCGTCGCGCCCGTGGCCGTTGTGACGCACAGCACGGATAGTTCTAAAAAAAGATTCTGCATGGTTGACCTCCCGTTATACTTTCACCGACGCCATGTTCCGGATGACCACCAACGCCAATCCGTTAAAAACAGATCCGATCGCCAACAGGCACTTTCCCCACCCCGTCGCAAACACGCCCCGCACGCCTTCCGGATCCAGACAGAGCCAGCCGACCAACAGTAGATACGGAAGGGCGGCCAGTGTATATCCCTGGAACCGGGTCTCCGAGGTCATGGTTCTCACGCGATCCTCGACGCGTTCCCGTTCGCGGATCATCTGGACCAGTCCGTCCAGAATACGGGTCAAATCCCCGCCTGTCTGCCGGCCCACCTGAACGGCCGTCACAAAAATCCGCACGCTTTCTCCTTTCATGCGCGCGGCCAGCCGTTCAAGTCCCTCGTCCAGGGATACACCCAGATCGCGGTCCCTGACCACCCGACCGAATTCAGGGCCGGCTGGTGCGGGCATCTCCCGGGCCACAATATCCACGGCCTGGCTCAAGTTAAAACCGGCTCTCATGGAGTTGGCGATCATCAACAGCACATCCATGAATTGCCGTTGAAAGAGACGGCACCGCCAGCCCTGGTAAGCCGACAACACCCAACCGGGCGCGAACAAACCCACGCCCATCGCCAGACCGGCCAACAACAGACTGCGAGTCAGCGCATACAAGGCAAATCCGGCGAACCCGGAAACCGCCGCAATCCCCGCCAGAATGACCCGCTGCCCCAAAGCCACCCGCTCCCGTCCGAACCCCTCGGCGGCGGAGACGGCCGTCTCCAAAATCCGCTTCCAAACGAGGGGCGCCAACAACCAGGCAGCCGAGAAACTCAATCCCCAAACTCCAAGATCCCAAATGGTCGCTCGCATGGGTCTCCCCCTTTCTTTTCTCCTACAGACTCGGCCACTGAAAAGGAGCCGGCCAGTCGAACGGAAACCAGCCGTAAAAATCGATCCCTTCCCACTCGTTCAAACCCGTCAACGCGTTGATGCCTTCTGCCAGGCAGACGGGAAATTCAGTCGAACGGCGTCCGATGCTGGAGTCAGGCAGGTCCATCTGATGTGCCACGGCCTGCTGCAAACAGGTGTCCACCGCCGCGTTCGCCCGTTCACTGGCCGGCGCCTTGATCAATCGGCCCAGAAAGGCCAGTCCCTTGCCCACTCCGTCTTGGATGACGCGGCGCGCTGAGCGCAGGGGTTTCATCACCTCGTTCTCAAAGATTTTTGCCGCATCCTGACCTAATTTTCGGATCACGCCATATCCGGCCTCATGCACCTTCCGGAGCGCCTGGATTCCGAGCTGGGCGAGGTAGGCTTTGGGATTTTCCTGGAACGCCTTCAACCAGGCCAGCAACTGACTCAGATCCGTCAAGTTCAGACGCTTCATCAGTTCTTCCGCGTCCATCTCGAATTCCACGGCAAATCCACAGCCAAGCCCCAGCGAGGCGCCAATGCTGGCCATGAAACTGACTTTCCCGTTCCATCCAAGGGTAGCCACCGCTTTGCCCTCAGCCAGCGCTCCCGCATACCCCGAGGCAATCAGATTAACGTTTGTTTTCACCCCAAACACATGCGCTTCGAAGTTCAGCTTGACCTCCCCCTTGGCGTAAACGCCCGCGGAACCCTGTGCGCCGAAGGTAATGCCCTTCTCGTCCACATAGGCGCCCATTTTCCCTTTGGCCACGGCCGCCACCTCAAGTTTTGCCGTGCCTTTGAAACTTGCGCCCACCTTTTTATCGCCGATCGCCATCTTGACTGTGTTGGCTTTCAACGACGCCTCCACCCCGATTTTTCCCTGGGCTTCGACCCCGTTGTCCCCCAACCGCACCTTGCCGTCCGCGCCGGCGTCGGCCTTGACCGCCAGCGTGCCAAGATCACCGCGTACCGTTTTACGGTAAGAGGGACCCGTCTCGCCGGTCCAAACGGTCTCCCCGTTTTTAAGCCGGGTCCCGCCTATTTCGCGGGTCGTGGAATTGCCGATTTTGGCCTCCACGCCGGTTTTCGTGTCCACGAACCGGCCGGCTTCGCCCTCCCAAGTCGTCTCTCCGGTTTCGCCATGCCAACCGATCTCACGGGTCTTGACTTGCGTGCCCGATTTGCATGTCGCCCACTGGCCGCCGTCGGAAACGGTCCGGGACTGAATCTGCCGGGTTTCGGTAGTGACCTTAACCGCGCGTTCCGGTTGACGAACCGTGGTTTTATCCGTCGTCGTGACGCGCGTTTTCGTTTCCGCCCCGGCGTTCAAACCGATTCCCAGAAGAACCGCCAAGAGGCAGCGTAAACCTGTTTTTCCCGCAACTAGCGTGACGTTCATGGTTCGTTCCTTTCCGTTACGGTTTCTTGGCATGGGCGGTCCAACCCGGATCTTTGCCCTGTCCGATCAGGATCAAATCATCGAGCATCTTCATCGCATGGGGCGCCCATGGGCTCGATCCGTCCGCCACGACCGCCAGCAGGCGAAGCCCCCGGTCGAAATCGATTTGGCTCAACACCAGAAAGCGTCCAAGGTTGTACTGCGCATCCGGGAAATAGGGATCGGCCGCAACCGCCTTCGAGAAGCAATCCAGGGCGCCGTCGGCATCCGATCGCTGAGTGGCGATCACGCCCAGATCGTTCCACGCGCGGGCATAGGCCGGCTTCAACTCGACACATTTGCGAAAGGCGGCTTCCGCTCGGACCACATCCCCGGTCTTGTCGTAGCACAGACCGAGCACATACCAGTTTTCCGGCACGCCGGGAAAACGGCGGGTTCCTTCTTCCGCTTGGGAGATCGCCTCGCCCATGCGCCCCTGTTCCGCCAGAACGGCGGCCAGGTCGTTGCGCACGGCCGGATCGGCGGGATACGTTCGGATCAAATCCCGCAGAATGGCTTCGGATTCCCGCCACTCACGCCGGCGGCCGTGCAGGCGTGCTAATTGAAGGCGGGCTTCGGGAAAATCGGGCCGGGCTTTCAGCATCTCGCGCAACACCCGGTCCGCCTGCTCCACCATTCCCTCGCGCACATAATGCGTGGCCAGCATCAGTTTGCTTTCGGGCGTGTCCCCGGAAACCTCAACCAGTGCCTGCCACACGCTTTCCTGCTGCTCCCTCATGCCGGCCTGATCGTAAAGGCGGGCCAGCAAAAAAAGGGTTTCCGCGTCGCCGGGATTCAGGCGAAGGCTGACGATCAGGTATTCCGCGGCCAGTTTGAGATTGCCCGACTCGATCAACAGCCGCGCCAAATTGTTCAAGGGCATGGCCAACAGGGGATTTTCGCGGACCGATCGCTCAAACGCCTTCTGCGCGTCCGGAATCCGCCCCTCCTTCAACAACACCGCGCCCAGGTTGTTCCAGGCCAGCGCATTTTCCGAATCCCATTCCACGGCCTGGCGATAATAGAACTCGGATCGACCCAGATTGTTGCGCTGCAGGTGAAGGTTGCCGGCGTTATTGGCCGCGCCGCTGTAAATACGGCGCACATCGGGATCCGCCCCGGACTTGGCCCCCGCCAGCACGTTCTGAAAGGCCGTCAGGGCCTCCTCCATGCGGCCCGCTTCCTGATGCGCCACCCCCCGGTTGTAGGTTTCCGCCACCGCTCTGTTTGTGTCCGGCACCGTCGCCTCCCGCTCCACGCGTTCATCCTGCGCCCGGCACACGCCCAGCGCCGCCATCATCAACCCGATCCCGATCACCCGTTTCATGCGTTTCTCCTTGCTTCTTCGATTCCCCGGCATCCCGGCCGCACCCGCGGCCGCAGGAGTCCGGATCGTTCCATCCGTGGTCAGGCCGCACCCTGGCGTGTCTGCCGCTCGTCGCCCGACGCCGAAACCGGCTCCGCCGGCCCTTCCGCAAACAACGCCCTATCGACCTCCAAGCCTCCCGCGCGCAGGCGGTCAATACAGGCGGGCACATACCCGGTGGCCCTGAACGCCCCTTCCACCCGCCCGTCTTTCGCGACGCCCGTCTGCTCGAACACGAAAATGTCCCGCGTCGTGATTTCGCCCGATTCGATCCCCAGCACCTCGGAAATACGATCGATCTTCCGCGACCCATCGCTTAGGCGCGCGATCTGGACCACCAGTTGAACTGCGGAGGCGATGTTTCGTCGAATCACGGCAATCGGCATCTCCACGGCCATGAGCACCAACCCCTCGAGACGCGCCAACATGTCCCGGGGGGTATTGGCGTGCAGCGTCGTCATGGACCCCTCGTGCCCCGTGTTCATGGCCTGGAGCATGTCGAACGCCTCGGCGCCCCGGCACTCGCCCACAATAATCCGGTCGGGTCGCATGCGGAGCGCGTTGCGCACCAGATCGCGAATGGTCACCTCGCCCCGCCCTTCCACGTTGGCCCGGCGCGCTTCGAGCCGCACCAGGTTCAAATGGGTCAGCCGGAGTTCGGCCGAATCCTCGATCGTGATCACCCGTTCATCCCCCGACACCGCCTGCGACAGCGCATTGAGCAAGGTGGTTTTCCCCGTTCCCGTGCCGCCCGATACGATCAGATTGCGGCGGCCCCGCACGCACAACTCCAGGAACCGCATCATCGCCGGCGTGCAGGAACCGCGCGCGATCAGATCCGCCGCGCCCAGCCCCCGCTTGGCGAACTTGCGAATGGTGATCGTGGCCCCGTCCACGGCCAGGGGCGGCAGAATGATGTGTACCCGGGAACCGTCTCGCTCCAGTCTCGCATCCACGTAGGGCATGCTTTCGTCCACCCGGCGGCCGATCGGCGCCACAATCCGGTCGATGATACTGGCGAGCTGCTTGGAGGTGGCGAAACGGCGGCTGGTCAGTTCCATCCGACCATGCCGGGCCACAAAAATGCGCTCCGGTCCGTTGACCATGATCTCCTCGACGCTCTCGTCCTTGAGCAGGTCCTCCAACGGCCCCAGTTCCAACGCCTCGTCCAGCACCTCCTTGACCAGCGTCTCCCGCTCATGCGCGGAAATCGGCTCGCCCAGCCGGTCCATCTCGAATCGGATGATGTCCTCCGTGCGGGTTCGCAACGCGATCATGCGCATCGCTCCTTCCAGAACATCCAGATTCATCCGGCGCAGTTCCTCGTTCTCCTGCACCTGTGCCAGAAGCCGGGACTTAATCCCCTGGAGCCGGCCGCGCCGCTCTTTTTCGCGCTCCTCGATCACGGCCAAAACCGTTTTCATGTCGATGCATTTCGTCCCCCCCGAATCAACCGGGGCGTGTTCTCGTCGCTCGTTCATGATTACTTCTCCTTATTCCGGCCGCCTTGCCCTTTTTCCGACAACTCCGCCCTGCTCCTCACGCCGTCCCGCAACGCCTCCTCCTCCGGCCCCCCCGGCACGATGCGCCGGGGCGTGATCAGGATGACCAGTTCGCTTTGTTTTTTTCGATAACGGTCGGACTTGAACAACTCGCCCAGCACGGGAATGTCGCCCAGGCCAGGAATCTTGGAAACGTCCTCGGTGGCCGTATGCCCAATGAGCGCGCCCAGGCTGAGCGTCTGGCCCTGTTTGACGTTGACCGAGGTGCGGACATAGCGCTTCAGAATCGACGGATATGACCCAATCACAGGCCCAAGACTGCTGAACTCGATGGCGACTTTGGTCTCCAGATTCCCCGCCTTGTCCATCCGGGGTTCCAGGTTCATTCCAATCCCGTATTCCACCTCCTTCACCTCCACGTCCCGATCGCCCGGTCCGGTGGCCACGATATGGAAGGAGCCGCCCGCGAAAAACCGGCTGTTCCCGCCGTCTTCGCAAACCAGGTTCTGGGTGTAGAGCACACGGGCCTCGCCAGACTGAACGTGCGGCAGAAGCAACTCAAAGAGTTTGGTCGTGCCCAGCGATACCGAGGAAACAGGATCAGCTCCGCGGGAGGCGGCTTTCCAGCCGGCCTGCAAACTGAGCGTCTGAACGCCCCCCCAATCCACGCCCATCTCGCGCATCGTATCGAGGGTGATTTCCACCAGCTGGCACTCCAGCAGAAGCAGCGGTTTTTCAAGCACCACGTCCTGGGGCATGTCCGCGGCCTTCCAGGGCTTCACCGTCAGAAAACTTCGCACCTCGGGATAGATGGATCGGGCGGCCGCTTCGGTAAAAGCCTTCTCCGCTTCGCCAAACACCATCCCCTGCAAAAACAACTCCCGCCCGCAAAAGGAAACGTCGATGTTGCCGTTGGCGATCCGTTCCCGTACGGCGGCGACAACCGAAGCGCCGAAGGCGGAATCCAGGCCGGTCAGGTCCACCACGGACTCGCCGTACACGGCCCGTATCCGGGCGACCGCGTCCAGTTCATGCCGGTTGGCAATCCGCCCCATGATCCGAACCTTGTCCGAACCGGGGACGGGCGCCGCTGTCAGCGACTCCAGCGCCTTCCCCTCCGGGTCGACCAGCAACGATTGGACCGCGGCATCGAGAGGCCCCGATCCCTCGCTCCGCCCCACAAACACTTCCAACCGATCCCGCTCCGTTTCCGCCTGGTCAAACACAAACACGGTGGCCCGCCCTTCCTGAAGCGGCGTCATCACCAGCGTGTCGCCGGCAATTTCCACGCCCACCACCCGATCCCCCCCCGCGGCCAACTCAGCGCGCGAAACGGCATAGTCCGCCGAGAACGCGCCGGGTTTCCCGGATTTCACGTCCAGGGCAACCCGCACCACCGCTCCGGAGGTTTCCACGGCCATCCACGCCGCCGCCACAAGCCCCAGTTTCCAGTTTGTTTTGTTATGCCGATACATATCCGTCTCCTGATAAGGGTTCTGGTTAAAGGGTCCCGAAATCTTCCAACGCCTGGCGTGTCGCCGTGCGAATCTTGACCGGCACACGGGCGCCGAATGCTTCATCGCCCTTCAACGAGGGCAACCGTTCGGGAGGCGGTTGAAGCGGTTCGACCAGGTCGTTCCGGCGGTTGCGCAACACGCAGCGGAGATAGGCCATTGGGGAGGCCAGACTCAACCGCCAGGCCTCGGCCGATGTGACCTCCACCGTGACATACACGTTCATCGGCACGGAGGAAACGGGTCGGGCAAGGCCGCCGGCCGCCTCCGCCACAGAGTCCGCGCCTACCGCCCGTTCCCCCATCCGTTGATCCACGGCCAGCACCTTGACCGCTTGCACGAGCACGCTCGCATGACTGCGGGTCGTTTCGGCTGAACTGGCCGACGACTCGAACACGCCGATGATATCCACCCGGTCATTCGGCTGAAGCAGGCCGGCCAACCCCCCTTCGCCGTCGAATTTGATCGTCATCGCGCGGGTCGCCGTTCCGGCGCGCACGCGAAGCGACAACAGGCCGGCGCCGTCTTGCGCCAGCTTGGTGGCCAGAATCTGCTCGCCCTTGCGCAACGGGATCTGAATCATAATCCCCTCCGCGTTCCAATCGAGATTGGTCAACGCGCCCGGTTGCACGAAGGCCGATGGTGTTTCGGCCGTCTCCACATCGCGTGCTTCCAGAACATGCCCCGCCAACATGTCCCGGGCCGCCACCCAGACCGGGGTGCGGCAACCGTAAACAGCCGTGATTTCGGCTGTTTTGCGCCCCACATGAATCCGATAAAACAGCCAGGCCAGCAGACTCATCCCCAACGCCACCCACACGGTCATCTTCCTGTTCATCCCATTTCTCCTGTTGGTCGTTTAATCGTCCGTTTCGCCATGTCCGCTGCCCGTCGCGATCCAGTAGCATCGTCGCAACGTGACCGAAGCCCGTTTTCCGCCCAACACCGCGTGAATCTCCGGCCGCATCGAAACGCGAACCTGGGTTTCAATCGGAATCAGGCGAAAAGAGGGGTCGGCATTTTCCGCCATCGCCGTGGCGATCACCGGACGCTGCGCGCCAAACTGAAGCCGGCGGGCCGCCCGATCCAGCCTCGCCAATTCGCCCAGGGCCAGCAAAACCGGAACCAGGATCACGAGGGCCGCCACGGCCATCTCGACGGTGACTCCCCCAAGACGGGCGCCGGATGAAAAGATGGAGGCGCGTCGGTTCACCAGTCGTACCCCCAATCGTCAGGAATTGAGGGCCGCGGCAATACCGCCCCGGTGCGAACCAGCGCCGCCGCATACTCCGGCCTGGCGGAAGAACCATCCCATAACGCGCCGGCGCCGGGCTTCGCTGTGGCGTACGTGCGGAGGTTTTCCGCTCCGCCCAGGCACGGCCGCCCCCAGTTGAACAACCACGTCGTGCGCGGTTTCCGGACTTGCGCAGAATAGTAGATGGTGTCGAGGGCAAACGCTTTTTTCAGGACCATGGCCTTGACCGACTGGCCCGGGTCATACAGGACGAGTTCCCCCAGGGGAGTCGCCTGTTTGTAAAAAAAGCCGAACTTGCGCTCCGTCCCCGTGCCCGGAATCAGGCGCCCCAGGCCGGACGAAACCGGCGTGTAGGAGGTGAGTTTCGCCTCCGGCGCGTTACGGGCGGCGATCTCTCTGACGGTGTCGCGCGCACAGTGGGCGGCATCGATATTGGTTTTTTCCTGTCGGGCCAGGTTCACGAGGTTGTACAAACGATAGGTCAGGGCCGCCGCCAACGCGGTCCGGCTCCCGGCGTCATGATTGGGAAAAATGTAACATTTCAATGCCAGGCTGGTCGTTTTCAACACCGTCACGGCCTGGTTGTTCATGCGGGCGATGCGGTTCAATCCGCGCGACTGCTGAACGGCGCCGGAAAAAGCGGCTGCATCGGCACAAATCTGCAGATGCGCCCGCTCCTGAAGCAGCCGGCTCAGGTTCAGGGATAAACCCAGGTATAAGGAAATCCCCACCATGAGGAACGCGAACAGCACGGTGATGCGCCCGGCTTGCTTGGTGTCAGAGGTCATTGTCGCCCCCCGCATGCAAGGATTTTCCTGCCGCCGTGATGGTAACCGTGGCGCCCGACCGGGTACGCACGGACAACGCGCCGGAACGCCCGGGCAACAAGGCGGGCATGCTGTCTCGAATCGTCACCGTGCAGATGCCGGGACGGCCGGCCATATAGTGGGCGCCGACCTGGGGCCGGCCCGGCATCGAAAAGGCGCGGTACTCGTCGCGGACCCATCGGGCGGCGGCATTGGGGGAACCTTTTACGGCGCTTCGCCGGGCGGCTGAAAACGCCATGTGCGACTGGCAAACGGAACGGTAGAAGAGATGGCCCAGCATCAGGATGCCGGCGGCCAGCAGGGCAAAAAAAGGAAGGAGGAGCGCGAATTCCACGGTAGACATTCCACAACGACCCCTGCGTTTCTGTTTCGTTGTTTGGACGTGGTGATTCATGTGCGCTCCTCCTGCCTGTATGGATGTTGACCGGCCTCCTTTCGGTTAGAGCCCCAGGTTTTCAGCGATCTTGTCGAACGCGCGTCCGATCAGATCGTT